>JAGBLH010000190.1 GCA_017635515.1 Selenomonas sp.
GCTCCAACTCCGATGTGTCGCAGAGTGTCTGCCGGACGAGTCTTGACTAAGAGATGAGAGGATTGTGAGTAGAATTTCCCCTTTACCGCAAATTTTGATACAAAATAACGATGCACCCCCGATACTCGATTAAAGATGAACCCCCTTGCACCCCCCTGCTGCCTCTGAAGCCGCACGGGACAAGGCTTTGAGAAAAAGAGAAGGGGGTGCATTTGCACCCCCTCGGTGGGGATTTTGCCCCCCCTTTCTTATTGACTCACGAATTTATAATGTTCCAATTTGCCGATTTGTAAGACTATCATTTTTTTCCGCATAAAAGCCTTTTCTTCCCTACACGTCATACTTGAAAAACATTGTTTCCGTCAGGAATTTCTCGGCTTCCTTGACCAATTTTGTGGCATCCGTTCCGTCTTCCAGCATGATTTTTTCTGGTAAACACGGTTCATCCATTTTAATTTTATGCTTGGCCTTCTCGGTGCTGAAATAATTCTGCTCGGCGGCGAAGGTCGGCACAGGCTGGAGCAGGCAGCTGTTCCATGTCTCCACAACGGCAGCTGCGGAAATGCCGCGAGGATTTATTTCCTCGTAAGCGGAGAAATCCGACATTTGGGCAGGGCCACTGGCATGGTAGATGCGGACAACTTCACGCAGCAATTCCCTCTCCTTGTCCGAAAGGGGCTTCAAGTTCTGCATGGTGGCAATATTATCCTTTACCTGCTCCGGGTTCGACATGCCGGAGATCACGGCCAGCACGCCCTCAAGCTCTCCCGCGAAACGCATAGCCCAGGAGGCGATGGATGCCTCGGGCTGCGCCCCCTTCAGGAGTTTTTCGGCCTCTTTCGGTGCCTTTGCCAAAAGACCGCCCTTTACCGGCTCCATGATGAGGACCTGGCGTCCGTGCTTCCGAATGGTTTCATAGCACTTCCGTGCCTGGATGAAGCTGGCCTCCCAATCGAAATAATTCACCACGATCTGAACCGCTTCCACCTCCGGGTGTTCGGACAGGATTTTGTCCAGCACATCGGCGGAGTCGTGGAAGGAAAATGCGATATGGCGGATTTTTCCTTCCTTCTTCCACTCCTGCAAATGCTCGAACATGCGGCAGGACTTGACTTCCCTCTCATAGCGGATAAGATTCAGGTTATGCAGCAGGAAGTAGTCAAAATATTCCACGCCGCAATTTTCCAGCTGCTGCCGGAAAATATCCACCACCTGCTGCTCCTCCTTGATGATGAAGGTGGGTAGTTTCGAGGCCAGGAGGAAGCTGTCCCTGGGCTTGCGCTTTACAAGGCACTCCTTGATGGCGTTCTCGCTCTTCCCGTCGTGGTAGACAAAGCTCGTGTCAAAATAATTGAAGCCTGCCGCCATATACTCGTCCACCATTTTCTTGACCAGTTCATGGTCAATGTCACCCGTATCGCCGGATTTCAGCGGCAGCCGCATCCAGCCAAAGCCAAGATTTCCCTTTGCCATGTTCCTCTGCCTCCTATCGCTTTGTATTGCTGTTTCCATGATAAAATCCCAACCCCGGTCTGTCAATCCTCGAATTCAAACTGCGCCGCCGCGAAGGTGGAACGGTCGAAATACTCCGTGCCGGTCTTGTCGATGTAATCCATGTGGTAGGGATGTTTCATATAAACATCGAAATCTGCCTTGCTCCGAAAATCCACGGTCATAACAATCTGGTTCAGTGTGCCAGCCCAGCCAGTGCTGAAACCGATTTTCAAATCCACGATGCCGGGAATTTGCTCTTTCATGGCCTTCATATCGGCCAGTTCCTTCTGCTTGATGTCCTCACTGATATCATCTTTGAAGGTTCCGATGAAGATATGCCGTATCATGCTATCACTTCTCTAAATTTCATCATTGCAAATTGATTCTCTGCAGCCAGGCATCGCCTTCATTTTAGTAAAGCACTTGATATTCCTGCCGCTCCTCATACATCTTCCAATATTCTTTGGCAATCCTGGCCGGGTCATACCGCGCATCTCCGGGAGTTATCACACCGCTGACGAGGACGCTTCCCACAAAGATTCCCCTTGGCTCCAGCTCATGGTGGAGCACAATATTCATGGCATTCAGGGCTGCCTTGTCAATGCAGAGTGGTTTAAGGGAAAGGATTGGCTGGAAAGTCTTGGCAAAGCCGCCTCCGGTGAAGATGATGGCACCTTTTTTCTCCGCAAATTCTGCTGTTGCCACCACCATTGCCGAATGATATGCGCTGGCAGCGTCCACCTGATACCTTTCCATCAGCAGCTGGCTGGTGATTTCCCTGCTGCCGTCCGGCACTGTGATTCCCACATTGTAGATCAACGCATCAGGGGTTCCGTATTCCAGTGCTGTCTCCTGGATTGCTTTCGTCAAAGTCTCCGGGTAAAAGGCGTCAGCCACTTTGAAGTCCGCTTCAAACCCCTGCTGGCGAAGTTCATTCACATAGTCTCTCAGCCGCTCCTCATTCCTCGCCACCAAGACCACGCGGAAACCATGGGAGGCAAATTCCCTTGCCACGGCATTTCCAAGGCCCTTGCCTGCACCGATCAGAATCATTGTTTTGTCCATCTTATCCTCCACTTCCTTTGTCCTTGATGATTACAGTATAGCCGCCGGTAACATTGACGGGAAGTGAGAAATAAGTTAATATAGCATTAACTTGAGCTTAATGCAAGAGAAGGTGCTGCAATTTTGATTGCTACAATTTACATGACATTTCTTGCCGTGGCAGAGACAGGCAGCTTCTCCAAGGCGGCAGGAAAACTTTTTGTCTCCCCGGTTGCGGTGATGAATCAGATGAATGAGCTGGAAGGCGAAGTCAAAGCTGTGCTCTTTGTGCGAACAAACCGTGGGGTATCTCTGACCCGTGCCGGACAAATGCTGCAAACCAAACTTCTCGCCATAAAAAAACAAGCCGACCAAGCAATGGCAGAAGTACGAGCCATTTCTGCCAAGGACAAGGTGCGGATTCGGGTAGGAGCCTCTATGATGCGTCCTGCAACTTTGTTGACAGCTTTATGGCAGGATTCGGAATTGCTGCAAAGAAAATTCTCCCTGCAGATCATTCCTTTCGATGATAATCAATTCAATGCGAAGTGGCTGTCCTCTGTCCTGGGTACAGAGTTCGACTGCATAACCTCCCCCTACGATGTGAAGGAATGGTACAAAAATTTCTGTGTATTTAAGTTAGGGGAAGAAAAATTCAAACTGGCGGTTCCCTTTTCCCATCCTTTGAGCCAGAAGGAAATCCTGACACTTGCCGACCTTTCCCACCTCACCATCCTAACCCCGCCAAGGGAATCACCTGCGGTGGACAAACTCTGCAAATTCATAGAGAAAACTTATCCAAATATTCGTACGGAACCTCTGACAGCTTTCTATACGGCGAACACCTTTATGGAACATCCGCATGATATTTTGCTTACAAGAGAGAGTTTCAAAATCATGTCATCTGCCTTTCGCACCATCGATGTGGAGTGGGATTTTTCTTCGCCTACGGGAATCATATTTGCGTTAAAACCGTTGCCTCAAGCAGCAGGATTTATTTCCATATTGAAGCAAGTGCTGAAAATTTCACCATGACTGCAAAATGAATGTAGTGAATTACTTTTTCTAAATTTAAGATTTGATAGATAGAAAATATCATTGGATTGCACAGTCAATATGACATCCCCGTCCCATCCCGGAACACCACGGTCAGCCGCTTGTCCACGCCCACCGTCACATAATCCACCATCGCGCCCCAGAGCCGCTCATCGAACTCCGCGACAGGCTCTCCCTGCGCCTCAAGCGTCCTGATGACCCCCGCCAACCGCTCCCCCTTGGCTGACCGCTGGGCAATGGCCTCCGTCACCACGTCGAACCGTGCCTTGGCTTTCTCGTACCGCTCCACCAAGCCATTGTAGCGTTTCTGGTACTCCCCTTGGTCCAATGTCATTAAGTTAGTGGCATGAAAAAATGCTCTGAGTATAGACACCATGCAGGATTCAGGGTAAACAGGTACGAGAAATACAGCCTCATCGTAAAAACGGCATGACAAATAAGTGGTCAGAGGCCGCTAAAAAAGTTATTTTGTGCAACTATTATTAATTAACGACAATTAAACATATGTTCTGTTTCTTAACTTAATGACATTGCCTATATCAGCCTCCAAATAAAACTTTCTTGACACCTGTCTAGCCGTTTGCTATATTGACAACATAAATGAAATTCGTGCCGCCGGGTACGTCTTCGCGTTTGTTCCATTAGGCCACATAGAAGGAACAATGCTGGACGTACCCATTTTTATTTTCGAGGAGTTGTATTTTATGTATTGGTTGTACCTTATATCTGCTGGTTTTTTTGAAACCTTTTGGACTATTGCTTTGAAATTGTCTGACGGATTCAGCCGTCCATTTCCTTCCATCCTGACCATCATAGGAATGACAATCAGCTTCTATCTCCTATCCCAAGCCTTAAAAGCAATTCCTTTAGGAATGGGATATGCTATATGGACAGGCATTGGTGTCATAGGAACATTCGTCATCAGCATAACTATATTTCATGAAACATTTACTATTGGACAAGGAATTTGTGTTTTACTTATCCTTACAGGTATCATTGGTCTTCGTTTCCTTAGTTAGACTGTATAGCCCATTCTAAAACGACTCCCAGCGTATGCCCTCGCTATAATCCGAACGGAGTACGTGATTGGTATCACACAGGAGCGTAACCGCTACGCCGTACTTCTGCGCCAATTCTTCTGTCTGTCGTACTACCGGGCAGGCATCAGCATCAACATAGATATGCATTGCTGATATTCCTCACTTTATCTTCAAGTCAAGCAGCACCCTGTCTGTCTCCCACGGAGAGATGACCGTATAGCCAATGCCTGCCCCATCCAGGACTGCCTTGATTTCCTCATCCTTCACCTTAGCCTGTTCCAGATTTGTTTCCTTACGCCCATCAATGGTAATGAATTCGTCATTCCTGCGGAGCAAATATTCCACATTGTCAAACTTGGCGTGCTCATGCATCACCAGCTGGTCAAAGAGCTCGTCCGGGCTGTTGTTGTAGATGATGTTCAGCGGCAGAGGCGAATCGCAGACTGCATACTCCACGCCGTAGCGCGCCAATGTCTTCAGCCGATGAACCTGCTCGGCAAAGAGATACAGCTGATCCTGCACAATATCCGTGGCATTCTGGTACCAGAGCCACTTGGCATACTCACCCACCAGTTCCGTCTTATGCCCCTTGCGCTTCAGCTTCGAAAAAATGTCTGCGGCGATGGTGCTCTTGCCAATGCCCGCACCGCCATAAAAGTTCAGTACCTTCAACATAACTCACCTGTCCGTTCTTAGAATTTTACAGCAACAATTATTCTACCATAAAATAAGAAAGGAAGACAAGAAAATTGGCACGGCGGCTCCCCTGGAAACAGCTAAGTTGCCCAAATAATACCGCCCCCGTATTGTCCCATCAATATGGACAAGTTATGCATCTCACCAATATTAACAAGGACGGAATCATTGGGGCAAGAGGTCGCCTGTCAGGCGACAAATTCAGCAACCTAGCAAAGGCTGCTCGAAGGCAAAGAGTGTTTCGTTGATGGTGAATATGTCGTACTCTTGCCGTTCAATAAAATATTCCACAATAATATCCGTCTTGCTGCTGTGGGAAAGGGCATAGCCAGCCCTCCCGATGAAGTCCCGCGTTTCGTCAAGATTAAGCTCCAGTGCTACCGCAAAGGCCAAAGCTGTGGTCTTGCTGGGCTGGTAGTCAGGATTGTTGCGGATTTTCGAGAAGTGCTTTCGGTCAACATTTGCCCGCTTGTACACCTCCGGGGCGGTCTTTCCTTTGGCATCGATAAGCCGCAGAAGTACCTCAGAGAAGGTATCGTCTATCTCGTCCAGCAAATCTTCCAGAGAACGTGCCTTGTCAGCAGCAGATGCTGCCTCCATTGGCATTGCAGCTCCTGCCGCCAGTTCTTCATCGCCAAGATACACAGGCGCACGGAGTGCCTTCAGCCGCCGGTCACGGTCATCCCCTTCGTATTCCACCTCCAGTAACTCTTCGATGTATCTTTCATCCAAATAGCTCTGTACGTCATCGAACAAGCTGCTGGAAATCTTGAATGCCTTCTGGTCAAACACCACCAAATAAATTTCCATATCGTTGTCTGCCAAGAAGTCCCGGATGGCCTGAGTTGCCACAGCTATGGCAATCTCTGACGGACAGCCGAACACACCTGCCGATATAAGCGGGAAAGCCACAGAGGTGCAATCTCTTTATTACCTTATTCTCCCTCGCTGCGTATCTCTTTTACCAAGTCATTAACAGCCTCTTCTGAAGTCAGCCCAATCCTCTCGGCTTCTCCTGCCATTTCGTTCTGCAACATCTGCATAGCATACACCGCAGAATTAACCATACGGACAGACCCTTTTTCAACAATAAAGGTTACCCGACTTCCACTATCAAGCCCCAGTACGCTTCTTACATCCTTTGGTATAGTTACCTGACCTTTGGCCATAATCCCTTGGACAGAAAAGTTTTGTGAAGAAATTCATAGGTATCACGCTCCTTGGGTCTATTCGATTGCATTTGATGCGTTATGAAAATCTATGAACTTTTTGGTCCAGATGGTTCTTTCGTAGGAAAAGTTCATGCTTTCAATCTCTGCTACGAATAAAGATGTTATCCATGTTTCACCGCAGCACTGGATGCCCACCATGGGCCATCCTCTCCCCTGGCTTATTTCGGCAGGTGCAAATATACCAGTCCGACTATTTGCAGTGCCATTATCAGCGGTACTCCGTATTTGAACTTCAAGTGCAAAGTCTTGTGATGGAACAACCGCATGGCTGCAAGCGCCCCTACGCTTCCGCCCATTGCCGCAATGAGTAGAAGTGTCAGTTCAGGCACCCGCCACCATTTACGGATAGCACACAGTTTGTCCCAGCCGTAGATCATGAGCGCCACAACATTGATGATGGCAAAATACCATGCCGCCACGCTATGCCAATCAATTTCCATGTTCTCCCTCCAACAGTCTCACCATATCAGCGATGCATTTGTCGATGACAGTCATCCGTATTTTTACCTGCCAACAAATACTGTATAAACATATCATGATTTTACCATAAAATGAGAAAATTGACACGGAAATAATCCCGTGTCACCTGCCACGCTGACTTGGTGGTTGACATGCCACAGACATTTGTTACAATTGAATCAAGTCAGAATCATATGAACGAAGGGAGAGCTTTTCATGGAAACGACACAGGTAGCCAATTTCCGGCGCAATGTCCTGCGACAGATTGCCAGGTATGTCTGGGACGGCACCCTGGAAGAGGGAGTCTATAATATCCTGAATATCGTGAAGGAGGACGGTCCCCGGGTGCGCTGCTGCGTCCACAAGGAACGGGCAGTGCTCAAGAACCGCATCCAGATGGCCCTTTGGCAGGAGACGGGCATCCATATCGTGGAAGCGGCGAAGCGGGCACTCTCAGGGAACTTCGAGAAGGACCTGCCTGTCATGGATGTGCTGCCCGATGCCTGCGATGCCTGCCCCATCGACAAGTATTATGTCACCGACCTCTGCCGTCACTGCATCCAGCACAAGTGCATGGAGCACTGCCCCAAGCATGCCATCAGCATCCAGAATGGCCGGGCGGATATCGACAGGGATATCTGCATCGAGTGCGGGCGCTGCGCCAAGTCCTGCCCCTACGGCGCCATCATCGAGATCACCCGTCCCTGCATCAAGTCCTGCGCCCTGGATGCCATGAGTTCCGGCCCGGACAAGCGCACCTTCATACACTATGACAAATGCGTGAGCTGCGGCAACTGCCGGGAAGGCTGTCCCTTCGGCGCCCTGGACGAGCGCAGCATGATCGCCCAGATCCTGCTGGCCATCAAGGCAGGCAAAAAGGTGGTGGCCATGCTGGCTCCCTCCTTCGTGGGTCAGTTCGGCGCCAAGGTGCAGCCGGGGCAAATCATCGCAGGCATCAAAAAAATCGGCTTCGCCGAAGTAGTGGAAGTCGCCGTGGGCGCGGATATCACCACCATTCGCGAAGCCGAAGAATTCAAAGAAAAGGTGCCGGAAAAAAATGAGTTCATGACCAGTTCCTGCTGCCCGGCCTTCGTGGAGCACGTCAAGAAGCACTTCCCGGAATTCCAGCAGAATATTTCCGAGACCGCCTCTCCCATGGTCTCCTGCGGCCAATGGGTCAAGGGCAAAGATCCTGAGGCCCTGACCTGCTTCATCGGCCCCTGCATCGCCAAGAAAGCCGAGGTCATCCACCACCCCGAGTGCATGGACTTCGCCATGACCTATGAGGAACTGGCCTGCATCTTCGACGGGCTGGACATTGATATCTCCTCCCTCGAGGCAGAGCCCTATCAGACCACGGCCACAGCCGGGGGCATCGGCTTCCCCCTGAACCGGGGCGTGCAGTCCTCGCTGAAAGCCCTGCTGGACAAGCAGGGAAATACCGAGAACATCATCATGGAATACGCCGACGGCCTCAGAAACTGCCAGGACAAGCTGACCCTGGTCAAGCAGGGAACTCTCCCCATCGACTACTTCGAGGGCATGGCCTGCACCAACGGCTGCGTGGACGGCCCCGGCACCCTGGCCCAGCAGGGCCTGACACGGGTCATGCTGACCAAGTTCGCCCAGGCGGCAGAAAAGAAGGTCAGCGATGAAGACGAAGAAGCCGTCAAAGCTGCCGAATCAAACCCGCTCTAACCCTGCCACAGCATAGGCAGAAATCCCCTGCTCCGTGCCGGTGAAGCCCAGCTTCTCCTCGGTGGTGGCCTTGACATTGACCTGGTCAGGCTCCACCTCCAGCACCCGGGCGATATTCTCATTCATGGTCTGGATATGATCCTTGAGCTTCGGCCTCTGGGCTACAATGGTGGCATCCACATTGCCAACCTTGTAGCCCTTTTCCTTTATGAGCGCCACCACATGAGCCAGCAGCTTCATGCTGTCAGCGCCCTTGTACTGGGGGTCGGTGTCCGGGAAATGGCGGCCAATATCTCCCAAGGCTGCCGCCCCCAGAAGAGCATCGCTGATGGCGTGCAGGAGCACGTCCGCATCAGAGTGGCCCAAGAGCCCCCGCGTATGGGGCACTTCCACCCCGCCCAGGATAAGTTTCCTGCCCTCTACCAATTTATGCACATCATAGCCCATGCCAAAACGCGTCATGCTTCTTCCTCCTCCATCTGCCTTAAAAATGCCTCTGCAGTCACCATGTCCTCGGGGGTAGTGATCTTGATGTTGCGGTAGTCACCCTCCACCACCTTGACGGGCCTGCCCAGCCTTTCCACCAGGCTGGCATCGTCAGTGCCCAGGAAGCCCTCCTGCTCGGCCCTGTCATTGGCCTCCAGCAGGATATCCTTCTTAAAGCCTTGGGGGGTCTGCACCGCCCAGAGGGACTTGCGGGGCGGGGTGCTGACCACCAGGCCCTCATCATCCACGATTTTCACCGTGTTCTTCTCCGGCACAGCGGCAATGGCACCGCCGAAAGCCCTGGCGCCCTCCATCACCCTGCGGATAACCTCAGCGGTGACGAGGGGGCGGGCGGCATCGTGCACCAGCACCAGGTCGGCCTCCTTTGCTACATGGTTCAGGCCGTTCCTGATGGAATACTGCCGCTCGCTGCCGCCAGCTACCAATTGCCAGGGCTTCAGGCCTTCAGCCCCCTGCAGCATGGCCCGCACCTCTTCCATTTCCTCCCTGCCTGTGACTACAATCAGCTCCCCCACCTCAGGCATGCGGGAAAAACTTGCCAAAGTCCGCAGGAGAATGGGCCTCCCCGAAAGCTCCAGCAACACCTTATTCTTGCCCGCCTTCATGCGGGTGCCCTGCCCCGCCGCGGGAAAAATCACGCTTACCATAAGAACTCCTTTGAGAAAAAGGGACTGCCAGCAGGCAGCCCCGAAAACTTGGAAACAAATAAAGAATCAGTGCTTGGGTTTGGCAAAGATCATGCGGCCTGCGGCGGTCTGGAGGGCGGAGGTGACCTCCACTTCCAGAGTCTCGCCCATATGGCGCTGGCCGTTCTCCACCACAATCATGGTGCCATCATCCAAGTAAGCCACGCCCTGGCCCTGCTCCTTGCCGGACTTCACGATGGAAACCACCATGTTCTCACCTGGGATCACCACGGGCTTCACGGCGTTGGAAAGCTCGTTGATGTTGAGCACCTCCACGCCCCGGAGCTGGGCTACCTTGTTGAGGTTGAAGTCGTTGGTGATGATCTTGCCACCAACATCCTGCCCCAGCCGCACCAGCTTGGAATCCACCTCCGTGATATCGTCATAGTCCACATTGGTGACCTCCACCTTGAGCTTCTTGGACTCGCCCCGGATCTTCGCCAGGATATCCAGCCCCCGGCGTCCCCGCACCCGCTTGAGCTGGTCAGCGGAATCGGCAATGTGCTGAAGCTCCTCCAGCACGAACACGGGAATCAAAAGCGTCCCTTCGATGAAGCCCGTCTCGCAGATATCGGCAATGCGCCCGTCGATGATGACCGAGGTGTCCAGGAGCTTGTAATCCTTGCCAGCCGGCTTCTCCTGGCTTCCTGCCACTGCTGCCGCAGGCTTGGCGGCACTTTGCTTGGCCTCGCGGTTCTTGGCCAGCTCCTTCAGGAGTTTGGGGAAGAAATCGAAGAGGCCGGTCAGTTCCTGGCGCTTTTTGATGGTGATATGGATGCCCAGATACCCCAGCACGATGCTGAAAATCACAGGGATATAGTCACCGATGACGGGAATCTTGGCAAAGGAATAACCTAAGAGATTAGCAATAATGAGTCCGAGAGAAAGTCCCACAGCGCCGGCAATCACATCGTGGATGGGCATCTTGCTGAGCTGCTGCTCCACCCAGGTAGAAAAACGCTTGAGCTGCCGTATGAAGTAAGGAGAGGCCAGGAAACCTACGATGCCGCCGAGGGTAGCACCTGTGAGCAAGCACAGGAGACTCGCCAGCGTCAGCTTGAAGATGCCTAGGTCGGTCTGCAATACCTCTGTGCTGAGGAAGTCCGTCAGGATAGGGGCCAGCAAATGGAACAGTGCCCCGCCTGCAATGGCCAGGAATGACGTAATGAAAAACTTTAATACTCTGTCTAGCATATTCTCACCTCCCTTCGCTGGTAATAGATAAATCCATCTAAAGATGAAAAAAAATCAGACAGACCATCTCTATAAGTATAGCAGGTCTGTCTGACTTTGTCCAAAAATTCAATGCGTGTAGACGTTCTTCGCCAAGATGCCGTCCACCCAGCCCTCTACTTCATCCGGTGTCTTGTCACAAGCGTAAACCAGTTCACTTATGAGGATTTGCCTGGCTAGATCCATCAGGCGGCGCTCGCCGCTAGATACTTTGCGCTGACGGTCTTGCAGGATGAGGTTGCGTGCCACTGCGGCCACATCACAGATATTGCCGGTCTTCATGCGATCCAGGTTCGCATGGAAACGCCTGTTCCAGCTGCCTGAAGCCTTTTCCGGCTTGTCCTCCAGCACGTCTTTGACCTCACCTACCTTATCCTCCGAAATAATGTCTCTCAAACCGATGTTATCCACATTATCGGTCGGAATCATCACTTTCATGTTGCCAAGCGGCATCTGGAGGACATAATACGACTTTCCCTCGCCGAGGACCTCGCATTTCTCAATGCCTGCAATAACCCCTGCGCCGTGCATCGGGTAGACCACCTTGTCACCTACATGCAACAAACAACCACCTCCCCGAAAAACAATTCATCGCCAGGGCTTAGTGAATTAATCAACACGCCCGCGCCTGTTTACATTATAACACATGCTTTTCGGAAAAGCAAAATAATAAAAATTGTTGGTAAATTTTTTATCCAGACAGGAACTATCTGCCGCCAGGGCGAATATTGCCAGGAGAACACAGGCAATATCTATTCTATGGAGGCGATAATATGCTGATTGGTGTACCCAAGGAAATAAAGAACAATGAGAACCGTGTGGGCC
>JAGBLH010000191.1 GCA_017635515.1 Selenomonas sp.
AGTATCAGGCTATGATGAGGGACATTGCAAATGAACGTCGAAGAGCAAGAGAAGAGGCTCTTAGATTACAAGTAGCATGAGCGTAGGTATAGCAAGGATACTTGCTAGATTTTGTCTACCCAAGGTACAGAAGAGCCATAATAAATAATGAATAATGAATAATAGATAATGAATCATAAATCATTAATCATTATCTATTATTCATAAATAATGATTTATAAATAATGATTTGTAAATAATCAATAAAAAACTTTTCTTCCCGTCTTGTCTGAGATTGCTAATGATTTTGGCTTTGTTTGCAACGCAAAAAGCCTCTCACAGGAGGCTTTCTCTTAAAGCTCTAATTACATTCGGCTCAAAACAAAATTCTTTTCTTCTGACGGCATTGCTATTCTTGAGATAGGATATATGATATATATATGATTGTTGTGAACCTCACGGGAGCTCTTCGCTATCGCTCATCGCAACCCGTGCTTCATCCGAAAAATCGAGCTACACGTTCCTTCGAGAGGGGAGTCGCAGAGCAACGTATTCGGAAAGCTTTCTCTGCTTATGTTTCATGACGGCAGAGATTTATCGTGCTTGCACACTAGAGGTTCATTTGTCCTTGGCTTAGCTTACGATGAAATCGATAAGTTCCTGATTACTGCGCTTCTCAAAAGGTTCCCAGACAACAGCTGACTTTCCTGTTTTTTTGTTTTCCCTGTCACAGTAATCATCAGTATCGTGGTCCCTCAAATGCTTCTTAATGTCTTCGGGCCAATCATCCTCTTCGAAATTACAGAAAGCAATTTTGATACGAAGCTCTTCATCATGTGCCTGAGTATTTATACCGCATTCCACAATCTCAAGCACCAGCTCGTTATTAGGTGCGTAGACACCGTCCTCTGCCATAGCTTTCATGTCATCGTCATCATTGGCCAGAACTGCAGGTTCATTGTAATCCTTTGCATATTCCCTGGCTTTCATAATAAACGCTTCTTCAGCTTCTTCGCGAGTGTAAAATACATTATACCTTTTATCTTCGCAATCGTGTTCAATGAGCAGATATCCTGTCTCCATTCATATTCTCCTTTATATCTTTTTTGTGTATGAGTCTACAGTTCCTTATGTTGCACATCTCAACAACTACCTTCTCATGTTTTGGGAGTCGGAGAAACACCATTCATTTGAATCCGTGAGTTAGAAACATCTATGGGAGTCGAGTTTCACGGATTCAAGTTAGAATGTCAAGCATGCCTTCAGAACGCCAGTGTCTTCTTGCGCAGTACTCTATTGCCTAACAAAGCCAGAAAGCGCTTCATCTCCCTCCGTGGCTCCCGGCGTCTGATTGACTGCCAACTGTTATTTTCCAAGAGCTCTTTCATCATCGGCTCTCCCTGTGCACATATAGCTTCCAGCAGCTTCACTGCCGCCCGGGCTTCTGCAGAATTTGCTTGAGCAAGTATGTCGTAGAAACTCTCTTTGAACATATACAAATTCCTGTATACATTATTGATATGATCCAATAGTACAATAAGCTTCTTCACCATATTCTGATCGTCGGATTCGTCATCCATGAGCTGCTGGTGCTTTTCCCTGACGTCAGCCAGCCAATCCTGGCACTCTGTGGACAGAGCAAAAGCCCCTTCAGACCACCAGTAGATTCTATCATCATCAGATTCGCATCGCACCAAATCTTTGGTGGAAAAATTATACTTATATTTCGCTGATACTTCGGCTACAGCCAGAACAAATAACAAATATCTCGTGTAATTTTCCTGACTGCAAAATTCATACTTTTTACCAGAGAAGAACTTTTCTACTTCTTCAGGTGTTCCCTTGGCAAGAAGTTCCTTCTTCAGCTTATCCCTGGAGCTTTCCGTGAACACGACTTCGCCACTATATAGTTTTGCATAATCTGCCAGGTCATCAATGCTCAGCTCTTGAAGTCCGTAAAAGTCATCCCTTATCAAGGCACGATAGATTTTTACCATATCAAGACGATGGTCCAAATCAAATTTTGTTCCAAACTCCTTATTGAGCCAATAAATCATTTCGAGTGGATCCATATGCAAGTCGCCACCCACATAACATCTACCGTTGCTGTATAATTCCTGCAATAGGTGGCAGATTGCTATAATATTGTTGAAAACAGACCAGCCAACTTTGTTGCTGTAGACACAACACGTCTTTGGATCATAGCCCGCATCTTCCCACAGTTTTTCTTCAAAGTAGTTATACGAAGCCCAGTAGCATTTGCAAGAATCGTCAAATACGCTTGCTTTCGTCAGAAGATAAACAGACTTGTCATAAATGCTGACTTCCTCCAATCTCATCATACCGCCAATGTCCATAACATGCAGTACTCTCTTCTGAAACTCTTGCCGTTTATCTTTCGGTATGCTAGAGTCTCCAACAATGCTTATAAAACTCCCCATGTCATTTCCCCCTCAACATTAAATTAAGAATATTAGCTTGATGGTCATAATCCCGAATCTGTGAAACCCATTTCTGGGACTCTCAGGTTAATGGGCTTATAACTAGTTGAATATACCGACCGCAGAGGTTCTTCCGCACAAAACCGTTTATGGTGTGACTGTACTCGTTGACAAATTACGCGTGCCCAGTTGCATACCCTCCCTTACTCCGTCACCATGTATTTTCGAGCAATGTATCCCACCAGCCGGCTCATGTTATAGTATTTCCGATTGTGATGCTGGCTCCAACTGAGGAACAGCCTTTTCTTGGCCCGTGTCATGGCCACATAAAACAGTCTGCTGTCCTCCGTGCAGTCTTCATTTTTTACTGACATGTAGCTGGGGAAAACCCCATCCATCAGCCCTGCAATGAACACATAATCAAACTCCATCCCCTTGGCCTGATGCACCGTGATAATCGGCACCTTGGGATTGCGCTTGAGCATGGAATCCAGCTCACTGTTTGACAGGGCCGTGAGCCTCAGCATCTGCTGAGTTGCATCCCTTGGGCTAAGTTTCGGCTCATCCCATTCCTTGAGATAAAAGTACATCTGCTTGAGATAGTTCACACGCTGAAATTCTTTTCGCTCCTCATAATACGCCCTGATGCCAAACTCATTGACAATATCTCCCATCAGCTCATAGGGTCTCCTTGTCCGTACCAGCTGCCTGATTCTGGCCAGCTTCTCTGTCATTTCGCCAAATTTCTTCAAGTACTTGGCCTCCTCCTGGCAGCGGCTCTCCCTGGTAGGCAGGATTTTGTTGTTGATGGCGTACATGAGGATTTCCCCGGTGGCGCAAATATCGTCAAAGGCATCATGAGTTGACTTGTGGCTGACCTTGCACACCTCCCCCAGGTACTCCAGCTTATGATTTTTGAGATTTGGGTAGAACCTGCGGAAAATGTCCAGCGTGTCATAATAGGCACGGATCTTCATGACCTCCATGCCCAGCCTGCCCATCTCGCTCTGGAGGATGCTGATATCGTAATTCACGTTGTGTCCTACAATCACGCTGTCTCCCACAAACTCCTCGAATTCGCGGAAAACCTTCTGCGGCTCCTCCCCTTCTTCAGCCAGCTTCTTATCGCTAATATGATGCACTCGTTCAGAGGTTCCCACGCTCTTGATGGCTTTCACATACTTCATGAATTTCTCGGCAGTGCTGCCGTCGGGAGCCAGGCGTATGGCTGCAATCTGGATAATCTCGTCTGTGGTTGTATCTGTTCCCGTGGCCTCCACATCGAACACCACCACATTGCCCCTGGCTATTTCCTGCAGGAGCAGTCCATAATGATCTCCCGTCTCGTGGGTCACAGGATCTACAAAGTCTGACAGCCTGATGCCAAGCTGACGTGCTTCCTTGCTCTGGATATAGGCCACAGTCTTTTCGCCAATGCCCTTGCCGAACCGCTTCAGAGTTCTTTCCAAGCTGGTGGCATCCAGGGGATTCACCGCTACCTTTAGGAATGCCAGCACATCTTTGACTTCCTGACGGCGGAAGAACTTGAAATCATCCACCAGGAAAAAGGGAATGAAAGCAGCCCGTTCAGCCCCATCCATTTGGGCAATCTGCGCTCTCTCGTTATTAATGTCTGCAAATGCTTTTGCCAGTTCCTCATTGTAGTAGTTGTTGCGCGTGAAGATGCACACCCGGCTCCAGTCCGTCACGCTTAAGCTCTGTATATTTTTGTAGATCCACCTTGCCTCATCTTCCATATCATAACTGCCATGCAGATGAATGGGCTCTCCGGCTATCGTGCTTGCAGCCCTGACTGACTCAGGATAGATTTTCTCCACTTCCGCAGGGAAAAGCCCTCTGAGATAATCATAGGAGGCATTCAGCAGCAATCTAGTAGCCCTGTAGTTTTCATAGAACACGATAATCTTCGGTTTGTAATCTCTGATGAACTGCTGCTGCACAGTCTCCGGCCTTGACCCTCGCCACTCGTAGATGGTCTGGAAGTAGTCCCCGCAAAGGAGCAGCCTGTTCTTCCCAAAGAGCTTGGAGATAATCTTATACTCCACCAGGCTGGTATCCTGCATCTCATCCACATTGATATAGCGGAAAGTATCCCGCCATCTGCCGCTTACTTCCTCATCCCTGAAAAGCTCATAGGTGCGACCCATCAGATCCGTGAAGTCCAGCCCGTGGGCCTCCCCCAGGATCTTCTCGTATGTCAGCAGTGCTTCAGCCCCCAGCTCCTTCAGTTCAGCTGCCATCACTTCATCTGTCCTGTACTTCACCTGGCATAGAGCCATCAGCTTTCCTGCCTCCCTGCGGCAGAGGTAATCCACGGCCTTACTGTAGTCTGCTGTTATGTCCCCGGAGAATAAATCCTCCTTGATTCGTATCTCCTTCACCGCCCCTATGAACCTCTGCAGGGCATTGGTGTCCCAACTCTTGCCCATTTCCTCCTTGACCTGCCTGATTACCTCCTTGCAGTCCTCCTCGTCGTAAATGATGAAATCGGCAAAGAGGTCAGTCTTCCGCTTGGCCTCCTGCCGGATGACATCGTAGCAGAACCCATGGAAAGTCCTGATGACAATCCCCCTGGCCTTCTCTCCCACCACCTCGTCAATCCTCTCCCGCATTTCCTTGCAGGCCTTGTTGGTGAAAGTTAGGCATAGTATCTTCTCGGGCTTTGCCAGCCCCTCTCCCACAATGCGGGCAATCCTGGCAGCCATGGTGTTGGTTTTCCCTGTTCCAGCTGAGGCCGTCAGCAATATGTTCTCCTGTAATGTTTCCACTACATTTCTCTGTTCTTGATTAAGTTCCATGTAAATCTCCCCAAAATCTTATCTGTGTGTCTTGACGCTGCGGTGATGGGCTGTACTTATGCAATGTATCCTTCGCACCAGTATCAAAGAATTGTGCCATAATTTTCCCCTGGCGCAGGGCGTGCAAGGCACGCCCCTATCACGGCTGATTATTCTTCAAGGGGACAGCCCCTCCCCTTGCGTCCCGTTGGTTCCCACCGGCAGCCTAATCTGCCTATGTTGTCCATTAAATATTCTCTCTACCCATAGCTAGTTCAAGAGTCTCATTCTCATTGGTGCCTAACCAAACACCAGCAGTACCGATCGCTTGTTTTTTCACTACTTATTCATCTTCGAGGCCGTGTCATCTCTGTCGCTTGGACAAGCCCGCTTTAGCCGTGGAATTATGTGTTTTGGCAACTAATTTCATTCCTAATTTTAGAACTTATGTTCTATACAGTATAGCATATATATTCGTCTAAAACAATAGTTATGATTACATATCTGAACTTATATGATTGAGATATTGTCCCAAGTCGTGTTACACTTAGGCTTCATTCTTACATAGAGGGGAGCCAGCATTTGAAGAAAGTAGTAGAGCTAACTATGGACAAGCAGGAACAATATGAAATTATCAAGGCACTTAGCGAGGGAAAAATCAACAAGACCCGGGCAGAGGCCAAACTTGGGGTAACCCGTAGGCACGTGAACAGATCGCTTAGGAAGTACAGAGAGGAGGGCAAGGCTACATTCGTGCATGGCAACACTGGGCGAAATCCCAAGCATGCACTAACTGACGAGAAAAAGAAGGAAATCGTCAGCCTGTATAACAAGAAATATTATGATGCCAATTTCACCCATGCAAGCCAACTGATGAAGCGAAATGATGGCGCAAACCATATCGCCATCGGCACTGCGCAAGCTTATGCTGGCCGAGGACGTGCTTTCTCCCCGTGCGCACCGCTCCACACGCAGAAGCCTGCAGAAACGCCTCAGAGCGCGCCAGAAGGCAGCCTGCCCCAAGGTACAGAAAACCACATCGAAAATAAGATCATCACTGCCGAGCAGGCGCATTCACGCCGTCCACGTGCCGCTTACTACGGCGAAATTGTGCAAATGGATGCCTCCCTGCACCTATGGTTCGGGGATTACAAAACCCAATTGCACATCGCCATAGATGACCATTCTGGCAGACTGTTGGGGGCCCATTTCGATGAGCAGGAAACTCTGAACGGCTATTACCATGTGCTTGACCAGATCCTTAGGACGGAGGGTATCCCAGGGAAGTTCCTCACAGACAAGCGTACCGTTTTCACGTATAAGAAAAAAACGTCCCCTTCCGAAGAAGAAGACGTGATTTGTAGAGCAACCGTCAGATGAACGCATAGATCAGCTGCTTGCCGTCCTGACAGAGCGCACTGTGGACTCTGGTCAGTGTATAAGCTACCTGAAAATTTTCAGCGTGGTACAAAGGGGATGGTAGTGAAGACATTCACAGGAGAAATGTATTTCACCATAGATAACAGCACATATGTGCTAGAAGAAATTTCTGTACATGCCACACATTCAAAAACATTCGATGCAACCACTGATGAACCGCCGAAGACAAAATCCCATTATATTCCGCCCAAAGGCCATCCATGGCTACACACTTCTTTTACGAAGCATTACAAACGTGGCGTGCTTGAAAATCGCCTAATTTAGGTTGACAACTTTGTGACAGTTATGCTACCTCGAATTTTCTTAACTGCTGTTCAAATAAAAAAGCATACGTTCACCCCAAATGTCTTATAATGTGAGTAACCAACAATCACAACGTCAGACATAGGAGGTGCGCCGTATGCTAACGTCATTGTACAACGAAATTAATGTTTCTAAAAGCCCTGTATCCATATTTTTTCCTATGCTGTCCCTTAGATGCCGCTGGCGTTCCCTGATGATGGGATTGCTTGGCTGGTCTGCCATGCACCAAGATATGGGTTTTGACGTACCAGATATCGCTGCGTTGTTCAAAGTATCACGCCAGGCTGTCTACAAGAACATAGACCGAATCGAAGCAATGGAAACAGAACTTCAGCCACTATCGGATAAATCAGTTCAATGTCTGGTGGTTGAAATAGGCGAGCCTGATGGTGAGGAAAATGTAAATGAGATCACGGTGAAGGGGCTGCGACAGAAAGGTGTTTCCAAAGAGAATCGCAAGGAGCCTATCGTCCAGCTGGGGCTTTTCCTTGATGACAGGGGCATTCCCGTTACAATCGAAGCCTTTCCCGGCAATACGCTTGACCATCAGACCCTGCGTCCTGCCATGAATGCCAGTTTGAACGGCCTGGATTTTGAAAGGTATATCCTGGTAGCAGACCGTGGCATGTGCATTGGGCCGAACCTTTGCGGCATCAGGCAGGATGGCCATGGCTAAATAGTCAGCAAGAGCATTCGAAAGACGACAAAGCAGGAACGGAAATGGATCCTTGAGTCCGAAGGCTATATAGAAAAGAGCGCCAGTTTTCGTTACAAATCCAGAGAATATATCCGTGAGGTAAAGGACGAGAACGGAAAGAAGCAAACCTTGAAGGAGAAGGTGGTCGTATACTGGAGCAAAAAATTCTACGACAGGGAATATTACCAGCATAAGAGTTTTTTGGAGTTCATTGAAAAGCTCAGGCAAAACCCTGCTGCCTTTCGTATCACGGCAACCCAGGCGAGGAGCCTGAAGAAATATTTTCGCAAGAAGTTTGTGAACAAAGAAACAGGAGAGATTGTCAATGCAAATGAACTTCTTGGCATGCTGGACGAGGAAAAGCTGGAAGAACTGACGGCGTATATGTGGTATTACCAGATAGTTACAAGCGAGCTGGACATGGAACCAGAGGAAGTGATAGGAACCTACCACGAACTGACAAGGGTAGAGGACCAGTTCCGCGAAATGAAGGGCATGATGTTAGAATAAAAATAGAGCAAGTCAAGGTGAGAATTTCACATAGCCCCAATAGGGGTATAATAGAGACAGGAGGAATCTCACCATGGCAAACCATTTTGACAAGCAATTTAAGCTGGATGCAGTCCAGTACTACAAG
>JAGBLH010000019.1 GCA_017635515.1 Selenomonas sp.
AGAAATCAAGAGGACGGTGCCCCTTATCATAGGGTGTCTGATAAACCATATAGTGAGGACGGTATTCCAGCATCTTCTGCGGCGAGAAAATTTCATAGGACAGGCCTTTTTCCTCCAAAAATTCGCGGGCATTCTGCATCTGAGCTTTATCCCCATAGGAAATATCCTCAATCCAGACCAGCCGCACCTCGAATCTGCTGTCATGCAAGCACTCAGTATAGAGCGATTCCCAAGATGGCCAGAAGGAAGGGACTTGAAACACAAATACTATGCGTATCTTTTCCTGTAGCGTAAGCCACATCTGATCCATCATGCCAATCCTTTCCTGTGGGATTCCTACATCCATCAGTCTGTCGTGTATTTCCTGGAAATACTTGCCGGTGGAAATAAGAATCCTGTCATAAGTCAATTCCTCCAACTGCGAGAAGCTTAGCATGGGAAACTCTTTTGTTTTGGCCTTGGCATCCATGACACCCAAGACATTGTAATGATTCTCTACAGTCTGCCTGCCCCATTTGCCCATCATTCTATGATAGGACTCACCCAGACCATAGATGACTATCCTGCTGCCCTGAGGCAGGCTGAGCAGTTTCTTTAGTATCAGGCTGGCTTCCTCGCACTCTTCGTTCAGCTGTCCAAGAGACGCAAAACAAGCCACAATATTTTCCCGGAAAGTCAGACTGCCTTGTACATTATATTTTTTGACCAGCCAGAACAATTCCCACATGCCGGTCTGCCTAGCTGTCTCATAGTAGAACCAACGGAATCTCCTCATCAGCATCCTGACAAAAGCCTTCTTATCAGCAAAGCCGCAGATTCTGTTGGCTTCATCCATACGCTGAAGAAGTTCTACTTCCTCCAGCAGCAAGTCTATAAGCTGCCCCTCAGCAAGGCCGCTGGGGAATCTTCGCCAGGAGCAAAACGCTTCAGTGCTATAATTTCTGCATTCAATCTTCAGGAAGTGTTCTATATTGTGACGGATCCTAAGAGCGAATTCCTCCGAAAGCCTGCTTCCTTTTTCCAGAGAAATATTGCCAAAGCCGAAGCGATGCTTTACCAAAGGCTCATTGATGTTACTCATGCTGGTCTTGTCCAGAATACGCATCCAAAGATCATAGTCCTCTGCCAGCTTAGTACCGTCATAAAACCAATCATTATCTGCAAAAAGTTGCCTGCGAAACATCACCGATGTATGGCTCAGCTGGCAGCCAAAGATCATCTCAGCCTTCAGAAGTTCCGATTCTGCCGGGGCATAGGTCACATCGGTCTTCTCAGGAGTAAGTGACTCCTGCAAAGTGCCGCACAAGCCAATCTCAGGATGGGCTTCCAGATATTCCACCTGCCGCTCCAACCGCTGAGGGGTGGATACATCGTCATCATCCATGCGGGCAATATACTTACCTTTTGCCTCATGAATACCTTTGTTCAGAGATTCTGCCAGTCCCAGTCTGCTATCATTGAAATACAAGCGCAAGCGGCTATCCCTGTGGACAAAATTCAGCAGTGTCTCCACCACTTTCATATCTGCGCCATATTCCACCACAATAATCAATTCCAAACTGCAATATGTCTGATCAAGTATGGACTGCACAGCCTCGGAGAGGTATTCCTTCCAGCCAAATACTGTCATGACCACGGATACCAATCCCAGGCATTTACAGCATTTCTGTTGCCTGACCAGAGTCACTGCTTGGTCAAAACCAAGAATTTTTCCCCTAGCCCAGCCGTTTTGACGGAGGATACCGTAATTCTCAAGGAAGCCATTTTCTGAGGCCAGCACAGCATAGTCGAAATCGTCAGCAACTGCAGAGCTGACATCTTCTGCCAGATACTTA
>JAGBLH010000192.1 GCA_017635515.1 Selenomonas sp.
ATATGGACGATTTGACGGACTACCGCTATGAGAACCCTGACCCCATTCCCCTGCTCTATCAGACGGGGTATCTGACCATTTGGGACTATGATGAACGCAGGCAGCGGTATACGCTGGGTTTTCCCAATCGAGAGGTCAAATGGAAAAGGGCTATGCCCTGCCCTATGCGGCAGACAAGCGGCAGCTTTTCAAGATCGGCGTGAGCTTTGACGGCGAGGAGCGGAAGCTGGCGGAGTGGGAAGTGGAGCAGAGAGGATAACAGAAATAGAGATTTAGCATAGAGCGAAACGGCTCCGGTGAATCTGCGGTTGGATTTGCCGGGGCCGTTTTTATGGGCAAACTTTGCTGAAATAGTGGGAAAATAACAATAAAATGTCTTGCGGGGGGGGACTCTTGTTTTATAATTAAATTGGTTAAGTGTCTGCAATGGAAGGGATGACAGATGTTGATAAAAGGAAAAAACCTGATGAAATGCACGGCAGCAGCCGCAGGTTTGGTCTTTTGGGGGCTGATGCAAGGGGCAGAGGCCAAAGAATACATTACTTTTGATGTAGCAGAAGTCAAGGTGCAGGCTACAGAACATTGGTCAGAGGCGCAACTGCGGAAACTGGTGCCTGAGCTGGAACGGGAGAAGATTGACCTCGCTACGCTTTCGCAGCAGATACAGCTGGTAAATGAGGGCAAGGCTGTGAAGCTCAATGTCGAACTTCAGCCTTTGGCAGATGGCAAGTTCAAGGTTGTGCTGACGGCAGAGGAGCAAAGAGAAGAAAGCGTCATCATGAACGTGAATAATACGGGCAACAAATACACCGGCGATTGGCGTGTGAGTGTCACCTATCTTGACAAGAATCTCACCGGCAATGCTGATAGCCTGGGTGTAGCTTATGTTACCTCTCCGGGCCATTGGGATGATGTGCAGCAAGCAGCTCTGCTCTACAGGGCTATCCTGCCCCGGGCGGGTGACAGCTTGTATCTCAGCGCCAGCTGGTCGAATGTGGATTTGGGGAGCATCGGCAACTTCGGCGGTGTTGGCGTAGATGCCACCGGTCGGGGAGCCACTGCTGGGTTGCATTACCAGCACAATTTCAAGAACACCAGTCAGAGAAAAGAGTTCGTGGATGTGGGCGTGGATGTGAAAAAGTATGACAACGCCACCAACTATGACTATCTGGGCGTGAAATTGGATGACAAGATTGACTATGAGGTGCAGACAGCCTCTGCCACTTATGTGAATATCTGGAGGAAGGAGAAGCAGCACTTTTCCTGGAATTTTGGTTTCAGCACCAACATCAATAGCGATGCGGCTTTCAGGAATAACCGCGCCAACAGCACTGACCACTTTTGGCTTTGGAAGGCGGGAGTGAACTACCAAATGCGCACCCCGAAGGACTGGATTCTCGGCCTGAGGGCCAATGCTCAATATACCAGGGATAACGTAGTCACCACTGAGCAGTTCGGTGCAGGTGGCATAAGCTCCGTGCGGGGCTTCAAGGAACGTGCCGCCTATGCAGACAGCGGTGTGCAAGGCAGCTTGGAGGTCTACACCCCGGCAATCGCGGGCCATTCTCGATTTGTCTTCTTTACAGATTGGGCGTATCTGCACAACAACAATCCCCTGCCAGGCGAGCTGGGCAGCGATTTCATCGGTTCCTATGGTTTGGGCTACCGATTCTATGACAAGGCAGGCGGATGGAATCTCTCCTTGGATTACGCCCATCCCTACAGCAATGTGAAAGGAGCTAAAGGGAATCTGCGCCCCTGGCATATGAATGTGACGAAGGAATTCTAACGTATCCCCTACCGGTTAGAAAGTTTTTTGGCTAGGAGTGAGTCGAATGATTACAAGGAAGAACGCGAAGAAATCCCTGCTGGCAGCAATGGTCTGCCTGTCGTTGTCTGTAGGCACGACTTTTGCTATGCCGCAGGGCGGAAATGTTATGGTTGGTGGCAATGATGTGGTAATTGGCGATGCATCTGGCAAGAATATGGAGATTGCCGTCAATGCTCCTGGTCTTATTGATTGGGACAGTTTCAGTATTGCCAATGGGGAGAAGGTGAATTTTGCTTTCGGTGGCGCAAATGGCCTTGAGATTATCAATCATGTTACAGGCAGTACGCTTTCGGAAATATTGGGTACGCTCAGTTCTACTGGCAATGGTCATGTAACCCTTATCAATCCCAATGGTATCACTGTTGGAAATGGGGCTGTTATTGATGTGGGCGGGCTGACACTTTCAACGCTCAATGTTGATGATGATTTGTTGACTAAATACTTGCATGGTGAAGAGGATTTGGTATTTGGTGACGGAAGTATCAGCACTGCTATGCTGAAGGTGGAGGATGGAGCGAAGATAAACTTCAGAAGTTTATTGGAGCTTTATGGTGGGAAGGTACAGATTGCAGATGGGGTGACGATAGCTGCTGTAAAAGAGGGAAATAATGCCTACACCCAAGAAGATGAGCCGCCTATGCCATCAACTCTTTTGATTGCATCTGTCAATAAAGTAACACCTTATCGTGATAAGCCAGAGCAGAAATGGGGATTTGGTGGCTGGAGTATTACAAGTGAAGGAGCAGAGTCAATTGGCCCTAAAGAAATGCAGGCAAATTCTACCAATACACTTGAGATTGGTGGTACGAGGTCATCTGTTGGCAAATATGATTTGACTCCGAGTCCGTTTTCAAATAATCCAGTTAGTTTTGTAAAACTTTATGGAGGAAAAGTAGCTCTAAAGAATACCGGTGTCAACGCAGGTTCTGGGATAGTTGTCGAGGCTTTTTCTGAAAAAAATGTTTCTAAGGACAAAGATGCTTCTGCACCTTGGTTTGAAGCAACAGAGGATAATGATGTAAAAATTTCTAATTCCAGCTTATATTACGGAGGTGTGGGTATTAAAGGGGGAACTATTGCGTTAACCGATGACAGCAGTATCACAACAGCAAACTTTGGACCTGTTGATATTGTTGCAGTTAATACTATTTCAGGTACGGGGGGAGAAGATATTTCCCGAACATCAGGAAATAAAGTGGTAGTCGATAATTCGCGCATCTCGTCCATGTGGGGCGGTGTCAGCTTGAGCGGAGGGGCTGTGGAGATAGCGGATGTCAACGAACTCGGCAGTTCAGTTAATATAAAAGCCTTTGACACAAAGAAAACGGAGGCTGATGGTGCAAATGTTGTTTATCAGGCTTCGCCTGCCAATGTGATTAGCATCAAAAATTCTACAGTATCTGCTAAGGAACTTGAGGCTGGCAGTATAGATATCACCAATACTGTTTTTACCACTCCGCGGCTTGCTATTGTGGCAGCCAATGAATACAGGACAGGCCAGGAAAACGACTTTGTAAAGCTATCTGCTGCCGCTACCATGGACAATACTGTCAGGCTGAACAATATGACACAGAGCCTGAATGGTGAGGAACTGAAAAGTACAGCAGTGGTAGGTGGCAAGATTGATGTTAAGGGGAAAATTACGACCGCAAATGGGGTTATTTTGTCAGCAGGAGAGTCGCATGACATTTATTTTTCGCAAGATGGTGAATTAGATCACATTGATTTAAGTGGCTCTTCTGTACCTTGGGTAGACAAAATCTAGCAAGTATCCTTGCTATACCTACGCTCATGCTACTTGTAATCTAAGAGCCTCTTCTCTTGCTCTTCGACGTTCATTTGCAATGTCCCTCATCATAGCCTGATACTCC
>JAGBLH010000193.1 GCA_017635515.1 Selenomonas sp.
CCAACATATGCTGTTATTTGATCTATTATTACTAATTTCTCATGATGTGACCATAATAAATCACTAATACCAGAAGGATGTCTTGTTACTACATTTGCAGGCGCTTCTTCCCGCAGCTATACTCGAGCATACGCACCTGGCCTTTGCCAAGTTGGGGACGTCAGCAGGTTTTACCGGTGCTTTGCGGTTTTTTCTGCAAAAGCATATGGACAGCGCCCCTGAGGGAAGGGATTTAGGGGGCCAAGGCATAAGCCCTGAGCAATGCGATGACCTGCACCGCCGCCAGCCGGCAGAAGAACCCCTGGGCATGGTCAGATATGCCGACCAGGATATTCCCCTGCTTTATTCGGCAGACGTCTGCGTGGCAGGGGGCGGCCCTTCCGGCACGGCAGCAGCCATCAACGCGGCGCGAAAAGGTGCCAGGACTGTCCTCATTGAGCGTGGCGTGGCCCTGG
The DNA here is from genome assembly GCA_017635515.1 of Selenomonas sp. Taxonomy (GTDB): domain Bacteria; phylum Bacillota; class Negativicutes; order Selenomonadales; family Selenomonadaceae; genus Selenomonas_B. The sequence goes on from JAGBLH010000193.1 coordinate 456, forward strand.
GCGGGCTGGCGGTGCTGGGCTGCGTCTATCCTTTTATGGATACCCAGGCACCGGACAGTGACACACCTTATGTGGCAGAGGTGAAAGACAGACTGAGAAAGCACGGCCTTGAACCCTTTGATGGTGTGACCCGGCAGACCTGGCACAACCCGGAGACACTGGCTCTCATTTACGACGACATGTGCGAAGAGGCGGGGGTGGATATCCTCTATCAGACAGTGCTGGTAGATGTGATAAAGTCTGATCGTAAGATCAACGCGGTCATCGTGCAGACTATAGCGGGGCTGGCTGCCATCAAAGCCCAAACCTTCATCGATGCCACCGGCGATGCTTATCTGGCACGTTCAGCCGGGGTGCCGTTTGAAAGGGGCTATGAAAAGACAGGGAACAATCAGCCGCTGTCCTTCCGCTTCGAGATGGGTGGCATTGATGTGGAGAGGCTCTATCAGCATGTGGTGTTTGACTTGCAGGAGGATTGGTGCAAGTCCAGGCCGCCCTATTTCGAGATTGCCGAGGCAATGCACCGCAAGCAGCGGTACAAGCTGGAGGAAATCATGGCCCAGGGGGTTGAGAGCGGGGAAATCACCCAGGAAGAGGCCGAGTATATGCAGGCCTATACCATCATTGGCAAGAACGGGGTCATGAGCATGAACTGCCCGGAGATTCCCGTGCGCTTCTCTGCCACCGACCCGGTTTCCTACAGCAAGGCCGTCACCTATGGGCGCAGGATGATGCATCATATCGCTTCTTACCTTATCCGCCATCTGCCGGGTTTTGAGCATGCTTTTATCAGCCGTGAGGCCGCCATGCTGGGGGCCAGGGAGTCCTGGCGCATTCGCGGGAAATACTATCTGGTGGAGGACGACTACTACCACCAGAGCCGCTTCCACGATGCTGTCTGCCGCACGGCCTGGTTCATTGACGCTCACGGTGAGAAGGTTTCTGAGAAATTGCCCCAGGGCGGCTTCTATGAGATCCCCTATCGCTCGTTGGTGGCAGAGGAGGTGGAGAACCTTATCGTGGCAGGGCGCTGCATCAGCGCCAGCTTTATCCTGCAGGCCTCCATGCGCATCCAGCCCACCTGCATGAGCATCGGCGAGGCGGCAGGCATTGCCGCAGCCTGGGGACTGAAGCATAGGACAGAGGCCAGTGAAGTGCATTGGGAGGAGATTCCTGCAGAAGACAGAAGTTATAACAGTGAAGGAAATGGCAAGCAGTATGACTGAGGCAGTTGCTTGCTTGAGGAAGATTGGCATAATGAAAGATAGAGAGGAAGATTTGTTTTGAAATCATTGCGTGCAAGGAAAAAGGTTATAGGTGCTCTTCTTTTGGCAGGGGTGTTTTCAGTCGGCCTGCCCTGTGACATGCTGCCGCTGCCGGCAACCTCTGCCTCGGCAGCAGCTGCTGCCAAGGTGGCAGAAGATACCATAGCCATCCATGATGCGCGGGCGACGGCTGACTACTGGACACGCCGCTGCCCCGAGGGTGACAAGGTCCTGCTGGATTGGAATGAGATCAAGGCTTTGAATGTCAGCATGCGGGAAAAAAGTTCCAGCCTGACGGATTTGCTGAATTTCCCTGGTTCAGTTGCCAAAAATGAGCTGAAGGAAATGATCCTTGCCGCACAGCAGGATTTTCAGGAGATGTCAACTCCTGAAGAGCATTATGATGCAAATGGGCAGCCTATCAGCCAGAAAAGCTATGATGTGGCTAAGGCCAACTGCAGGCTTTCCAGCCTCAAGGAAAAAAATAACGTGCGCTATGCCCTGACAACTGAGCGCACGAACCTCCGCCTCCTGCCGACAGCAAAGAACTATTTTGATGATCAGAGTTTCCGTCATTACGATGATCTGCAGGGCACGGCCCTTGACCCTGCCGAACCTTTGCTCGTCTTGTCCGAGAGCCGGGATGGAGCTTTTGTCTTTGTCAAGTCGCGGAACTATACAGGCTGGGTAAGCAAGGGGGCCATGGCTTTTACGGATCGCACCCATTGGCAGCGCTATGTTCAGCCCAAGGATTTCCTGGTGGTGACTGCCAACAAGAAAACTGTGGCTGTCAAAGGAGGCTGGCAGGTACTCTTCCAGATGGGCAGCGTCATTCCCCTGCGCCAGCCACAGCTTCGTTCGGATGGCACTTGGGCGGCTGTTGTCCCGGTGGAGGTGAATGGCACCCTGCAGGAAGCAGAGGTGAATATCCCTGCAGATGATACTGTCCATAAAGGCTGGCTGCCCTGCACCCAGAACAATTTCATCCGCCAGTCCATGAAGTTCCTGGGGGATGTTTATGGCTGGGGCGGCATGGAAGACAGCGTGGATTGCTCCGCTTTTGTGGGGGATATCTATCGCAGCATGGGGCTGGAAATCCCGCGGGATGCCGATCAGCAGGAACTGGCTATGCCGAAAACCTTGCATCTTGAGGGGCTCTCCAGAGCACAGCGGTGGAAAGCGCTGAAAAAAGCCCCTGTGGGTGCCCTGCTTTTCAAGCCTGGCCATGTCATGATGTACCTGGGGGAGGATGACAGGGGCACGCCGCTGGCCATCCATTCTGCCAGCAGCTATTTTACCTTCCGCGGAGGCGAGGGCAAGAAGCATTATATCCGTCAGGTGCTGGTTTCTGACCTGCATTACCAGAATGGCCGCGGAGTGGAAACCATTGATGGCATGAGCAGCATTGGCTTTATCGGCAAGTGAAAATAAACTGCCATATCTCCATGCCTCAGCTGCCAAAAACATTTGGCAGATTGATGAAGCTTCAGGGCGAAGGATTGCGGTTATAGCTGCCGTAGTTAGATTGCTTGACTTTCATACGAAAATATTTTCCTTTTGTAAAAGCTCCCTTTATGTTATACTAGCTATAAGTAAAGGGGGCTTTTCGCATGAATGCACGGCAGACAAATATACTGGATATCCTGAGCAACCAGAAGCGCATTTCTGTGGCAGAATTATCTGCGGCGCTGGAGGTTTCCGAGGTCACCATTCGCAAGGATCTGTCACTGTTGGAGAAGAAGGGGCTCCTGCAGCGCGAGCACGGCTTTGCGGCCATGGTGGAAAGCGACGACATCAACAGGCGCCTGTCCACAAACTATGAAAATAAGCGGCGCATTGCCCAGCTGGCTGCCGAGTCTGTCTCAGATGGGGAGACAGTGATGATAGAATCAGGCTCCTGCTGCGCCCTGCTGGCAGAAATCCTGGTGAAGGAACGGCGTGATGTCACTATCATCACCAATTCCGTCTTTATCGCGACTTTTGTAAGGAACGAGCAGGGAGCGCATATCATCCTCCTGGGCGGTGAGTTCCAGAAGGATCCTCAGGTCATGGTGGGGCCGCTGGTGAGAAAGTGCGCTGAGTCCTTTTATGTGGACAAGCTCTTTGCTGGCACGGACGGCTTCAACGACAGGGGAGCCATGTCCGGGGATCTCATGCGGGATGAGGCAGTTCGGGCCATGGCGGAAAATGCCAAAGAGATCAGCATCCTCACCGAGTCCGATAAATTCAGCCGGAATGGGGTGGTGACACTTCTTCCGTATAGTGTGATAGGTACCATCTACACTGACAGCAGAATAGAAGATGCCATGCTTGCTTCTCTCCGGGAGATGGAGATAAATGTCTGCCTGGCAGACTGAAGCTCTGAGATGTTGCCCCCCGCCTGCAGAGGTGGGGGCTGCTTTGTTGCTACCCCCATTGCAAATCATAAAAAAATATAAGTCCATTGCCTCTCCTTCCAGCATTGCGCATGTCATCACGCAGAAATACCAGTTTGCCATGCCCCTTTACCGGCAGGAACAGGAATGGAAGGTTATCGGCATTGCACTGCCCCGGGCCACACTGGCCAACTGGGTCATACGTTCTGCACAGGATTGGCTTATGCCATTGGTGGATCATATGTATAAGATGCTGCTGCTTCAGCCAATCATACATGCCGATGAAACGCCTGTCCAGGTGCTGGGTGAAAAGGGCCGCAAGAACAAGACAAAATCCTACATGTGGGTTTTCACCAATGGAGAGTATGAGCAGGAAGGCCA
>JAGBLH010000194.1 GCA_017635515.1 Selenomonas sp.
AGGTCCTCCCGGGCTTGAAACCGTGGAGGGTGTCGCTGCCAATGAGGGCAAGGCTGCCCTCCTGCATCAGGAGAGAGTCGTCCTCAGTCAGCAGACGGCAGCGCCCCTGTTCTACGAGGATTATTTCAGCCAGTTCCTTATGTCTGGTCAAGGCTTCGTGGCTTTGCAAGGAAGTGCCTGAGAGCAGGGAAATGGCTTCAAGGTAAGGGCTGGTGCCAATCTCGAAGCTGCCTTCGTGGGGTTGTCCCAGGCATATTTTTGCCATCTGACGCTCACCTCCTTCTGTATGTCATTTACTTTCTGTAGATTAGAACAATAATTATAAGTTTTGAAACATAAATAGGCAAGATAACATAGAAATACAAAACAATTATAATATAGAATAGAGAATGTAAAGGTTAGTTGATGATGGTGTTGTGGATAAATTTTGAGTGGAATCTACCACACAGTTATCATTATACTGACAAAAGCCAAAAAAATAAAGGTTTTACATCAAAAAAGGAGGATTACCATGAAAAAGTTTTTGGCTAAGTACGGTTTTACACAAGCGGCATTTTTCCAGCTTATTCTCATCACTATCAATGCCCAGCTCATCTACGCTTTCTGGGATATTCGCAATAGTGTGCCAGGAGGCTTCCCGGCAGCTCTTGGTGTAACTGACCAGCAGGCTGGTTTTCTCTACTCCATGCAAGGCTTGGTCATCCTGCTGGGTACCATCGCCCTGGGCTGGGTGGGAGACCGCTTCTCTCTCAGAGGTATCATGCTTCTTTCTACTATCGGCGTGGGCGGCATTTCCTTATTCCTGACCCTGGGTTCTCCGGGGCTCAGCATGCCGGTGCTGCTGGCTTGCTTCTTCGGGATGCTGTTCTTCAGTGAGGTGCTCTTCAAGCCTGCCAACTTCAAGGCTCTGCGGCTTTCCACTACTGAGGATCATCAAGGTATGGCCTTCGGTCTCTTCGAGTTTGGCCGTGGTGTGCTGGCCTTCCTGATCTCCATGGTCTGGACTGGCATGCTTTACTATCACGCCGGACCGCAGGCTATGATGACCACTGCCTGTGCTGTCATCATCATTGCAGGTGCCGCCGTCTACTTTGTCTGCCCCAAGGGCGAGAAAGTCGGTGACGATTCCCAGGTCAGTTCCAATAAGGAAGCCATCAAGGGTATTTTCAAGGTTGCCAAGATTCCCGGTGTATGGATTGCAGGCATCAATGTCTTCTGCATTTACGGTGCTTTTGTAGCTGCAGGCACTTATTTCGCCCGTTTTCTGCAGGGCGGCTATGGTGCCAGCGCCGTGGCAGCTGCTACCTTTGCTACGGTGATCATTGGCCTGCGCATGTTGCCTTTGGTTTCTTCCGTGCTGGTTGAGAAAGTATTTTCCTCCACTGCTCACTTCATGCGGGCTATGGAAATCTTGCTGGCTGTGCTCATGTGCGCTGTAGGTGCCATCTTCTGGATGAATCATCCAGATGTTTCTCTCTATGCTGGTGGCTATGCTCCCGGTGAAGCTCCCCAGGTCATTTCCGACGGTATGTTCATGCTGACCATGGTGCTGATGCTTTGCGCTGCTGCCTGCGTATTCATGGTGCGTGGCGTATACTATGCTCCTATCGGCGAGCTGGGGGTGCCCAAGAAGCATTCTTCTGCTGCTATGTCTTTTGCCATCACCATTGGCTATCTGCCGGCCCTTATTGCTCCGATTCTCCTGGGCAGCCTGATTCGTTCTCCTGAGAAGGATGCTG
>JAGBLH010000195.1 GCA_017635515.1 Selenomonas sp.
CTCACGGATATAGGGCAGGAATCTTTCCAGTTCTTTGCGAATAAAGACCATATCTGCCCTGAAAGCCTTGGCTATATTTGCATACAAGGCATCCATGCTTGCAGAGGGATTCACTGCTTCACGAGCCGATTCCAAATATGAAGGTTTGTCTATGATGCCATTGTTGCACAAATATTCCGGCGCAGTGTATTCATGCAGCACCCTCAGCTCATCCAATTTTATCAACGTATCATTATGCCTGGTAATGGAAACCTCATGCCTTTGGACCATCTCTTCAACAGCCTTATAGCGCAGTAATATCTCATTAGGATGCAGCAGAAGGTGAAGCATCCTTTCCATTTTTTCCAACATAGTCCCGCCTCTTACAAGAGTAATACACTATCCACTTCAGCATCTATATATGCTATGCCATCAAATTCGCGCTTGGTCTGGTTGATAATCTCAAAGACAACCGCCAAATCGCGCCATTCATAATTGACCCCCACATGGCTCCTTCCGCTGTGCAATGCCACGGTCACGGAGTATGTGCCCTGTCCCAGATTCAGCGGCAAACGGAATTCAAACTTCACTTTATTGCCATTGTGCAGTTTCTCAAAGCAAGAATCAAAGCTCTTGGTATTGATGCCAAAAACGGATTCGCCCAAGCGATTCCTGATGGACACTCCGCAAGTCAGATCATCAATTTCATCACATACCTCGGCATAGATCCTCATGCAGACATGTTCCCCAACATCAAACACCTCTGCAACTTCGCCTTTGGCATTCAATATCTCTACAGTCTGTATCCTGACCTGGCCATTGCCGGAAATAGTCTGCACACGGCCGCCATTGAGACGTTTTTGCTCAATGGGCTTGCCTTCGTTCCCCCCAATCATGGCATTGTAGTAATCCATGATTTCTTCCGGGCTGCCAGTCTTAAGAACGCTGCCATGGTCAAGCAGGATTGCACGATCGCACACAGCCTGAATGGCTGCCTTGTCATGGGACACCAGCAGCAGAGTTGTCCCCTTTTCCCTGAATTGCTTTATCCGATTGAAACTCTTATGCTGGAAATACACATCGCCTACACTCAAGGCTTCATCAACTATCAGGATATCGGGGCGCTTCATAGTGGCAACGCTAAAAGCCAGCCTCACCTGCATGCCGCTCGAATAAGTGCGAACTGGGGCATCGATGGCCTCACCAATCTCCGCAAATTCCTCAATCTGCTGCATGCAAGTATCAATTTCCTCTATGGTATATCCCAGCAACTGCCCCGACATATAAGCATTTTGCCGTCCAGTGAAGTCAGGATGGAACCCCAGTCCCAACTCCAAAAGGGCCGAAACGGTGCCATCAAAAGAAACTGTACCCGTGGTAGGCACAGTCGTTCCCGTGATAATCTTCAAGAGAGTAGACTTGCCTGCCCCATTCATGCCTATGACACCAACAGCTTCGCCAGCCGATACTTCAAGATTTATGTCCTTCAGAACCCATTTATCTTCATGCATCGACGATGAGAACGGATTCAGCCACTCCCGCAATCTTGCCATGCGAGATGGATATATCTTATAGCTCTTGCCAACGTTTTTTATGCTAATGCTATTTTTCATAACTCATCAACCAATTCTCCTACATGCCCACGATACAGATGCAAAGCCCACAATGCCAGCAAGAGGCTCAGCACCAGTACGCCACCCAAACCGTACACATCCGGCATGATGTTATACACGAACAAGTTCTGATATGCATGCACTATATGATACATGGGATTCAGGTTTATGAGCCACTGAAATGACTGTGGGATGATGTTGGCAGGATATACAACTGGCGTATACCAAAACCAAAACTGC
>JAGBLH010000196.1 GCA_017635515.1 Selenomonas sp.
AATCCACTTCCTGGTAAATATCCCAGAAACTCAAACTGCCGCCCCTGAGTTCAAGTCGCTCCAAGGGCAAGCCCAAGCGCTCCGCCCTCTGCCTGAGGTGCTGCAGACGTTCCGATGCCGGCAGTACATCCTTGATGAGCAGGCGGCTATCCGGCACTTCCTGCAGGATTCTCCCCCAGGCCCTCAAGGCTGAGTCCGTTATCTTCAGCACGTTCTGCACCACGCCGAAGACCACCTCGCCTTGAGCCCTCCTTGGAGCGAGTCCGGCACGGAAATTTCTCATGGCAGCTGTGGGCTGAAAGGCAAAAGCCTGTGGCAGACGGAAAAGCGGCTCGAGAAACTTTTTTTCTTCTCCCAAAGGCAGCAGAACTTCATCTGCCAGAAAGCCATCAACTATGCCTTCAGGCAGCCCCAGGGTATCGAAATAGCCCAGTCCCGAAAGCTGCACGGGGGCAGGCTTCTTGGCCATTATCATCAGGGTCTGGCCGCCCTCGCTATGGCCGCCCAGATCAAAGAGGATATCAATTTCCTGCTCCCGTATAGCCCTTGCCCCTTCCTCAATGGACAGGCCGTACAAGCAGAGATAGTGCTTCCCCGCCCCCTGTTCGTTAAGTGCCGCCCGAATACGTTCAGTGGCCTCGTCCTCTTCTTCTCCCAGGGAAAAGGCAAACACCTCAAATTCATCCCTGTCCAAGTCAAGCAGAAGCGGCTCGGCAAACCGCATTACGGAATTCTCCACCAAGCGCGGAGACAGATAGCCGATACGGACTTTCTCATGCTGATAAGCCTTAACAGGCGGCAGTATCTCTTCCTCCGCATAAAGCTCCCCATAAGCAAGATGGGCCGCCCTCAAATCTTCAGCCCCGATTTCCTCCAAATAATGCAAAGCAAAGAGATAGCCGGAGTAATGCTGCCGCTGGCTGCGCAGGTACCTGTCATGCACCGCCGCCTGATAAAGGGCCGCCGCCACCCCTTCGGCATCACCTGCCAGCTTGAATTCTTCTGCCTTTTCCTCATAGTAATGGGCATCCCGTTCCATTTGATTCCCCCTCCCCAATGACCTGTTTGCTTTTAAATTCTCTATCTATCCCGCCATTCCCTTTACTGCTGCAAAATTGCCTTCAAAAATAGCAGTGAGCCACCACTGGCTTCACTGCTATAATCAATATCAAAGTTGGTATATAGTTTCATCACCGCAGATATTGCGGATTTTCAAACGCAGAGGCTTTTTCTCTGACGAAATAGTGCCATCCCAGAAGTCTGTTGTTTTAACACCATCTCGTATTACGTAGCCAAGTTTGTCTATTTTTATTTCTACCTCACTATGCCATACAGCGTCTTTTTCCGCCGCTGTACAATCAAGGCTCAGGGCTTCTATAGTTTCCAGGCCTTCCTCACTAAGAGCAATAGGTTTATATTTTTTCTTGGCGTTAGCCAAAGCCTTTTGATTATATTCGCTTATCTTCTGCGCCAGCCTGTCACTTAGGAAAGATTTGATTCTCACGGTATAGGGCAGTTCCTGCTCTCCGCCCTCCAAGGAAAACTCTGCCTCATCCTCCAGAACCATATCGTCCAAAAGCGCTTTCATATCCCGCAACTCGATTTCGATGTCACTGCTGTCATCCTCAGCGATAAATTTACGGATGGAATCCTCATCTTCGATGTCGATGTAATAAATAACCACCCGCTTCACACTATTTGGCAAATCAGGCAGAGCCTCACGCAGAATACGATTCATCAAATCCTTGGTGAGGAGCTTTGAGGTATCGTCCATCAGATTTGACACATAGACAGGCATCATGCCATAGCGGCTGTCCTCGATAACCCCCTCCCAGAACTCATCTACTGCATCTTCATTTTTGAGGCCGGGAATAAGCTGATTGATTTTGTCCATAGTCTGTACAGGGTTACGATAGAGTTGGACGCCGTCTTTGATTTCCATAACGGAAAAGTCAGCTTTCGCCGCAGCCAACCTGTCACGGACAGTCTGCACGGAGTTGATGCCAATATCACAATGAATAAACTTACGCCCCAGACGATGAGCCACCGCCGCCGTCACGCCACTGCCACCGAAGAAATCGGCTATTAGCATTCCCTCGTTAGAAGAGGCATTTATAATACGTTCAAGCAACGCTTCAGGTTTTTGGGTTGCATAATCAATTCGTTCACTTGCTTGAGAATTGACAGGTGGTATATCTTCCCATAAGGAACTAATAACTCTGCCAGGCAATGTGTCAAGATACCGCTTATACCTCGGCCTATCGTTGCCAGTCATAACAATCAAGCCCTCAGAACATAACTTGTCAATATTCTGCTGTGAATATCGCCAATGTGTCCCTGCCGGTGGTTCCAACATCTTGCCAAAGAACGACCTTGCCTCACCTGCTCCAGGAGCAGTTAAGTTATCAAGGGCATACTTCCTGCCCTCCTCATCTATGTTCGTGTAATACCTGTTTATATGCTCTTGCGAATGAGGCTCATACTGGGGATTCCAAGTGTATTCATCGCTAATGTGATAACACAGAATGTTATCATTTATTTGTGCAAATCCCTCCCTCTGTGCATGGGAAGTAGTTCTTTTCCATACAATTTCACAGGAAAAGTTATCTTCCCCAAATATCTCATCCATCAGCACCTTCATATAATGCACAATATGATAATCCAAATGCACATAAATGCTGGCGTTCTCGCTCATGACGCTTTTAATGGCGGTGAGGTTCTCATACATCCAGTTGAGATACTTTTCCTTGTCCCACACATCCCCATACATCTTCTCCTCGAAGGACTTCAGTTCCTCGTCCTCCAGCTCCTGCTCGGCAGCCTTGATTTCGGCGGCCAGCTTGGGATTGCGACGTATATAGACCTGTTTGGCATAGTCTGCCCCGCTGGCAAAAGGCGGGTCAATGTAGACAAGATCTACCTTCTTTCCCTGCTCCCGCAGGTAGGCGCAGGCAGAGATGCACTCGCCGCGAATGACAAGGTTGTCACCCGGGGTGCCCACATCTTCCTTTTTCTCCAACTCATACAAAGGCATACCCCGCCGCAAATCGTCCTGCAGCTTGTCTGTGCCATGATAGCGCAGAGTGCGCTTGAAATTGTTCAGCACCGCCTGTCCCTCTATAGGCTCAGGGTAAAAAGGTATATAACGAATAGCCATCAATGTGCCTCCTGGAAAA
>JAGBLH010000197.1 GCA_017635515.1 Selenomonas sp.
GCCCAGATTTGCGGGGATTGGCTGTCCATTGCAAGGCGACAAACCGGAGGCATAGCGGTGCTATGTCGAGGATTTGTCAACGCAGCAGGGACAGTCAAGAGCCGTGAAGATGGGCTGAGTGAATTAATCAACACGCCCTAGCCCTCTCATCAAAGCTGGCGCTCTCAGCGCGTGGTCGATCGGCAGATGGGAGGTGATGGCATGGACAATACGACGCTTCAGCTCCTGCTGATTCTTCTGATAATCCTCGCCGTCAATAACAGAAAGAAATAACCGCCCTGTAGTCTTCCAAACCTGGGCGGTTAATCTTGTGTATTAATCTGAAAGGTAAAGAGGGCTGACCGTTTACCAGTAGCCCGCCTCCTGTTTGCCGCAGGAGGCTTTTTCTATTTATGATTATAACATAGTTACAGCCGGATTTCAATTCTTCTCCTTCCACCTAGTCAATATCTCCTCCTTCTGCTTCCCTATATGCTCGATGGCGGCGCTGTAGTCTCCCTCGCCCAGCAGGGCGTAGAGGAGGCGGTAGTGGTGGCGGAGGTCGTGTCTTAGGACTCTGGCGGCTTGGAGGTCTTCCTGCAGGAGCTCGGTTTCCTGCTTCAGGGCTTTGAGGCGCAGGGCCAGCAGGTCATTGTGGTGCTCCAGCTGGCTGTTTCGCCTGGCCTCGTGGCTGAACATCAGGTAGGCCGCGATGATTTGGCTGAGGGTCAGGATGATGGCGAAGGTCAGCATTTCTTGTCCTCCCAGTACATGGAGAGGGTCACCTTGTCCCCCTCCTGGGTGAAGTCGGCGTAGCCGTCATAGCGCTTGAGGAAATTTCGCAGGGACAGCATGCCCAGGACGTGGCCCTTTTGGCTGGTGACGGGCAGGCCGTCATCGCCTAGGCGCAGGGGGGCGGCGCTGGTATTGACTATCTCCAGCACGCACTGTCCCTCCATATGCTGCAGGGTCAGCTCGATGGAGCCTTGCCCTGCAGCCATCCCCCTTTCTTCCCTGTCGCGCAGCACCGCCAGCAGGGCATTTTCCAGGAGATTGGACAGGAGCACCGCCAGTTCCTGCTCGTCGGTGCCCATGGCTTTGGGCAGGTTCACCCTCTGCTTCACCTTGAGGCCCCTTTCCTCCGCCCTCCGCAGGTAGATGGAAATGGCGGCGTTGATGATAGGATAGTCGGTGTAGGGAGTGATAGAGGCGGCGGAGAGCTTCAGGTCCTGGGCGGCTATGAGCTGCCGGGCCGCCTCGATTTCCCCTGCTTCGATGAGCTTTTCCAGCTCCCCGTACATGGTGAGCTGGTTTTCCTGCTGGGCCTGAGCCTGGGCGCGGCTGCCCGCCACCAGCTTTTTGCCTTCCTCCAGATAGGCCACCTCTTGCTCCATGATGGCGGCCTTCTGCTCCAGTCGCCGCTGGTCGTAGATGCGGCGGGAGAACTTCAGCAACAGATGATAGGAAATAAAGAAAGCCACGGGCAGCAGGAGCCGGGCGATGCGCTCCTCCCAGGAGTGCCAGAGGGTGCTGTCGGCTATCATCACCACGAAGCCCAGCAGCATCACCATGGGCAGGATGGCGGTATAGGCTCGCACCCACTTGCTCTGGAAGAGGGAAAAGGCGGGCAGCAGCCCCGTGAAGCAGGTTTTGGCCAAGGGGAAGAGCAGCAGGAACCAAACGGTATAGAGGGCGGCGTGGACCCTCAGCACCAGCGTTTCCTCTCCCTCGTAAAGGAAGATGGCCAGCACGATATTGCTCCAATTGTGGCAGATGAAGCTCCAGAGGGCGGACATGCTCCAGACGAACAGGTGCTCCAGGGGCCGCCCCCTGACTGTCCAGAGGAAAAGCAGCTGGTAGGGGATCCACCCCAGCATCATCACAGCCTTGTAAGACTGCACGGCGATGCCCTTCTCCTGGAAGAAGCAGACATAGGCAGCAAGGGCCAGCAGGCTCAGGCAGAGCACCCTCTGAAAGTATCGGCGTATCTGGTCAGGTGACATATCCTGCTTGAAGGAAAGGAAGCGCAGCCAGGTGCCGATGAGCTGGATGCAGCAGATGGACATAGAAAAAGTCAGCAGCTCAAACATTTCCCGCCTCTTTCCTGTATGCAACATTTATTCACAAAGGGGGAGAAGAAGGGCCCTATCCCCCTGAACTGGAAATTCTACACCCAGGCGGGAGCCTCCTGCTTGGAGGCAGGAACTTCTTGCGCAAGAAGTTTGCGGCAGCTGTGCAGGGTGATTTGGTAAAAAGTCAAAAGCTCAAAGATTGCCCCTGTCTTTAGTATACCAATCAAGCATATTAGCTCTGCGTGCTATAACGAAATAAAAGTTGATTCGGACAACGACTTCATCACTTTTAGCAAAAAAACTGCAGTTTTAGCAAAGGGGTAGAAAAATGACTTGATTTGTGCTATTTTGAAGGTGCAAGAACAGAGAGAATAGACAGAATCTTATTTCTATCATGCCGTGAAATTGCAGGCACAAAGGAGGCCAGACATGAATATTGCCATCGCCGATGACAGGGTGGAAGATCTGCAGGCGACAGAGGATTACCTTCTGCGTTACTTTTCCGCCCGGCACCCCGAGGTCATGAGCGACCTTTCCATCTCCACCTTCCCCAGTGCGGAGAAATTCCTGGAAGTCTTCGACCCCGGACGCTTTGACCTCCTGCTGCTGGACATCTACATGGAGGACATGACGGGCATGGAGGCGGCGGAGGCCGTGCGGCTGAAGGATGACAGGGTGCCCATCGTCTTCCTCACCACCAGCCAGGATCACTTGCTGGAAGGCTACCGGGTCTTTGCCTCCGGTTATCTCATGAAGCCCCTGCGGGAAAACGCCGGGGAGTTCAACCACACCCTTGACCATGTCTTCAAGGGGCTGATGCAGACCGAGCGCACCATCACCGCCCCGGTGGAAGGGCGGGAGATAGAGATTCCCCTGCGGAAAATCGTCTATGTGGAGACAGGCAATTCCCATGCTCTCTGCTTCCACCTGACGGACGAGGTAGCCCAGGTGCGCCTGACCTACGCCCAGGTGCAGGAAATGCTCTCCGGAGACGACAGGTTCCTGGAATGCCATCACCGCATCATCATCAACATGGAGCAGGTGCGGCGCATGGAGGCGGAGGAATTCACCATGAAGGAAGGCAGCCGCGTCCCCATCAGCCAGCGTCGCAAGAAAGAGGCCAAGACGGCCTATATGCACTATATAGCCCACAGGTGAGGCAGGAAAGAGCATGGTGAATCAAAACGGCATGATCTTCGGAGAGGAGGACAGGATGAACGTGGAAAGTCTTTACACCTCTACCCAGAATATCAGAGAGACATATTTTGAAGCCTTCGAGAGCAGCAGTGTGCTGGTGGGGAAAATCACAGCCAGCCAATTATGCCAAGCTGAGTGGCCGGGAGGAAACCAGCGATGGCTGGCTGTCAAGCAGCAGCAAAGAAGTGGACACTTCTTCGGGACAAGTTGAAAAAAGCAGAAGGATAGATTCACAGTAAACGCCAAAAGATGCAGCCCCCCTTGGCGGGGGTGCCGGACTATGAAGTGCTGGCCCATTTCGGCCAGGAGGACAAGATCCGTCCCAATGACTACTTCCTTTACAAGGAAAATCTCACAGACGTACACGGCATCTTCAATGCGGGGGTCATGCTCCTGAACCTGAGATTCCTGCGCCGCCGTGAGAGCCTGCTGCTGGAAGGGCTGAATTTCCTCAAGGCACACGGAGGCCAGTGGAAATTCTATGACAACGATATACTCATTGGCTTATTCGCCAAGAGATATATTGAGCTTCCCTGCCATTTCCATCTGCGCCTTGGCTGGGCCAGGGCGTACGGTGGGAAGGCGATAGAGAAAGCCATTTACCACTATGTGGACAGGGACTACAGTTTCGATCCAGAAGAAAGCCTCCACGCCCTCTTCCTCTATTACTTGGTCCATAGCCCCTGGGGAGGGACGGTGATGCAGGACTACTACAGCTCCGTCAGGTCAGTGAGCCAGCGGCTGGTGCAGAAGCGCATCAGCAGGATCCGCCGCATATACAATGCTCTCAGGAAGAAGAAGAGAGTATTCATGGGGCTGGCAGTAGATGAAGAAAGACTCCGGGCTGATTTCGAGCTGGGAGAAGACGAGGTTTTCTACCGGCTGGAGCCAGGCGGAGAAGTTCGCCTGCCAGGTTCCCTAGAGACACATTTTTATCTGGTCTTCTGGAGCAGCTACGAGGAGGTGAAGGCCATGCTGGAAGGAGCTGGCCTGCAGGAATACGTCCACTTCGCCAACGGCACCCTGCTGATGCCGGAGCGGCTGGAAGATATCACCCCTGATGACCGCAGCATTATCTGGAATATGTGAGGCAGAGAGAATGAGGATTCCTCATGTTATGATAGAAATTGCTTATCGACGCCGCCGTAAAACCCCTGCCTTTAGGCGTGGGGATATAAGGCGGGTCTGCCGAATTTGCGTAAGCAATTGAAGGCAGACAACCTAGATAGCCTTGTATTAGTTTTCTTAGAGTGGTATAATACAAACATGAACGAAATAAAATACCACTCAAGCCACAATATCGTATATTCGTGTAAGTACCATATTGTGTTCTGTCCCAAGTACCGCAGAAAAGTATTGGTCAATG
This sequence comes from Selenomonas sp., assembly GCA_017635515.1. Taxonomy (GTDB): domain Bacteria; phylum Bacillota; class Negativicutes; order Selenomonadales; family Selenomonadaceae; genus Selenomonas_B. The sequence goes on from JAGBLH010000197.1 coordinate 4,615, forward strand.
GCGTTGACACCAGACTAAAGGAGCTGGTCAAGTCAATCTGTGTAGAAATCCAAGTCGATGTAATCGAAATGGAAATCATGCCAGACC
>JAGBLH010000198.1 GCA_017635515.1 Selenomonas sp.
CTTCTCGATCTTCTCTTCATTTACATCCACGCACCAAACCCGGTTTCCCATCTCCGCAAAGCAGGTGCCTGTCACCAGGCCCACATATCCTGTGCCAATCACTGCTACATTCATGTTCTGCCCTCCAATAACTCTGCATTCTTCAAAGCCATGGCAATGACCTCGTCCATATCCGTATAGCGGTAAGTCCCCAGACGTCCCCCAAAGTTTACCCTAAATTCCTCCTTTGCCAATGTGCTGTATTTTCTGTAGATTGCCGTATTGGCTTCATCATTGACGGGGTAGTACGGCTCGTCTCCCTGCTTCCATTCGCAGGAATACTCCTTGGTAATCACAGTCTTGTCGGGAACGCCCTTGCCAAAATCGAAATGCTTGTGCTCCACGATTCTTGTATAAGGAGTCTCCGCATCCGTGAAGTTCATTCCGGCCACACCCTGATAGTTGTCCACCGTCAGCACCTCGGTCTCAAAACGGAGGCTCCTGTATTGCAGGGCACCACACTTGTAGCCGAAGTATTCATCAATAGGGCCGGTATAAACTACGCGCTTGGCCAAGCCTCTAAGCTCATTCCGCTGCTCCAGATAGTCTGTCTCCAGCCTTACCTCTATACCATCTAGCATCTTCTCAACCATCGCGGTATAGCCGCCTACGGGAATACCCTGATGAGGATGGTTGAAGTAATTGTTGTCAAAGGTGAATCTTACAGGCAGTCTTTTGATGATAAAAGCAGGAAGCTCAGCGCAGGGTCTCCCCCACTGTTTTTGGGTATATCCCTTGATAAGCTTCTCATAAATATCCCTGCCCACCAGAGAAACGGCCTGTTCCTCAAGATTCTTCGGTTCATCAATGCCAGCTTCCTGAACCTGCCTCTCTATGACTGCCTTCGCCTCCTGTGGAGTTGTTATTCCCCACATTCTGGCGAAAGTATTCATATTGAATGGCAGATTGTAAATCTCTCCCCTGTAATTTGCCACCGGGGAATACACAAAGTGATTGAATTTGGCAAAACGATTCACATAGGCCCACACATCTTCATTATCGGTATGGAAAATATGCGGGCCATACTGATGCACCTGTATGCCTTCCATTTCCCTGGAGTAAATATTACCGGCTATATGCTCCCGCCGGTCTACCACCAGCACAGATTTTCCCCTGTCCCTCATCTGCCGGGCAAAAACCGCCCCGTAGAGTCCGGCTCCTACAATAAGATAATCATACATACTCAATACTCCCTGTTTTCGTGCCAGTTCCAGGCATGCTTCACAATGGTGTCAATATCTGCATACTCAGGCTGCCAGCCCAGCACTTCCATGGCTTTCCTGGGACTTCCCACCAGTCTTTCCGGGTCTCCCGGCCTGCGAGGAGCCTCCACTACCTTAAAGTCTTTTCCCGTCACCCGCTTTGCGGCCTCCACCACCTCCAGCACGGAGGTTCCCCTGGCATTGCCCAGGTTGAAGCAGTCACTCTCCCCGCCTTTTTCCAGATGGTGCAGAGCCAAAAGGTGTGCGCTGGCCAGATCCGTGACGTGGATATAATCTCTGATGCAGCTGCCATCAATGGTCTTGTAATCCGTGCCAAAGACCTTGATATCCGGCCTCTGCCCCCCGGCTGCATCCAACACCAGGGGAATGATATGGGTCTCTGGGTCATGGCTCTCCCCGATCTCTCCCTCCGGGTCGCAGCCTGCCGCGTTGAAATAGCGAAGGACAACATACTCCAGCCCATAGGCTCTGTGGTAGTCTTTGAAAATCCTCTCCACCATGAGTTTCGTAGCGCCGTAGGGATTGATGGGATGCTGGGGCATCTCCTCGGTGATAGGCACCCGTTCCGGCTCTCCATAGGTGGCGCAAGTGGAAGAAAATATGATTCTCTTGCAGCCATGCTTCCTCATGACCTGCAGGAGATTCAGTGTATTGACCACGTTGTTGTAATAGTATTTCTCCGGCTGCTCCACGGATTCACCCACATAAGCAAAGGCGGCAAAGTGAAAAACTGCCTCGATGCCGTAACTGCCAAAGACATTCTCCAAATCCTCAATCTTTGACAAATCCCCTTGCACAAAGGTTCCCCACTTCACGGCTTCCCTGTGTCCATAGATGAGGTTGTCAAAGACTACTGTCTCATAGCCTTCCTTGTGAAGTTCCTTATTGATATGGGAGCCGATATAACCTGCCCCACCGCAAACAAGTACTGCCATCCAATCTCCTCCAAACTCAGGTGAACAAAAGCCTGCCCGTATGATAGATTTTCAGATCCTTCTGATGATACATGAAATACAAGGTAGTAAGGCTCTCGCTCATATAGGCTGTATAGCGGTCAGCCCTGTCCTGGCCCTTAGGCTCCGACCTTTCCTCTATGGCATCCAATATGGGGAAAAGCCAGGCGCAATAATCTGCAAAGACGGATTTCTTGGCTATCATGATGTTATAGTTGTAGAAATAGGGCCGGGCAAAGATCTCATCAAACTTTGCCTCATACTCAGGATAAAGCTCCCGCATCACCTGCCGCATCACCTGCCAGTCATCCTCCCGTACATACCAGGTGTGATGTATAAGGGCATTGGGGTAATGAATCATGGGAAAGGGCAGAACAACATCCACATCATTTTCCTCCATCCGTCGCAAATCATCGTCACCCATATCCAGGAATCTACGGTAATGGTATATTCCTACATACTCATCATCAATATCCAGGCGGTTCTTCCAAATCCAGTAATGCGCCGTCATCTCACAACGATTAGGATTCTTTGCCGAGATATTATCCCTAGCATCATCGTAAAAATCCGCCTGCTTGGCTATATCTACTCCCGACTGCCTTGCCAAAAAACACCCTAAAAGAAGCCTTTTCATATAGCCCGGCCTCCTAGGCAAATTGACTACTTTTTTGTCTCTAAAAAAACAAGCAACATAAATGGAAATATACGGAAAAAGTGAATCATTGCTTGGGAGAAGCAATTTGTGAATGGAAGGAAACAACTGCTCAGACTCATAATAACGCTCCATTATATATGCTTCCTGTTCAGAAGTTACCATTATCAGTTTCTTGAAGCCTGCCTCTTGCAGCAGGTGACTGATTTCTTCGTGAAAAAGTTGCGGCGTAGCAATATATACTTCAGCCTCAAACTTTTCTTCAACAGATAACAGCTCCGATGTCTCCCGCAAAGACCTGACCGGCACTCTCCATATATCTGCAGGGTTCCCCACGGAGTCAGTTACTATAAATCCCTTTACCTGTTTATTGCTTTCCAGCTTCGACAATGCCCTGTACATCCCCGCAGCTGTAGCTCTGGCTCCATATATGTAAACATTTACCGCTGTCAAGAGCTTCATCACCTGCCTTCTCTGTTAAAATCTTATAAATAGTGTGTCTATAACTTAGATAATCTATTTCCACTAACACTCTGGCCTATTGACACCATCATCCTATTTGCTAGAATGTATAGTAAGAGAACTCGAAGGGATAAGCACCTCTTGCAATTCGTACCCGATTATAAGATGAACCTGATTTCACCCGACCAGTTGGCAGAAGAAGGCTTTGACAAATTTCGCACTAATTTGGGCGCAGCTATACAATTTTTAAAACGTCAACATGATGAGAATATGGACTGGATTGAAAATGAACATCGTCTATCATGTATAGACAGAGCCACCGCCGAGTTCATTAAAACAACTACTGGAGTAATAAGGGCTTACGCCTTTTGTTTTAATAACTATTTTACATCACGATATGGAGTTTACAC
>JAGBLH010000199.1 GCA_017635515.1 Selenomonas sp.
GTCTGAAGCGGGTAGGTGAGATTGAAACCCGTGCCCAGATTGATTCGCTGAAAGCGCTTATTGGAGGTGACAAAGTTGCCTGAAGTACATGCAATGCTTAGTGCATCCGGCTCTCACAAATGGCTGCATTGTCCGCCATAGGCAAAGCTGGAAGCAGCTATCCCCGATAAGACCACCAGTTATGCAGAGGAAGGAACGGCGGCTCATGCGGTGGCAGAGCTGCGGCTTAGAAACTTTCTTAGAACAGGAAAGGTAGCCAAGAAACGGTTGAAGTCTATCTCTATCCCCAGACAGATGGGTGAACATTACGATTATCCGGTAGACGATGAGATGTGGGAAGCCACCGGCCGTTATCTGGATATCTGCATTGAGAAAATCAACGCCGCCCGGAAGGCCTCGAGGGATGCCAAGATTATGGTGGAGCAGCGGCTGGATTTCAGCACATGGGTGCCAGAAGGCTTTGGCACCGGTGACCTCGTTATTGTATCCGATGGCGGTCTGGAAGTATGTGACCTCAAGTATGGCAAAGGGGTGCCTGTGGATGCTGTAGGCAATACGCAGATGCGCCTGTACGCTCTGGGAGCCTATAACGATAACTACCTGCTCTATGACGTCAGCAGGATTCGCATGACCATCATCCAGCCCCGGCTTGATTCGGTATCCAGTGATGAACTCACGGAAAAGGAGCTTCTGGAATGGGGCGAAACCGTCAAGCCCATTGCCCAACAAGCCTATAAAGGCGAAGGCGAGCATTGCCGCTTCTGCCGGTGCCGGGAAATTTGCAGAGAACTGGCAGACTATATGCTGGATTCAGTGAAAACCGACCTTACCTGTTCCGACCTGCGAGCGGATGAGATAGCCGACATTGTTCTGAAGTCCAAGGAAATCAAGAAGTGGCTGACAGACATTGAAGATTATGCGCTGGCAAAAGCCATCGAAGGGCAGGTGTGGCCAGGGCTGAAAGTAGTGGAGGGGAGAAGTTCCCGTAAGCTGTCAGACCCTGCGCTGGCATCTGGAATCCTGCTACAGGAAGGCTATGCTGAGGCAGATATCTATAAGCCCCAAGAACTTCATACGCTGACAACGTTGGAGAAACTTGTGGGCAAAAAGAAACTGAGCGAACTGCTCAAAGATGTGATTGTGAAGCCTCAGGGCAAACCCACGCTGGTTGCTGAAAGCGACAAGCGCCCGCCCATGGAGCTTGATAATATAGCCGCGTCAGATTTTGACGATTCTTTACTCAACTGATTATTGGGAGGTAATTCATTATGAAAATCACTACTGGTCTTGTTCGTCTTTCCTATGCTCACCTGCTGGCTCCTGCAGCCATGATGGGCAGCGACGTGGAGAAATACTCTGCATCTTTTATTATTCCGAAGTCAGATAAAAAGGGCGTTGCCATCATCGAAAATGCCATTGAGACCATGAAGAACGATAAGGACGCTATTGCAAAATGGGGCGGCAAGAATACCGGTATCCGTATTCCCCTGCGTGACGGTGACACGGACCGCCCGGAGGACACTGCCTATGCAGATTCCTACTTCCTCAATGCCAACGCCAATGTTGACCATAAGCCCCGGGTGCTGAACCGCGACATGGTAGAAATCGCTGACCCGGATGAAATATATTCCGGCTGCTGGGTGCAGGCAGTTCTCTCGATTTTCCCCTATAA
>JAGBLH010000020.1 GCA_017635515.1 Selenomonas sp.
CCTGCTCTCGTAAACGCTATAATAATTTCTGTTGATTGCGAGAGCAGTTGACCAATGACTCAGTAGCTCAGTTGGATTAGAGTATTTGACTACGAATCAAAGGGTCGGGGGTTCGAGTCCCTCCTGGGTCACCATATTGAATATTTACAAGGCTTCTACCTATTTAGGTAGGGGTCTTTTTTGCGTGTACCACGTTTAACTAAATTCTAATCGGGCAAAAGGGAGCATCGGCTCTTTCATGGCATGGTGCTCCCTTTGGGGTGAGTAGATTATTCGGTTAGCAAATTCAGTTCTTTGTTGAAATGGAAATACATGGCGTATTTGCAGGGGATGAACAGGCCGTAGAAGACCGTCAGCAGCACGGTGCCGCCAAAAAGGTCGAAGGCGTGCAGGTAGAGCTCATTGTACCAGAGAATGAAGAGCGCCACTCCCACGATGATGTCGGCCAGCATCCAGCTGATAGTGCGGAAGCCCCTGATGCCGTAAGTGAATGGCGGATTGAGGGACTTGATGGTAACGCTGCCCGCTGCCTTGGCCCATCTGTCATGAAGCATCCACGCCAGTGACAGAAGAGAGCCGGCAGAAAAGATCCAGAGGCAGCAGATGATGTAGAACCGCCCCCCTATGGTGAAGAAATCGGGACTGGCCAGGAGCCCGTCCCAAAGGAGATAAATAAGGGCTGTCAGGGAAAGGACGGTGGCGATCTTGATGAAGAATAAAGAACCATAATAGCATTTGGCCACAAAGGCAAGCTCCGGGGGCCAGACGATGGAGGGATCGCTCCATCCGCCCCTGCGGCCCTCCAGGAAAAGCCCCATCCCGGCACCCAGCACCAGTATCTCCGTCTCATGGTCCGGCATCAGGAACAGGAGCCCCATGATGGCTGCCAGATACACCAGGAAAGCCGGGGATTCCATAAAGTTTTTGTCGTTCATTGTTACACCTCCGGGTGATAGGATAGCAGGGGAAGATTAGAAGAGGATTGGAAAAAGGATAAATTGTAGATATTTTTTATTTATTTAATACAATTCTAATCTGTAGGTGGTATATTCAAGAAGCATTTTTAGAAAGATATGATCCGATGGGGGCACCATGCCATGGGAACGTGGCATGGTGCCTTTTTGCAGCAACATAGGCAGCATGGAAGGGAGATAGGCATGGGAAAGACTTTTCAGCCGGAGGTGCAGAAGGCCATTGAGCTTGTCTGGATGAAATATGATGAAGAAAGCTCCGCAGCGGGGCAGGCACTTCTGCGGAAGGCGGCCTGCGCCGGGGATGCAGATGCTTGGGCGCTCCTTGCCCGCACATATATGGGGGCAGAGGATTTGGCGGTCTGGGAGGACAGTGGCTTGCCGGTGGATGAGGACGAGGCCGACGAGTGCCTGAAGTGGAGTCTCTTGGGAGGCAGCCCCTTGGGGGTTATCTGTGCCATCGAGCATCGGAGTCTGTTCCCTTGGGAGCGGGCAGAGCTCCTTTCCCGTTGGGGGAGTCCCCAAAAGGTGCTGGAGGCGGCAGAAGTGTATGCCGATGAGCCCATGGGAGCCCATCTTTTGGGCATGTGCTACGCTACTGGGGCGGCCTGGGGAACTGGGAGGATGAAACCAAGGAGAAAAAGGCCCGTCTGGCTGCACCCTTCTTGGAAAAGGCCTTGGAGAAGGATTTTGCCTTGAGTTTGGATGCTTATAGCATTTGCGCCGATATTATCCGTGAGGATACGGGAAATGGCAACAGGGCGGAAAAGGCCCGCGTGTGGGAGGAGCGTTTCATCAGACTTGGGGTACCCCATGTCATCTATGAAAAAGCTCGCCGCGTCTACGACGAGGAGGACTACGAGGCGGCATTGAGACTCTACAAGGAGGCTGCAGAAAGAGATCATATGGAGTCTATGTACAATATTGGCTTCATGTGCCTCTATGGGATAGGTGCGGAAAAAGATGCTGCTACTGCCCTGCATTTGCTGTCAAATTTGGGGGAAATGGGTTATGTGCCCGCCATGTGCCAGACAGCGGATATTTATTTTTGGGGTGCACTGGGGGAAAGGGATTTTGCATCTGCCTATAGCTGGTGCGAGAGAGCTTTGGACAGGATTGCGGAACTGGCGGGGGAGAGACCCCGGGAGGCGCTCTACAGCTATGAGGCCCTCCTGCCTATGATGTGCTATTGCAAGTATTTCGGCGAGGGCACCGTCATTGACCGGGAGATGGCTGTCCGCACCATCGTGGCTGAACTGGAGAGACAGGAGCAGGAAAGAACGTTCTCCGGGGCAAAGATGGCCCTCCTGCAGGGGCTTATGGCAGAGGTCTATGCCAACGGCTCCGGGGGGTATGCGAAAGACAAGAAAAAGGCTCGATATTATCGACAGCAGGCTAAGTCCTATGAGGATTATGAGGAATGGCTGGGGGATCTGGAGTGGGAAAAGAGTTCCGAAGGGTTGGGCGACCGATTCGTCTGGGCCATCTTCGGCAGATCAGAGAAGGACAAGACTCCACTTACGGATGTAGAGAATATACGCAGCTGGCAGGAAGAACGCATCAAGAAGGCTCGTATGTCCTGGAAGAGAGCCCGGCCCCGGCGGCTGTGGATAGAGTTGCAGGAGGGATATGGCACGGGCTTTTGGAGTTACACCGAAAAGGATATAGAAAAAGGGTTGGAACTCTTATGGCAGGGCGTCTATTGCGAAATGAAGCTGGAGGAAGAAACAGGTGACTATCTGGTGGCCTGGTGGGAGGATGAGAAAATCCACCTCTTTGCAGAGGTGAGCGGCAACTGCAGCCGCCGGGAAGCTCGGGATATTGCCCACGCGCTGACTGTCTTCATGGCCTGGTATCGGGGCGAGGGGCTCATCGGAGATGGTTGGCAGGAAGATGAGCGAGGAAATAAACGGGTCAGATGGAATGAAATCATTACCAAGGCCAATGAATGCCACCGAAAGGGTGACAAGGCCGGGCGCTGGGCCATCCTCATGGAGGGGGCAGATGAGGGCTGCAGTAAAGCCATGCTGACTCTTGGGGAAGAACTGGCGGAAGCCGGAGACTTTAAGGGCGCCGCTGTATGGTTTTTGAATGCCACCCGCACAGAGGAGGCGGAGGACAAGGCCTGGGCCTGGTACCATTTGGGCAGGCTCTACATGGAGCGGCCGGAAGAAAAGGGAATAGAGGCTTACTACCACCTGCAGCGGGCGGCAGACATGGGGCTGGTAGCAGCCTGCGTCCTGTTGGGCAAGTGCTATGAAAAGGGCATTGGCACAGCCAAAAACTTGCAGGAAGCAGTGAAGTGCTACGATAAGGCCTTGAAATACGATTACCCTCCTGCCATGATAGCGCGGGCCGGACTTTATCTGGACGAGGGTGGCTCACAGGGGGCGGAGAAGGCCATCCCCTTGCTGCAAAAGGCTTTGAAGGAAGATGAAGCTGACACCTGGGGCTGGGATGCCCGCAAGCTATTGGTGGATGCGTATCTAGCCAAAGGTACGGAGGAAGACAGGGATATAGCCCGCTATATCCTGACTCAGGAGGCAAAGGAGGGAAACTCTCCGGCGGCTCACATGTTGGCTCACCTCTGTCTGGAAGATGGCGAGGGAGAACATTACCGGGAGATTCTCCGCCATATAGCCGCTGAAGGGTATCAGCCTGCCCGTGAGGAATTGGACAAGGCTTATAATGGCAGCAGTTGGAGCGAGTGCTTGTGAACAAGGAAGATTTATCTTAGAAAATGCGGTGGGTGAAGAAATGGCAGTAAAAATGAAACACATGTTTAATGCATTGGTGGTTTTGGCATTGGAGCCTATATTTGAAGGGACTGAATTCAAAAAGATAAATCCCGGGGAGCCACTTCCAAAGGACAAGCTCTCCTGGAAGCAGGTGGATCCGGACTTCCGCTACTGGATATGCGCCGTCTGCGCCATTAACAGGAACTGCTGTGGGTGCGATATCTATGAATTTGGCGGCTATCCCAAGGGCAATTGGCTGTGGCGGACAAGCACACGCCATATGCTGGTGAGTGACTGGAAGATCTATTCCCGGGAGGATCATATCGTCACC
>JAGBLH010000021.1 GCA_017635515.1 Selenomonas sp.
ACTTCAATTCCTGTTTCAAAAAAATCCTCCCGATTAACCTGAATAAGTTGACAACGCTAAGTATATTTTACTTTTTTCAAAAAAAGCTGAAAAACAGATTAGATTTCCATTAGAGCGTGTAGTAGTCCACCAGCATGCGCAGGGCCGTGGAAGCTGTCTGGAGCTTCACATCGTAGCGGGAGCCGGGAAAATCATTTGCGCGCACCTGCTCTCCCTGGCTGCCTGCCACGGCGATGTAGACCCGCCCCACAGGCTTTTCCTCGCTGCCGCCCCCGGGGCCGGCAATGCCCGTGATGCCCACGCCGATATCGGTGCCCATGAGCTTTGCTGCCCCACGGGCCATTTCCCGGGCCGTCTGCTCTGACACGGCCCCGTACTGCTCCAAGGTCTCATGCTTCACGCCCAAGAGCTTTTCCTTCACCTCATTGGAATAGGCCACCACTGCCCCCTTCATGTAGGCAGAGCTGCCCTCCACATCCGTCAGCAGACTGGACAGCAGCCCGCCCGTGCAGGACTCGGCACAGGAAATGGTGGCCCCGCGCTCCTGCAGGGCCTTGCCCACGGCTGCAGAAAAATCACGCATGGTCTGCAGGTTTTTGATGACAAGGTAGTAGTCACTCATCGCATTTTTCCCCCACTACATCATAAGTGAATCCCTGAAGGACACGCACCTTGATGATGTCCCCAGGCTTGCTGTCGGTGTCTCCCTCGATATAGACCTGTCCATCCACCTCAGGTGCCTCCCGGTAGGAACGTCCCACGGCAATAGTGTTCTGCTCCTGGTCACGTCCTTCCACCAGCACCTCGATGACCTTGCCTTCCAACCCCTGATTGATTTCCTCGGAAATCTTGCTCTGGAGGCTCATGAGATCATGGTACCTCTCCTGCATGACCTCCTCGGAAACCTGGTTGGGCATATCATAGGCCGGAGTATCCTCCTCCCGGGAATAGGTGAAGACCCCCACCTTGTCAAAGCGCATCTCCTCCAGGAAATTGCGCAGGGACTGGTACTGGGCATCAGTCTCCCCGGGAAAGCCCACGATGAAGGTGGAGCGGATGGTCACGCCGGGAATGCGCTCCCGTATCTTCTTCACCAGGGCCACAATCTGCTGGCGGGTATCCGGGCGGCGCATGGACTTCAGCACAGAATCATGGGCATGCTGCAAGGGCATATCGATGTACTTGCAGATTTTCGGCTCCTTGGCATAGAGGTCGATGAGCTCGTCAGTGAAGAACTTGGGATAGCAGTAGAGGGTGCGGATCCACTCCAGTTTCTCCACCTTCACCAGCTCACGCAACAGCTCTGCCAGTGCCGGTGTGCCGTAGATATCCTTGCCGTAAAGGGTGCTGTCCTCGGCGATGAGGACGATTTCCTTCACCCCGTTCTCACAGAGATTCTCCACCTCGGCCTTGATGTCCTCTATGCGGCGGCTGCGGAATTTGCCGCGAATCAGGGGGATAGCACAGAAGGCGCAGCGGTTGTCGCAGCCCTCGGCAATCTTCACATAGGCCGTATAGTTGGGCGTAGTGAGGATGCGGGGATTTTTGGCATCGTAGAGCAGCTTGTCCTCCCCGGCAATCACCAGTCGGCGCCCCTTCAGGGACTCTTCCACGGCGGTCATGATCTCCTTGCAGGCACCGGTGCCGATGATGGCATCTGCCTCAGGCATATCATCCAGCAGTTCCTGCCCATAACGCTGGCCCAGGCAGCCTGCCACAATCAGGCTGCGGCAGCGGCCGCTTTCCTTGTACTCCGCCATGTTGAGGATAGTGGTGATGGATTCCTCCTTGGCAGACTGGATGAAGGCACAGGTATTGACAATGAGGATGTCAGCCTCCGATGGATTTGCCGTAATCTCAATGCCGTGCTCCTTCATGATGCCCAGCATCATTTCCGTATCGACCAGGTTCTTGGAGCAGCCAAGACTGATGAAACCTGCTTTCACTTTCTGATAAACCTCCTAAAACTCCAATAGAACTATCGCGTCAAATAAAAGGCCGCCCATAGGGCGAGTTCATTTAATCAACACGCCCCAAGCGGCCCTCAGATCAGTTGAACCTTACTTCCTTCACCCATCTGTCCAGCAGGTCATGCCTCTGCTGGGCATTGAACTGGGGACGGGCGCTGAACAGCAGGAGATTCTTACCTGCAAAAGTCTTGTAGGCCATGGTGCCCGGATTGGCAGGCAGGAAGTAGAACCCCTGCCCCTGCAGGGCCAGCTGGGCCTCGTCCGACAGCAGCCAGTCGGCAAAGGCCTTGGCAGCCTGCTCATCCTGAGCCGAAGCCTTGAAGGCAATGCCCGTGCCCGTCACCAGGGCCGAAGTGCCATCGGCGGGATAGATGACCTTCAAGGGGTAGCCATCATGGATATAGCGCAAGGTCTCGCTCTCCACCGCCACTGCCACATCCACCTCCCCCATGCCCGCCTGGCGCACGGGATTGGAAAGGTAGTGGGCATACTGCACCACCTTGGGATGTATCTGCCGCCAAATATCATAGGCCGCCACATCACCGAACTGGGCAATCATGCTGAGCAGGAGATTGGCAGAGGCATCAGCCGCCAGGAAATCCGTCACCCCCACCCGCACATCAGGCGCTGCCGCCAGTGCCTGCCAGGTGTCCGGCACCTGCTGGTGGGCCTTCAGGAAGTCCTGATTGACGCAGAAGACCATGGGATCATACCAGACACCGATCCAGTATCCCTCCGTCTGGCGGAACCGCTCAGGCACCTGATCGCCATGTTCAGACATGTAGGGCAGCAGATACCCATTGGCTGCAGCCCTAGAGAGGAGCACGCTATCCCCCAGCACCAGAGCCGCCTGGCCGTGGCCTTCTCCCTCTGCCTGGACCTTGAGCCTGCCCAAGATTTCCTCCTGCCCCAGAGGCACGAAATTCACCCGCACGCCGCTGGCAGATTCATAAGCCTCCGACAGCACCACCGCCACCTCCGTGGGCAGGCTGGTGTAGACGGTGATTTCCTGCAGGGGCTTTTTTCCCCCGTCATGGTCAGCCACAGCCAGATAGCCGGAGCCCAGGACCACCACAATCAAAAGCAGGAAGGCCGTCACCAGCAATGATGTATAGCGTCTCATGCTAAGCATACCTCTCAATAAAACGAACACCTACAGAACCAGTATATTTCATTGTACCATTGGAGAGGCCGGCAGGCAAGGAAAAGCTCATTCCCTCACCTTCACTGCCCAGCGCAGCTTGGTGGAGTGGGCCCGGGGATTGGCGCGGCACTCGTCCCTGCCAGGCCGCACCACCTCCTCTGCCACTGCCTCATAAAGCCCCTGCTGCTTGAAAGCCTTGAAAGCCTTCTTCACGATGC
>JAGBLH010000200.1 GCA_017635515.1 Selenomonas sp.
ATTCTTGGTAAAATGAAAGAGCCTGGTATCTTGATTTTGCAAGGAGGATTCAGCTTGATCAAAAATGTTATTTTTGATATTGGAAACGTGCTAATGGATTTTGATTGGATGGGATATATGCATTCCCTTTATGGCGAACAGAAAGGAAAAATCGAAATCATTAACAGCGCCATATGGTCTCACGGTTGCTGGCAGTCAATGGACCGTGGGGAGCTATCCGGTGATGAAGCCACAGAAAAGGTAGTGAGCTTTGCGCCTGAATATGAACAGGATATCCGGAAAACTTTATCCGGTGCGGGAAAGGCAATGCACAAACAGGACTACGCCATTCCATGGATCCAAGAGCTCAAAGCCATGGGGAAAAATGTGTACTACCTGTCCAACTACTCGGAATTCGCCATGGATGCCAATCGGAGCGTACTGGATTTCCTGCCCTTTATGGATGGAGGAATCTTCTCCTGTTATGTGAAGATGGCCAAGCCCGACCATGCCATATATCATCGCCTGTGCGAAAAGTACAACCTCAATCCTGCGGAGTGCTTTTTCACCGATGATATGCCGGAGAATATCAAAGCAGCGAAGGAGTGTAATTTCCAAGCAGTTCTTTTTGAAGGATACGAAAAAACATATCCCATCATCATGGAAATGGTGCGCAAAGACGGAGGTAAAACACATCGAACGCAGGAATAATCCCTTGATCGCACATCGGAAGAATGAACTGACACAGGCTGCCGTGTATCTTCATTTATTTTTCCTTTGCGTAAAGGAAAAAGGAGGTGTCACACATAATAAGGAACTGTAGACTTATAACCTAGATATCTTGCTGGTCTAAATCCGCGTGGATCTGCGTCTTCGTCAGTCGGCATAGCCCGCTATGCCTCCTTCCTCATCCTTGACCACACGAATTTATCCTCAGCAATCTTGTCTAGTTTATTTCGCTACAGTTCCTCAGTCATGTATCTCCTCAGGACGGCAGGAAACTATGCTGCCGTCAGTCTCGTAATAGACCACCTGGGCCAGCTTCGCGTTGCGCAGCATGCGGCGGCACAGGAGGCAGGGCTTGCCCAAGGCCAGGGTGCCGTCTGCATTGTGGCCCACAATGTAAATGGTGGCCCCTTCCATCATGGCCGGGTCGGCGTTGATGATGGCGTTCTGCTCGGCGTGTACCGCCACGCACAGCTCGTAGTTCTGCCCCTTGGGCACATGCAGGAGCTCCCGCTCGCATACTCCAGTGTCGATGCAGTTCGCTTCTCCCCGGGGGGCGCCGTTGTAGCCGGTGCTGATGATGATTTTATCCTTCACGATAATGGCGCCGTAGCGGCGGCGCAGACAGGTGGCACGGCGGCCCACTGCCTGGGCGATGTCAAGGAAATATTCCGTCCAGCCGGGACGGGCCTGCTTCTCTCTAGGCATACTCGTCTTCCTCCCTGCCCAGCGCCCTGCGCGCCAGGATTACAGCAACCAAATCATCCACCGGCTCCGGCGGCACCTGCAGACCCAAAGGCAGCAGCCGCCGCCAGCCCCGGGGGGGATTCACTTTCCAGTAAAGCTTCTTGGCCAGCTCCGTCGTGCGGTATTCATCCACGACTTCGACAGCCATCTCCGGCAGGGCTTCCCTCAGGCGCTGCTCCGCCTGGCTGTGGGTGGTGCCGGTGCCAAGGATCAGGCGCGCCGCCTGATAGTCAGCTTTCAGCCGCGCCGCCCAGGTAACAAGCTCCGCTGTGGGTATGACACGCCGCCAGAGAATCTGCCCCTCCCTATCCAGGACAGCAAGGCCGCATTTGTCACGGCCCGGGTCAACTGCCATG
>JAGBLH010000201.1 GCA_017635515.1 Selenomonas sp.
AATAGCCCGCCTCGGCTATATGCCAATGACGGACTATTATTTGCGAGTGAGAGAAAACTAAGGAACCGCCGTGTACCGAGCGGTACGCACGGTGGTGTGAGAGGTCGGCTGGTCAAATAATGGTCAGCCTCCTACTCGATTTTTAAGGAGAGAAACAAAAAAGATAAAACAACAACAAAACAAAAAATAAAACTAAACAAAACCAAACAAACAGACAAATTCAAGGGAGTTGGTTCCATGGCTGAGAGCAAGTTCTATCTGGCCATAGACATAGGAGCCTCCTCCGGGCGGCACATTTTGGGCTGGCTGGAGAATGGCAAGATACGGTTTGAGGAGCTTTACCGCTTTGAGAATAAGCTGGTAAAGAAAAACGGTCATCTTTGCTGGGACCTGGAGCACCTTTTCCAAGAGGTGATGGCAGGTCTGAAGAAGTGCAGGGAGCTGGAGAGGATTCCGGCCAGCATCGGCATAGATACCTGGGGCGTGGATTTCGTCCTGCTGGACAAGGCAGGGATTCCCACGAAGATCTTCGGCAAGCTCAATATGCCCAAGACGGTGGAGGGAGAATTTTCGGAGGAAATCAGCCAGGACAGGTTCCTCGATGCCCTGATTGCCACGGAAACGGGCAAGAGGGTTTTTGCCGGGCCTATTGAGGCTACGGCGGTGGGCAACCTGATGGCGCAGATGCTGAAGGATGGAGTGTTCGCTGATTTGGATGAGGCAAGGAAAGTGGTGGCCAAGTCTTTTGATGTTAGCGAAGTCGAGGAAAGTTGGTTTTCTAAATTTACTGCCGTCTGTTCATTTTCTTTGGCGCAAAGAAACGAACCAAAGAAGTAAACGTGTCGGTGACACGTTTACGGACTGAAATCACATCGTGTGATTTCCGCGTCCGCGGGGCCCATCCATGGGCCCTGGGGGTTCGGGAGTTCGGCCTCGTTGCCCTAGGGGCAACATCGGGGTTCGGGGTGGCCTCGTTGCCTGGTGGCAACATTGGGGTTCGCCCTCATGGATAACGGCCATTACCATCCTACGGAAGTGGTTAACGACAAGATTCCCGCTTTGCTGGCTTTCTTTGACGAGATTGCCCTCCATGTCACCCGCCCGGTGCGCTGGGACAGCGACCATGTGGTGCTCTTTGACGATGAGACCAAGGAGATTGCCAAGGAAATAAATTCATGGAAGGCTTTATCCGCCTGACGGCGGATGCCTTCAAAAAGGGCTGGCATGAGCGCAATGGCGGCAATCTCACCTATCGTGTGAAGCCTGAGGAAGTGGAGGCCGTGAAGGACAGCCTTCACGAGGTACAGGAGTGGCTGCCCATCGGCAACACGGTGCCGGGGCTGGCCGGGGAGTATTTCCTGGTGACGGGCAGCGGCAAGTACATGAGGAATGTGGAGCTGGCGCCTGAGGAAAATGTGGCTCTCATCAAGATTGACGAAAAGGGCGAGAACTACGGCCTTGTCTGGGGACTGGTAAAGGGCGGCCGTCCCACCAGCGAGCTGCCTACCCATCTGGCCAAGCAAGATTTGCGACAAGTATGGCCGCAAGTTTGTTTACAACTGGGCCCTGCTCATTTACATGATCGGCGTGGCCATCATCTGCCTGGCTACCAACTACTCCATGTTCCTCCTGGGCTATGTATAACTACACCATCTGGAATGTAGGTAATGACCTCTTTGGCTACTTCGAATGTGAAAAGGGCGTAAAATTCGCCGAGGACTATCAGGCCCAAAGCGAAGTGGTGGACAAATGGAATGAATACATGCAGGATGTCATGGTGATGGAAATGGACCCGGAAACCGGCGCCCAGCCCAAGATGCAGCAGGTGTTCTTCTTGGAATAAGATAAAAGCAAACTCCCCGGCCATTTGACAGGTACGGGGAGTTTGTTGTATCTTATTGCAAGGTGCTGTGTAGCGGTTAATAGATGCTCTCAGAAATGAGGTGCTGGCCTATGAATGAGTTAATCGTAGTATTGATTCTTATTTTGCTCATTCTCATGCAGGCAAAGAAATAAACCGCTCCCTAGTTTGGCGACTAAAGCGGTTTAATCCGAAGTATTAAGCTGTGAGGGCAACCGCTAGGCGGCACCTCTTTCTTGTATTATAACTCTAAGTTGTTATTTCTGTCAAAGACAAAATATTTAGTGAATCAGCTTGACCTGCTTTTGTGCCAGGGTCTCGTCCCAGGCCTCGCCGGGGGCTTTGTCTGTGACCAGGGTGTCAATATCTGCCAGGTCGCAGATTTTCACGAAGGCGGTCTTGTCGAATTTGGAGCTGTCTGCCAGCAGCAGGGCTTTGCGTCCCTGCTGGAGCATGATCTGCTTTACAGCAGCCTCTTCCTCGTTGGACTCCATGAGACCTTTCTTCCTGTCCAGCGCCTTGCAGCTGATCAGCACGATGTCTGCATAGTAGCCCAAAAGGGTTTTGATGGTGCCGGCTCCCGTGAGGGCCATGGAGTTTGGCCTGAGGGTTCCGCCAGTGGAGATGATACGGAAGTCGGAGCCAGAGAAGTCGTAGGCCAGACGGATGGAATTGGTGATGATGGTGATGTTTTTTAGTCCCTTGAGCCTGTGCAGCAGGGAGAGGCAGGTGGTGGAGGAATCCACCATGATGGTATCTCCTTCGCTGATTAGTGGCTGGGCCTTTTCTGCAATGTATTCCTTCCCTAGGCTGTTGATGGTGCTGCGTTTGAGGAAGGAAAGATCCTCCCCTGTTTGCTCGGAGAGAATAGCCCCTCCGTAGCTGCGACGGAGGATATTCTCATTTTCCAGCTTCTCCAGATCCCGCCGCACCGTTTCCTCTGTCACATTGAAAAGCTGGCTCAGTTCTGAAACATAGACCTTCTTGTCCTGCTTGATCTTGTCCACGATATGCTGTCTTCGTTCAATCCCCAGCATAATCTCATCCCTTTCTTTGTTTATACCTATATTTTAACAAAACAAAGAGATATAGGCAAGGAAATAAAAGAAAAACAACATTTCTATCCTTTGCTTTGCCTACGGCAAAACTGGGGTGTTATAATTGAATATATGGAGAGTGCATGAAAGGAGCAAGGATATGAGATATTTGATTATCGGCGCAGGCGGTACTGGCGGGGCTCTGGCGGGATTTTTGGCGCGTGCAGGGCAGCAGGTGACGCTGATTGCCAGAGGGGCGCATCTGGAAGCCATACAGCAGACGGGTCTGACGGTGGATCTGCCAGAGGAGAGCTTCACCCAGAAGCTGCCTGCCTATGATATGTCAGGCTACCTGCAGGCCAGGGCAGAGGGGGAACCTGCCCCGGATATCGTCTTTGTCTGCCTCAAGGGCTACTCCCTTTCAGAGGCGGTGCCTTTCCTGAAGGAAGCGGCAGACGAGGGCACCGTCATCATCCCCATTCTGAACATCTACGGCACAGGCGGCCACTTGCAGGCACAGCTGCCTCACCATACCGTCACCGACGGCTGCATCTACATCTTCAGCCAGAAGGGGGAGCCGGGACATATCAAGATGGGCGGCAGTCTCTTCCGTGTGGTCTACGGCCTGCGCCGCGGCACAGCAGACGAAGTTTCAGAGCGGGTGGAGCCAATCCTCGAAAAGCTCACCGAGGAATTGAAAGAGGCAGGTGCCAAAGCCACCCACTCCCATCAGATAGAAGCCGACTGCTTCCGCAAGTTCACCTTGATTTCCCCCATGGCCTCCCTAGGCGCAGCCTACGGCACCAGAGGCAAAGACCTGCACACAGGCGGTGCCTATCGTGAGAAGTTCATCGCCCTGGTAAAGGAACTCATGGCCCTCGCCAAGGCCCAGGCCATAGCCTTGCCCGAGGAGATGGTGGCAATCAATCTGAAGCTGGTGGACGATATGGCAGATGAGGCCACCTCTTCCATGCAGAGGGATGTAGAAGCAGGGCGTCCTTCGGAAGTGGCTGGCTTGGTATATGCAGTGGCAGAGATGGCAGCAGGAGCGGGGGTCAAGGTGCCTGTTTATGAGGAGATAGGAGCCCTTTTGAGGGAGAGAGGGCTGTAAGCCGGCCATAGTTCTGTAAAAGTAAAAGCTTGGGCGTGTCAGTCACATGGCACGCTCAAGCTTTTGCTTTTGGATATGGTGTTTGCTGGCCTGGAGAGTTGATGGCTGCGGCCAGGACAGCTTGGCATTCTCCCTTGTTTAGGAGGCTGCTGGGGCTTATTTCTTGCGGGCGCAGATGGCAAAGAGGGGGATGTTGTCGTAGGCTATCCCGGGGTCGAGGTGGACGCGCCCGGAAATATCTTCCTCGCAGCTGCACTCGCAGCCCAACTCCTGCATGACGGCCAGATCCCAGTAGGGGCGGCGGCAGGTGCTGATGGAGAGCTGCTCCTTGATGGCGTTGCAGCGTTGCACCTGTGCCTTGTCCACCTGCGTCCTGGCATGGTCGGTGTCTACCGTGTCCTCGAAGGAACAGCGGCCGCAGTCGGAGTCGAAGTTCAGCAGCAGGCCGCCCTTCTTCAGCACCCGCAGCCATTCTCTATAGGCCCCCAGAGCATCTGGCAAGGTCCAGGTGAGGTTGCGGCTGAGGATGAGGTCGAAGGAATTATCCGGGAACAGGAGCTTCTGGGCATCCATCTTCCTGAAGGTGGCATGGGTGCCGCAGGCCAGCACGTTTTCTCTGGCATGGCGCAGCATGGAGCCGGACTGGTCGATGGCAGTGACCTCATGGCCGGCTTTGCCCAGCAGAATGGCAAAGAACCCCGCCCCGGTGCCGATGTCCAGCACGCGGAGCTTCTTCCCTGCGGGCAGGCGAGGGGCAATAGTCTCCCACCAGGCCCGTCCGTCGGGGCCGTTGAGTTCCTGCAAGCGGACTTTGCTGAAGGCTTCGCTGCGCTCGTCCCAATAGGCCTCGATTTCGGCAGAGAGCCGGGCCGCAGCGGAGCTGTGTTCAAGGGCTGTATTCATGGTGCAATCCTTTCAAGTTCAGTGAGGTGATGAATCAAAATCGTTTGTTATTATTGTAGCGCACCTCCTGCCCTTGCGTAAGCCCCGCGGGGGGATGGGGAGCAGAGGAAGTGGTATAATGGAAAAGAGCCTCCCTTGAGGGGGGGCTCTGAGTGCGGTGGCAGCCGCAGGCTGACAGATGAGGTGGCAAATTTCACGGGAGGATACTTATGGACTTTTGCAGGGAAATTTTGGAGGATGTAAAGGCAGGGCGGCTCGGCATAGAGGAAGCGGCGCGGAAGTTGAGGGCGGAGCCTTTTGCGGATATCGGCGTGGCCAAGGTGGATCTGCACAGGAAACTGCGCAAGGGTGCCCAGGAGGTCATCTATGGGGCGGGCAAGACGGCGGAGCAGATTGCTGCCATTTTGCAGGCCATGAAGGAACGGCAGGCCTTGCCTGTGCTGGTCACTCGCCTTGACCAGGACAAGGCGGCAGAGGTGCAGCAGGCGGTGCCGGAGCTATGCTACTATCAGGAGGGGCAGGTGGGCATCCTGGGGGACATGCCCGCGCCTGACGGGAAGGGCAAGATCCTCGTGCTCACCGCTGGCACCAGCGATATTCCCGTGGCGGAGGAGGCGGCACTTACCGCGGAGTTCCTTGGCAATGAGGTGGTGCGCTGCTACGATGCGGGGGTAGCGGGGCTGCACAGGCTGCTGGCCCATCTGGACGAGATACTGGAGGCCCGGGTCATCATCGCCATTGCTGGCATGGAGGGGGCTTTGCCCAGCGTGGTGGGAGGGCTGGCCTCTGCGCCGGTGCTGGCGGTGCCCACCAGCGTGGGCTATGGGGCTTCTCTGGGAGGTATATCGGCCTTGCTGTCCATGCTGAATTCCTGCGCCAGCGGGGTGTCCGTGGTGAATATCGACAATGGCTTTGGGGCGGCATTCCAGGCCAGCCTGATCAACCATCTGCCATGAGGGACGGTTGGGCTGGCAAGCAAAAACACGCCTTGGGGCGGCGAAGCCTCAAGGCGTGTCCTATCATTCCTGCGGGGTGTCGTAGTGGTCAGTATGCAGGAACTCGTTGCTGATGCCCTGCCCGTTCTTGGTCCAGATGCGGTAGATGGAAGGATTCATGCGGTCTCCCTCCGTATGCAGGCTGATGCTGCAGCCGTCAAGGTCGGCTCTGGTGCCCGCCACGTAGATGGTGATGTCAGAGCCTGTGCAGCTGGAGAAGAGATAGACATTGTGGGCCAGCTGGTTGCGGAAGGTGAAGTCCAGGAGGCCGTCTGCCACCGTGGCATCGCGGCCCGTGGGGCAGTAGGCGGAGGGGAAGAAGTGGGCGGTGCGCTCCACAGGGGTCAGCCCTGCCAGTAAAATGGCGTTGTAAAGGGTGGAGCTAACCTGGCAGACCCCGCCGCCGCTGTCCTGGCTCAGCTTGCCGTCAATGATGACTCCTGCGTCCAAAAAGCCGTTCTCACGGGTGCGGGTGCCCACGGTGTTGTTGAAGGAAAATACTTCGCCCGTCCGCACCAGCTGCTGGTTCAGCTTGCCCGCCGCCAGCTCGATATTGTGCCCCCTGTCCCCTGGGGAGTAGCTGGTGGTGTAGCTGGCCAGAATGGTGTCTACGGTGGCAAGGTCGGCGCTCTTGATGTCAGGGGATTTGACTTCGGGAGTGATGGCCAGTTTCAAGGGCAGGTGCAGCTCCCTGATGTAAAGCTCAATTTTTTCCATGAGCTCCGCCTTGGGCAGGAAGGAACCATTGCGCCCCGGCTGGAGCTTCGTGGAGCCGTCTGCCTGGAGGGCGAGGGCGGCGTTCTGGGGCTGGATATTTATTTCCTGGCCGATGGCATCGAGCTTTTCTTCCACCAGCTTTTCGTCATATGTGACTTCAAGCTCGATATCCCGCTTCACTGAGGCGCTTTCCAGCTGGTCAGCCACATTGGCGGCGAAATTCTTGGCCGGGTCGTGGCCCACCTTCCAGGCGGCCTCGGCAGCCTCGGCGGCGTGGACTTCCAGCTTGATGTCCTCAGGGCTGTACTTCCAGGTCTTGTCCTTGTAGGTCAGGACCAGGGCGTCCTTGTCCAGCTTCTTGGCGGCCAGGTCGCGGAAAAAGGCCTGCACCTGCTCCCGGCTCATGCCCGAGAGGCGTTCCTGACCGTAGTAAACTCCCATGGCCACCCGGTTCTGGTTCACCACTGCCATGACCGAGGCAGGGATGGCCACCATCAGGGTGGCGCAGGTGACGAGGGCGAGAAGGATGTATTTGGTCTTGGTACTCAGAGTAACTTTCACCTCTTTTTCATATGTACTCAAGAAATCATAGCATAACCATAGGCGAAAAACAACGGCTTTTGACGGCAGGAGCCATAGAGGATAAAATTAACTGACTGGGAGGTGAGCACAATGGCAGAAAAAACAATCAGGCTGTCCTTTGCCGACTTGAAAATCCGCCTTGAGCAGGTGGGGGAGGATTACCTGTTGCTGGTGACTGGCGGGCGGGAGCACCTGGGCTGCACGGTGCTGGCAGAGCCGCGTCCTTCTCTCACGGGCGTGGGGACAAGCTGCACTTCCTCGGTGCTGAACGCTTCCGGGCACAAGGATGAACTCATCTGCCGCCTTTTGGCAGAGAGGCTCTCGGCCCAGAGAGAGGCCAGGGTGGTCTGCACCGGGGGCTTCCACATAGATGACATAAGCCCCGCCCAGCTGAAGGAGCTGGACGAGGCTCTGGAGAAAATCAGTTTTTGACGGCCTTGGGGTCGTCCACGTATTCAATGGAGTCCAGCATCTGCTTCATCTGGCCCCGGATGTTTCCCAGGTATGCGGCATAGAGCTTCTTCTGCTCGGCAGTTTCCGCTGCCGTGAGGCCCTCGGAGCGTTTCTTGCGGGCCAGTTCGTTGATGCGGCTGATCATTTCTTTGGTAATCATGGTTGTCCTTTCATCAAAACTTGAAAAAACCTTGTTGATGGCTGTATAATATCTCAATGGAATAATAAGACTTATTTTAGCAGGGGGAATTATTTATGGCAACCAAAAAGACTGAAGCAGCACCGAAGAAGGCACCGGCCAAGAAGACCTATGCCTATGTGTTCTTCAACTGCGATGATGGCAAGAATCAGGCCTCTATGAATATACGCTACAACAATGAGATTTTCGCTGACAAGGCAGCTTCCCGCAAGGCTCTGCTGGAGAAGGTGCTTTCCGAGGTGAAGGCAGGTCGCGTGAACCTTGCGGATAAGGAGCGCGTGCAGGAAATCATTTTGCAGGGCGAGCCTGCTGAGGCCAGTGCCTACATGCAGTACGGCACCATCGAGCGGGTCATCATGCACTGAGAAGCGAGGGGTCAATAAGAAAAGAAGCCATCCAATCTGGGTGGCTTCTTTTTTTAAGATATCCGTTACTGTACGTTCATGGAAAGCTCGATGAACTTGTTGGCAAGCTTGGCCTTTTGGAGCACTTCCTCGGTGATGTCCGCACCGGCTTCGACGATGACGATGCCGTTATCCATTTTGATGGTGCGGGCAGCCTTCTTGCCAAGGAGGAAGCGGCGATGGCGTTCCTCGGTAGCCTTGTCAGCTGCGGCCTGCTTGGGGTCGGCAGCCTTGGCAGGAGCTGCTTTCGGTGCCTCCTTGGCAGGCTCGGCCTGCTTGGGCTCAGGCACGGCTTCGGCCTTGGGAGCCTCGGCGGGCTTTTCCTCAGCCTTGGGTGCTTCCTGCACAGGTTTCTCGGCCTTTTCCTCAGCCTTGGGTTCCTCTGCGGGAGCTTCTACCTTGGGCTCTTCCTTGGGTGCTGCAGGGGTGGGTGCGCTTACAGGTTTAGTTTTTTTTTCCCCTGCGCCATTCGGGTCGATGACGGTGACCTGCTTGCCGAAGATGGAAATCTGGTCGCTGGTCACGTCGGAAGTGGTGCCATCGGGCGCGGTGATCTCGCACTTCTCGATCTTGCCGTCATCGCCGATGTAGAGTTCGGTGATGTTGCCCTGGATGGTGCCGGACTTGGTGATGGCCTTGGTGCCTATGACACGGATGTTGTCTTCCATCAGCGCCATATAGTCGCCGGCTGCTTCCAGCTGCAGGATGTTTTCGCTGTTGGTGACCGTGACGGCATCGTCACCGATGGCGATGACTGATTCGTAAGGGATGAGCTTCACCCCGCGGTACCATTCCTCGTCCTCGATGGTGATGGCGGCCACCAGGCCGTTGCGGGCATCGATGAGCAGGGTCTTGCTCATGCCCAGTTCCCGGCCTTCGGTGATGCTGATGACCGGCAGGCCCAGGATTTCTACGCTTTTCTTCATTGGTTATTCCCCCATTTACATGCTTTACTTAGCCTGCCTTTTGGCAAACTCGGCTTCAATCTCCTGAAGTATCTCAGGGGTGAGCTTGGAAAAGGGCGTGGCCAGGGCGTGATGTTTGTTTAGGATATCTTGAACGGTGCCAAGGTAGCGCAGGGTCTTGGAGAACTCCTGCACCATGGCATCGTCACCGGCAATGATGGGCATACCCAGGGACTCGGCGTAAAGGTTGATGGCCTCGCTATAAGAGGCGCGTTCCTTGTACAGCCCCGCCAGCTCGATGATGAGGAAGGGGGTGTAGCTGTCGTCCGGGTAGCGGTCGATGGCCGCACGATAAGCGGTGATGGCGGCGCTGACGTCCTTTTCCTTGTTGGAATAGGCAAAATCCAGTATCTCGTCCAGAGAGGAAAGCTCCGCCACGGCAGCTTCTGCTGCCTCTGGCTCCAGGGTGATGGTCCGGCGCTCCGGCATAGGCTCTGAAGCAGGTTCCTCTGCAGGCTCTGCTGCCTTCTCCGGCAGGGGTTCTTCCTGGGGAGCAGGCTCTTCTGCAGGCTCTTCTGCAGGCTCTTCCGGCTCATCCTCGCTGACAGGTTCCGGCTCGGGGGCTGGCTCTGATTCGGGAATGGGTTCTGGTTCTGCTGTCGGCTCTGCCGTCGGCGCAGCTTCAGGCTCCGGCACAGCCTCGGCCTGGGGTACAGTCTCGGCAGGTGCTTCCGGGGTTGCCGTTTCCTCTGCCTGAGTGTCTTCGCTATGTTCTTCAGCCTGGGGATCCTCGGCAGGTTCCTCCTCGGCCTTTTCTTCGGCTTGAGGTTCTTCGCTGGCAGGTCCTGCCTGAGGCCCCTCGGCCTGTGCTTCAGGCTCTGCCACAGGTTCTTCTGCCGGGGCGTTGGCCTTCATGGCCTCCTGCAGCCTCTGGCTGAGGGCTTCGCCCGCCTCGGACTTTTCTCCGGCCTTTTCTTCGCCATCGGCAGCTGCCAGCAGGGCTTCTGCCTTTGGTTCCTCCCCCGCTGCCGCTTCCTCTGCCACGGACAGCACGGCACCGTCTGCGGTGGCCAGCTGCCGCTCCTCCCTTCGCAGCAGGTAATCATTGATGAGGGTGACTACCCCTGCGGACACCAGCACCAGGGCGGTGAGCTTGAGGTAATGGCTTTGGTCAAGGAAGGGCGAGAGGACGATGGTGGCCCCGTTGACCCCGAAGGCCATCATGGCGCAGAGCACCAGGGAAATCCACTTCAGCTCCAATCCGAAGAAGCGGCACAGCTTGTATATGAGCAGTATGCTGACAGCCATGATGGCGGCTGTGACAACAAAAAAAGTCATATGGCTCACTTCATTCCTTTGGTTCTTATTAAATTCATTACACAACTCATCAATATTGTAGCGTTTTCGCGGGAGAATTGCAAGCCAAAAGCCGTCCATCGAGGGGAAGGGGACGCGCAAGGGGGAGGCGGAGAAGAAATTTGAAATTTTCTTTCAGAGGCAGGGGGATTTTCGGAACTTTTATAGTATAATAACAGTAGGTGTGAAAGGAAGATGCTCATGACAGTGGAAAAGGAGGCCTGCCTCAGGAGCGAGAACGGCCTGCATGTGCGCGTGGCTGCCATGCTGGTGCAGCGGGCGGAGGAACTGGGGCGCCGCTTCGGGGTGCGGCTTTTCCTGCGCACGGAGCGGAGCAAGCTCCGGGAGATGGGCAGCCTCATGAAGCTTATCGGGCTGAAGGTTTCTTCGGGGGAAAAGGTCTTCGTGACAGTCGAGGGGCTTTCTGCCGAAACCCCGGCGGAGAACTTGGAACAGGCGGCTGACTCCATGTGCGAGCTCCTGGAAAGCGACTTCGAGGAGCAGGGCGCCGAGCGCATACATCAGGTGGACAGCCTGCTCCACGAGAATGCCCTCATGCAGCAGCGGCTCCAGATGATTCTGGAGGCGGTGCAGGATGGCATCTGCGTGGTGGACAGCACCGGGGTCATCACCTATGTGAATCCCGCCTACCTGCGCATCGTCCATAAGACGCCCGAGATGGTGGTGGGCAAGAACGTCCACGAGACAGCTCCCGATGGCAACCGTTGCGGCGTGCTGAACTCCGGCATCGCCCGCATCGGAACCATCAGCCACAAGAAGGACGGCACCACTCTGGTGGCCAATGTGACCCCCATCTTTGTGGAGGGCGAGATTGCAGGCGTGGTGTCCGTGTCCAAGGACATCACCGAGCTGCAGACCATGATGGAACGGCTCTCCCAGGTGTCGGCCAGGGCCGAGTATCTGGAGCAGGAACTGCTGCGCACCAAGAAGACAGCTCCGGCCTTTGAGAGCTATATCGGCAAGAGCGGCAAGGTGGTGGACGTCCTGGCGCTGGCCACCAAGGCGGCAGCCTCGTCAGCCACGGTGCTGATACAGGGCGAAAGCGGCACAGGCAAGGAGGTCATTGCCGAGGGCATCCATTACGCCAGCAGCCGCAGGCGCTCTCCTTATATAAGAGTCAATTGCGGTGCCATCCCCGGGGCGCTCCTCGAATCCGAGCTGTTCGGCCACGAGAAAGGCGCTTTCACCGGGGCGGTGAAGAAGAAGCTGGGCAAGTTCGAGCTGGCAGACGGCGGCACCATCTTCCTCGATGAAATCGGGGAGATGGACAAGAATATGCAGGTGAAGCTCCTGCGGGTGCTGCAGCAGAGGGAGTTCTACCGGGTGGGCGGCGAGGAGAATGTCCATGTGGATGTGCGCATCATTGCTGCCACCAACAGGAATCTGGAGCAGCTGGTGAAGGAAGGCGGCTTCCGTGAAGACCTCTATTACCGCCTGAATGTCATTCCCTTAGTCCTGCCGCCTCTGCGTGACAGGGTGGATGATATCCCCCTGCTGGTGGAGCATTTCATAGAGAAAATCAGCAAGGACAACGGGCGGCCCGTCCAGGGCATAAGCCCCGAAGCCATGAACCTCCTGATGCACTACCGCTGGCCTGGCAATGTCAGGGAACTGGAGAACGTCATCGAGCGGGTCATCACCCTCATGGACGGGGACAGGATAGAAACTGCAGCCCTGCCTTCCTATATAAAGGGAGAACTGGCAGAAAGCGTGCAGGAAACTGCCGCAGATGTCAAGGCCGCAGCCGAGCCGGTGGTCGGCGGGCAGGTGCGCACCTGGGAGGAATATGAGAAAGACATCATCGCCCATGCCCTCAAGCAGGCAGGCAGCTTCAATGCGGCAGGGAAACTGCTGCGGCTGAGCCATAAGACCGTGGCGGCCAAGGCCCGCAAGTATCAGTTGGTATAATTTGCCAAGTTGGTAATATTTACCAAAGCCTCTTTTGAGTGGTTGGCGAATTTTACCAAGGGGCAATTTCCCCTCAGTTCGTTTTTTACCTCCTGCGTTAAGCCAGGCGGTGGAAATAGATAAATTTTCGGTTTTTTCAAAAGTTGGCACGCACCTTGCGTATTTATAAGGCAAGAGCGCTTCGGTGCGGGCCTGCCTACGGAAGGCCGAAAAGAAGCAGCAAACTGTAAGTTTTAAGAATGGAGAGATTTTCAATGACTGAAGCAACTATCATGATCGAGAACAAGACCGGCATCCATGCACGTCCTGCATCCATCTTTGTGCAGACTGCCACCAAGTTCAAGTCCAAGGTCCAGATCAAGGCCAAGGGCAAGACCGTAGATGCCAAGAGCATTCTCATGATCATGAGCATGGGCCTTGTGAAGGGCACTGAGATGACCATTCTGGCTGATGGCCCGGACGAGGCTGAGGCAGTGAAGGCCCTGACCGACCTGGTGGCTTCCAAGTTCGGCGAGGAGTAATTTCAAGAGAATTGCTTCGGAGGCTCTCCCAAGAGATCCCGAGACAGGGGCTCGGGGAGGGCCTCTCATTATGTGGAGCCAAGAGACAGAAGATTAGGGTTTGACTAAACAGGGGGAAAAAGAAAATGGCAGTAACGATTCGTGGCAAGGGCGTCATCTCCGGTATCGCCGTGGGCAAGATCATGCTGGCTGGGCAGAACCTGGACGGCTATCTGGTGAACTACCAGCCTGGTTCCGTGGACGAAGAGAAGAACAAGGCTGAAGGAGCCCTCACCGCTGTGGCTGACATTCTCAGCGAGAGCGTTGAGCGCATGCAGAAGAACGAGGATCAGAAGGAGCAGGCTGCCATCATGGAAGCGCACCGCATGATGGTGCAGGACCCTGCCCTCCATGACAGCATCATGAACAAGATCGAGGAGCTGAAGAGCGCTCCCCAGTCCGTGCTGAAGGCTGCCGAGGAACAGGCTGCCATGTTCGAGTCCATGGAGGACGAGTATTTCGCTGCCCGTGCCGTTGACCTCCGCGACGTGGGCAAGCGTATTGCCAAGTACATCCTGGGCGTCAAGGAGCCTGAGATTGGCGACGAGAAGGTCATTCTCTGCGGCCAGGAGGTCGAGCCCTCCGTCATCGCCGGCATGCCCACCGAGCAGATTGCAGGCGTGCTGCTGGGGGCAGGTTCCACCACTGCCCATGCCGTCATCATCGCCAAGGCCCGTGCTATCCCCACCGTGGTGGGCCTGGGCGAGAAGCTGGAAGCCATTTCTGACGGTGACCATGTCATCGTGGACGGCGAGCAGGGTGAGATCGTCATCAACCCCAATGAGGCTGAGCGCGCCAGCTACAACGAGAAGATCCAGAAGCAGAAGGAGCTGGCCGAGCACTATGCCCAGCTCAAGGATTTGGAGGCTGTCACCACTGACGGCGTGAAGGTTGAGCTGATGGCCAATATCGGCTCCCATATGGATGTGGACAATGCTCTCACCTATGGCGCACAGGGCGTGGGCCTTTTCCGCTCCGAGTTCGTGTTCATGGGCCGCGAAGATATTCCCAACGAGGAAGATCAGTTCAAGGCTTACAAGGAAGCTATCGAGAAGTGCAAGGGCGGCCTCTGCGTCATCCGCACCATGGATATCGGCGGTGACAAGCCCCTGCCGTATCTGAACATCCCCAAAGAGGAGAACCCCTTCCTGGGCTTCCGCGCCGTGCGCATCTCCCTGAAGCGCCGCGACCTCTTCCTGCCCCAGCTGAAAGCTATCCTGCGCGCAGGCGTTTTCGGCAAGGCTGCCATCATGGTGCCTATGGTCATCAATGTGGCTGAGTTCAAGAAGGTTAAGGAATTCATCGAGGAAGCCAAGCTGGAGCTGGAGCATGAGGGCAAAGCTTACTCCAACAGCGTGCAGGTGGGTATCATGGTTGAGACCCCGGCTGCAGCCGTCATGACCCCGGTGCTGGCCAAGTACGTGGACTTCTTCTCCATCGGCACCAACGACCTGGTGCAGTACACCCTGGCCTGCGACCGCGGCAACGCCAGCATCTCCGACCTCTACAACCACTTCAACCCCGCCGTGCTGACCCTCATCCAGCGCACCATCACCAGTGCCCGTGAAAACGGCATCTGGGCCGGCATGTGCGGCGAAATGGCCAGCGATCCCAACGCTGCCGTCCTCCTCCTGGGCATGGGCATCAACGAGCTCTCCATGAGTGCTCCCTCCATTCCCCGCGTGAAGGAAAAGATCCGCTCCATCTCCTCCATCAAGGCCAAGGAAATCCTGGCTGACGTCATGAAGATGGAAGATGGCGACGAGATCAAGGCATATCTTGCCAAGGTGCTCTAAGAAAATATCTTTCCATATAGAAACTCCCGTCCGAAGCGTGCGCTGCTTTGGGCGGGAGTTTTAGTTTGCCCGGTCAGATGGGCGAATATTTTTGCAGACGTTTTCACTGGGGATGTTACCAAGGGGACTGGCATAATGAATTCTTATGCGTCACTTGCAATACTCGCATAGTATGTGCTACAATAATCATACAAATGATGTTAGGAGATCCATAGTGATCGCCCGGAGGAGAGTCAAGCGGCTGGTTACCGAAGGCTCTTCTTTTTGTGTACAAAAATAAGCCCCTGGTATTGTTGCCAGGGGCCTTTGCCGATATTTGGAACATGGCTGGTTAGGCCATGTACTCTATCGGCGGGGCATTATTTGCCGCGTCTCAGGTACGTGTCGTAGAGCCATGTTGCGATTAAGCTGCTGATGACACCCACAACAATTGATGCAAGGAGATTCTCCATAGTATTTGCCCTCCCTCCCTGGCCAGGATTAAACCATGGTTAGAGGTTCGCGGCATATGCTATTATATCACTGTTGTGGGGGATTGGCAGCTATTTCGTTTGTTGGTACTTATTTGTCAGAATATACAAGAGGAATGTTTTATTAAAGAAAAGTTAGAATAAGTCTTCTCGATGAGGGACAAAAGTACTATAATGGTCGTAGTTATCTAAAATTCGTGCAAGTTGTATAAATGTTATCCTATGAGCAGGAGGTTTTGTTTTTGTCAAAAGCGTTATTCGAGAACATGAGCGATGAGCTGAGGAATCTCAGCAGGGAAATGTCGGCTATCGAGGAATTCAAAGGGAATGTCAAAGATGTGGAGGAAGTGATAGAGAACATCAACAGTCCCTTGACCATCATGGTGATGGGAGAGTTCTCCACGGGCAAGTCCACCTTCATCAATGCCCTGATGGGTGAGGCAATCACCAAGGTAGATGCCAAGCCCACCACGGCGGTCATCACGAAGCTGGTCTATGGCGAGCGGGACAGGATTGTGGTGCATTATCAAGACGGCAGCGCCCAGGAGTATGACCGGGATGAATTCGAGCGGCTGACTGCTGAAGCTGATGCACAGTCCAACGAATTGCACGAGCGCATGGACTATGTGGAGCGCACCCTGCCCATAGATATGCTGAAGTCCATGTCTATCATAGACAGCCCGGGCCTTAATTCCATCAAATCCGTTCATGAGGATATGACACGGCATTTCATGGATAAGGCTGATACGGTGCTCTGGATGTTCGATGCCAACAAGCCCGGCTCCCAGACGGAGATTGATGCGCTGAAAAGGCTGAACCCGCGCCTAACCCCGCTGGTGCTGGTGACCAAGATTGACGGCATCGATGAGGAAGAAGGGGACTCGGTAGAGGGCGTCCTGGAGGGCGTGGAGCGTCGCCTGGCAAACAACAAAATAGAGGCCCAGGGGTATCTTGGCATTTCCGCCAAGATGGCCTTCAAGGGCAGGACGGAGAACCGCGATAATCTGGTGCAGGCCAGCAATATCGGGGCATTTTATGATGCCATTGAGGAAAAGGTTCTGCCGGGCCGGGAGCAGTATAAGCGCAATTCCCTGTTGGATGGGCTGGTGAAGATGATTTACGGCGTAGGCAGTCACATTAAGGAGCTGCGGGAAAAGAATGAGGAACGCAAGGGGCGTGACTACGCCGCCTATGTGGCTGTGGAAACGGGATTGGCCACGGTTTGGGATGAGCTGGAAAATATCGCAGATATCATGCTGACGGATATAGAGAATAATCAGCCACAGGGCAGGAAGAGGCTCAATGCGGCTATGAAGTCATTTTATGGTATGCTCCATTGGCTGGGGATATTTGTGGAGCAGGATGATGAAGTAGCCAGGAAGTATCTGGAAGAAGCGGCTGTGCGCGGAGATGAGGCGGCACAGAGGGTGCTGGTGGATTGGCTTTGGAGCAAAGGGGAAGATGAGGCGGCGGAGTACTGGGGGAAAAAGATTGGTATTGTAAATAGGCCTAGAACCAAACGAGCTGATTCGGATAAAGATGATCCGTTAGCTGCTGCGGCAGTTGGGGTTGCATTCGAGGAGGCATTGGCTAGGGCAGAGGCTGCCAAGAAGGGGGAGAAGACTGCTCTTCACGGTTCTGTGGATGCTCACTCCCGTGGGGGCGTCCTTAATGTCTCCTCTGATGAGGAAGACATGGAGGAGCTGGAGGCCATCAAGACCAAGAAGGAGGAGAAGACTCCTCTGAACGCCCCTTTTCCCATGCGGAGTGGGACAAGTGGAAATGGGTTCCGTCCCAGAGCAACATTGACTCACAGAAGAAGGTGTCCGGGGGGGACTACCTGGCCGCCAGGACCACGGGCAGAATCTCCTCTAAGAAGATGGCGGCTATGGCCGAAGCCTTGAAGGCTCGGGCCGCAGCAAAGACTGACCAGGAGACCAAGGATGGGAAGACTCCTTTGAGCTCCCACTCTCCCAATGTGTAGTGGGACAAGTGGCACTGGGGTCCTCATAGAGTAAAATGGATAAATCAGGATTATAATAAGGGTTTGTTTGTGGTGAACATATTATACTCTGAAAGTCTGTAAGGATTAGTTACGCGATCTTTATTTGGCTAAAAAGTTGTAAAGTGCTGCTTTGTTATAAAAGGGGATGAAATAGTGGATTTTGGAAAAGGGTTGTTTAACGTTGCAAAATTTACAGTAGGGGCTACTGTGGCTGTGGGTGAGGCTGTTGGGGAAGGTGTGAAAAATGTTTATTCTACAGTAGTTTCTGATACTGACAAAGTAAAGGAGATGAAGGAAATTGCGAAAAAATGTAATGATTTAAAGGAGTCTCTTGATAATAAGCAACAGCTCTACGAGGAATCATTGGATAAGGAGGTTAGAAAGTATAACAAAACAAAGGATGATTTGATAAAGAAGACAAAAGTGGCCAGAAAATATATGGAGTTTTATAACGAAAAGATTATCGAAGTAAGTGAACTCCATGATAATAGCATAGATTTAAAAAGCAAAGTCGCTATTGATGGCTTTGATATTGCCAAAATTTCCATTGGAGCTGGTGGAATAGCTGGAGCCGCAGTCGGTGGTGGTGCGGCAGGACTTATGGCGGCTTTGGGAACTGCTTCGACGGGGACAGCTATTTCTTCTTTGTCTGGAGCGGCGTTCACGAATGCACTGCTGGCATCTTTGGGTGGAGGTTCTATAGCTTCTGGCGGATTCGGCATAGCGGGTGGTACTGTGGTTTTGGGATCGCTTATAACCATACCCGCTTTGGTGGTAGGCGGATATTTTGCTGATAAGAAAATAAATGAGTCTTATGAGGAGATGAAGAAATCAGAAAAAGAAGCGGAAAAGCTGGAAAATGACTGCAAAAAAATATTTGATGTATATGATTCTGTTATAAAATATATGCATGTATTGAATTTGGACTTTGAAAATTTTTATGGCATATATAATGATGTGGTTAATGCTTCGGTAGTGGCTGCAAATAAGGATTATATAAGAAATAGCTATAACAATATATTGTTAAAAGCTCAAAAAATTGCAAATGATTATTTATCCATAAAAATTTTAGACGGGAAAAATATAGATGGTGATAGGCTTAAAAGAAAAATAAATAAACTTAGGAAAGATTCCTTCGATTGTCGCAATGATTTGGATATGCTTGAAAGGTATATGACTGACAGGGAAAGAGATTTTGTTGACAATATGCCCGAGTTGGTCGAATCGAATTGGGATAGTCAAAGGAAATACATGGAGGGGCTTATTGAGGAGCAAAAACGCATAATTGAATCTCAGCGTGAGGAACTTGATCGTTGCAATGAATTTATAGGTGAATTGCAACAAAGAAATGCTGAACTGCAGGTGGAATGGGACAAGGCTAAGAATGAAAATGAAAGACTTCAGCTCAAGATGAAAGAGGCAGAACGTCTCTGCGATAGCATGAGAGAAAGAATGCCTGAAACGTTCGATAAATTCTTAGTTGAAACCAAGAAAAAATGGCATTTCATTAGGACACCTGAGGTGATTGATTCCATTTCATCAGCGGAAATGCTTTATGATATATATGACAGGGCAGATACCTTAGGGGATTATTCAGCAGTGGTTGTACAATATGTTAAGTCTGTAGAGATGCTACTGGTGGATGTGTTAAGATTCAATGGTGTCTTTCATGAGGGGGATGTCAATAGAGGCCTTGATTATTTGACAAAAACGTATATAACAAATAGCAGTATGGCTGATAACTGGGATTACAATGTTGGGGAAAAAATTGACAAGGTAAGGAAAATAAGGAATAAAGCATCTCATAAGGAAGTAATAGACATTGATAAGATGCATACAACAAGAGAAACGGTGATAGGAGAAAATGATAATCTGAATAATAAAATTGGCATTGTGCCGTATATGAATGATTTGCTTAGATGACCAGCATAGAATGATGTGGAAGATTTATTTGTGGCACAAGTGTGCCTGGTGATTAGGAGGTCTGCCCCTGTGTCAAAAGGATTGTTTGAGAACATAAGCGATGAGCTGAGGAATCTCAGCTGGGAAATGGCGGCTATGGAGGAGTTCAAAGGGAATGTCAAAGATGTGGAAGAAGTGATAGAAAGCATCAACAGCCCTTTGACCATCATGGTGATGGGCGAGTTCTCCACGTGCAAGTCCATCTTCATCAACGAATACATCTTGGCTAAATAAAGAGATTCTTCGTAAAATGGACTGCCGTGAAAAATTGAGAAAGTGAGAAATGTTTTTAATTAAAACTAAGATGTTATAAGGAAGTGTAAGTATGGTTTATATTATTGAAGATAATACAGTGATATGGACGCGTGACATATATAATAAATATACGTTTCATGAAGATGCATTTATCTCCTTTCATGAATGCAAGAAAGAGATAGATGAAAATCTCTCCAATGGAGTAGTGATGCCAAGAGTAAATGTTGAAATGGGAGACAGATATTTCAAAATCATGCATGAGGATAAGTTTGTGGGTGAATTGATAGTATATCATTGGGCTGATGAAAATTACGATGAGGTCAGTGTTTTTGTCTTTGATGAATATGCGAACAATAAATTTGGAACAAAAGCGATGCAGCAATATATAGCAAAATTTCATGACAGGAACCACGGATTGTTGGTACGCGTAGATACAACAAATAGGCTTAGGTTAAAAATTGATGCTATGCTAACAAATATGGATTTTTTCTATGATGAAAATATGGAGGGATATATCTATAATGGTCTGTTAGATGAAAAATAAAATTAGCAGGAGGGACGAGTAAAACGAAGTTGTGGTATGCGTAATGTGTTAAAATAGTTTTCTGACTAAGGTAGAAGAAAAGAGGTTGATATTATAATGAAAAATATGTTCCCGGAAATAACGGAGTCATTGATAAAGTTTAGAAAAATATTAGCAGCTCGCGATGAATACGAAGATTCATTGGATGAGTTGGACGAGATTATAAAAGATTCCACAGAGCCACTCTTAGTTATGGTTATGGGGGAATTTTCTACAGGGAAATCGACTTTTATAAATGCATTGGTAGGTGAAAAGATTGCTGCTGTCAATGCAACACCTACTACGGCGGTTATCACAAAACTCTGCTATGGCGAGAGCAGTAAGGTGATAGTTCATTACAAGGATGGCTCTCAAGAGGAAAGTCCGAATATAGACTTTGAAAATCTTACGGCGGAGAATCAGACAGATTATATACGGCATGATGAAATTTTTTTTGTAGAACGTTGTATGCCCATTGATATATTAAAGACCATGTCTATCATTGATAGTCCCGGCCTTAACTCTATAAACCAGGGGCATACAGCTGCAACTAAAAACTTTGTGGACAAAGCGGATGCTGTTATTTGGATGTTCGATGCCAATAAACCTGTATCACAAACAGAAATGACTGCAATGGCCAAGCTGAACCCAAGGTTGCAGCCTATTGCAATAGTCAATAAAATGGATGATTTAAACGAAGATGAAGATGATGAGGTAACATTTCTGAATGGAATTCGTCAGAAATTAAAAGATAAAGTACAGCGTGTTATTGGAATTTCAGCCAAGTGGGCTTTTATGGGTAAGGTGAATGGTAACGAAAAGCAAATCGTTGCCAGTAATATTGGGGAATTCTATCAGACTTTGGATGAATTGGTATTGCCTAATATAAAAACTTATAAGATGAATACACTCATCGATGATATTACAGGATATGTTGTCAGCATTATGGATAGAATCGAAGCAGGTGAGGCTATAGTAGCTGGTTTGCAGGATGAAGATTATGCTTCCTATATGGAGGAACGAGAAAAACAGATAATCCTGCGTGATGGTTTGGACGAAGTGCTGATGGTATTTGGCTCTTCTGTACCTTGGGTAGACAAAATCTAGCAAGTATCCTTGCTATACCTACGCTCATGCTACTTGTAATCTAAGAGCCTCTTCTCTTGCTCTTCGACGTTCATTTGCAATGTCCCTCATCATAGCCTGATACTCC
>JAGBLH010000202.1 GCA_017635515.1 Selenomonas sp.
CCATCTTCACGGGTCTTGACTGTCCCTGCGTCGTTGACAAATCCTCGACATAGCACCGCTATGCCTCCGGTTTGTCGCCTTGCAATGGACAGCCAATCCCCATAAATCTGTGCCAAGTTCATTTAATCAACACGCCCTAAACTCCCGCTACGCCTTCGGCTTGCGCTCGTTAAGTGTTCATAGTAAAATTAACATAAAATTGAACGGGGAGGTGCTGGCGTGAAGAAAGTTCGGATAACTGTCATGCGGAAGGCTTGCTACCTTGATTTGATGGAAAAGTATGAAAACCCCATCGAACATGCCTGCGATATTGAGGAAGGTGCTGTGTTCATCGCCAATGGCTGGCAGCGGCCTGAAGGCCTTTGCCAGAGTGCCTGGGACTCCATGTCTCCTTTTGTCATGGGCCTGGCCCATGGCGCAGAGGGCTTCTACGACGGCTGGATGAAGAATCCCCGCTCGGCTATGATCTCCTGCAACGACGGCTTCCGTCCGGTGAGTTTCTTGCTGGAGACCATGGAGGAAGAGGCAGAGTGACGGATAGGGAGGGGGATGTAAATGCAAATATTATATGTCCATGGGAAAGGCGGTACTGCTCAGGAAGCTGAGCGCTATCAGAAACTGTTTCCTGCTGATGAAGTAACGGGACTGGATTACCAGACCTGCACTCCTTGGGAAACGGGAAAGGAAATCAGGGCTGCCATAGAAGAACTGAGGGAGAAATCAAGCCATGTCCAATTGATTGCCAATAGCATTGGTGCATTTTTCAGCATGAATGCTGATATTGATGAACTGATTCAAAAAGCTTATTTCATTTCGTCTATCGTGGATATGGAGAAGCTGATACTGGATATGATGGCATGGTCAGACGTTACTGAAGAGGAACTGAAAGAAAAGGGGACTATACATACGGAATTTGGTGAAGACCTGTCATGGCATTATCTTGATTATGTCAGAAATCATCCCTTGAAATGGGAGGTGCCGACAAAGGTATTATACGGTCAGAATGATAATCTGACATCGTTAGAGACGATGCAGGAATTTATAGATGCTCATAACGCGGAACTGACAGTCATGGAAAACGGAGAGCATTGGTTTCATACGGAAGAGCAGATGCGGTTTTTGGACGAGTGGATCAAAAATAATAGTTAAAGAGGCGAGGTGATATTTTGCGTGGCAGCTTTGAAGTGTTGGTGAGCAGTCGCAGGCTGCAGTATAAATTTACCATTCGCAGGAATGTGACGGTTATTCGTGGCGACAGCGCTACAGGCAAGACTACTTTGATAGACATGATTCATGATTACAATGAAAATGGCATAGATAGCGGCATTGCTATAAAGTGTGATTGCAAATGTGTGACTTTTGGCAGCAGGAATTGGCAACGTGATTTGAGAGAAATTGAAAATAGCATCGTCTTTCTGGACGAGGGAAGGCGATATGTCATGTCACAGGAGTTTGCTGAAATAATCCGTCATACATCGAATTATTATGTAATAGTTACGCGTGAAAGGCTGGAAAATATTCCCTATAGTGTAGATGAAATATACGGCATCAAGACTTCCGGCAAATATGGTGAATTGAAGCAGTCCTACCATGAATTTTACCATCTTTACGAAAATATTCCTTATGGCCGCCAAGGCATGAAGCCCAAAGCAGTCATCGCTGAGGATTCTAATTCAGGGTATCAATTCTTTAGTGGGGCATTTGCTGATAAAAAATGCTTATCAGCCATGGGCAAGTCTAATATAGCCAGTTTGGTTGCAAGGTTTTCAGAACCTGTAATGGTTATCGCTGATGGTGCTGCTTTTGGGCCTGAGATGGAGCGCATGACAGAAATCATGAAGGTTAGGAAGGATATATACCTGTACCTGCCTGAATCTTTTGAGTGGCTTATCTTACAGTCAGGTCTGATTAGCAGAGAAAATCTGCAGGCAGTGTTGGCAAGTCCGGCTGAGTACATAGATAGCGAAAAGTTCTTCAGTTGGGAGCAGTTCTTTACGGCAATATTGACAGAGAGCACCAGAGGGACAGTTTATCAATACAACAAGAAAAAGCTGGCGCCTGTATACTTGCACGAGATGAGCAGGGCAAAGATACTATTGCAGATGAAGCTTTTTTTAGAAAA
Source organism: Selenomonas sp. (assembly GCA_017635515.1). GTDB lineage: Bacteria > Bacillota > Negativicutes > Selenomonadales > Selenomonadaceae > Selenomonas_B. The sequence continues at coordinate 2,123 of JAGBLH010000202.1, forward strand.
AATTGGATGGTGAGTCAGGTGTTGAATATTTATTATGGTGATATGCCGGAGGCTGTTTTCAACACAGAGGTTTTTTTTAAAAACAGCTATGCAGATGAATGGATAGTAGATGATTTTTCCAAGCAGATGATTGCTGATGTGGATAAGTCCTGTGTGCTGGGGACAGGAGTAATAGACAGTCCTGTGTTGGGCAAAATTGCTCCGGAAAGACTTTCGGGGGGTGTAAAGACATTGATGCTGATCAAATTCATGCCTGAGATGGTTTTCAATGCTTCTACCTGTGGCAATAACTGTGCCAAATGGCTGTTGCAGATAGCAGCAGATGAGGACAGGACGATTAATCTGCGGAATATCATGAATTTTGGTGAGGGGCCTTTTGAGCTGAAGGTGCTTAATACAGGGCAGGAGGTGCATTCCATGAGAGAACTGCTGCCTATAGCTATTGAGTATGTGTGAAAAATGAAGCAGCCCACCAGGTATTGAGCCTGGCGGGCTATTTTTGTTTTTTGTTGTTTTATCAGTCTGCCGGAGTCTCCGGGAACTCTATGCCGGCACTTTTCCTGGCCAGTTCCAGGACGCGGACTACTTCCAGGGTTTCTTCGCTCAGTTTTTGGTATTCCTTGCGGTGCTCGGTGGTCTTTCCGTCTATGATGGCGGCAAAGTTGCGGAACTCCGGGGTCATCCTGTGGGGGACGGGCTGGGGTTCGTAGGTTTCGGTGAGGGTGGAGCGCACCATGGCTCCTGAGGCATCTTTGGTGAGGGCGCTGTCTTCTTTATTCACATAGACCGTCACCAGTTTGCTGGGAGAATTGGGCTTGCCCTCCAGGCGCATCCAGCCATCTTCACCCTGAATCTGGATGTAGCAGGGGCTGTCCGAGTCCTTGGCACCTGTGCAGACGGCGCAGAAGCCGGGGTAGGTGAGGACGAGGGTGCCGGAGGTGTCGATGCCGTTGAAGCCCAGGTTGGCATGGTAGGATACCTCCTCGGGACTGCCCAGGAGAGTGGCGCAGTAGTGAAGGTTGTATACGTTGATGTCGTAGAGGGCGCCGCCGTAGTAGGCAGGGTCAAAGGCATGGGCGGCCTTGCCCTGGCGGTAATCGTCGTAGCGGCTGGAATACTGGGAGTAGTTGCAGAGAGCCATGCGGAGCTTGCCCAGCTTGGGCAGGTTTTTCGCCATTTCCCTGATCATGTCGCTGTGCAGCACCGTGATGGCCTCGAAGATGCAGAGGTCTTTTTCCTCGGCATGGTGCAGCAGCTCCTCGGCTTCTTTCAGGAAGGGTGTGAAGGGCTTTTCCAGAATGACATGCTTGCCCTGTTGCAGGGCTTTTTTGGCATAGGGGTAATGGGCGCTGTTGATGAGGCCGATGTACACCGCATCTGCCTGGGTCTTTTCCAGCAGCTCGTCGTAGTCAGACCATACTTCTGCGATGCCATGCTCCTTGGCAAGGGCCTGGGCTTTCTCCAGGCTGTGGGGCCGGGCAAAGATGGCGGTCTTTTCTATCTGCGCTTCATCTTTCACCGCGTCCAGGGCATCGTGTACGATCTTTCCCGTTCCGATAAAGGCCAGTTTCATGCTGCTTCCTCCTTGTGATGATAATAGTTGATTGAGTCCCCATACCCTACAGCTTCAAAAAGTCTGCTTGCATGGTCACTTCCTGGGGCAGGGTGTCTGTCTGGGTGAGTATCTTTCTGGCGAAGAGATCCAGGGTGCGCTTCTTTTCCCCGTGCAGTACGGTCCAGCGGTCTATAAGGGGCCTGTACTGGGGATTGATGTTCAAAGCGTCCCGATACTTCTGTGAGAAGGTGCAGTACCTGAAAAGGATTTCCCGGGCTACCTTGTTGAGGCGGGGGAGTCCTTCCGACTCGTTCTTTATATACTGTTCGTACTCGGCGGAAAAGACGCTTCGGTAATTGTTGCTGTTGCGTTTTAGCGCAGTCTTGACCTTTTCCTTCATATCCGCAGAGAGATTGGCGTTTTTCTTGTAGAACTGCAGGTAGTTGCAGTATTCCGAGGTGAGGGAGGGGTCGGAAATGTCGCTGTAGTGAACCCCCTGTATGCGCTTGCACATCTCCCAGCGGAACTGGGCACACATCTTCACCATGGTATCATCCAGGTCTTCGGAGTGGAGGATGGAGACCACCATATGAGAGGGGGTGGTTCGCTTCCTGCCTTCGATTTCCTGCCACATGACTCCGCGGCTGCCGAAGTTTGGCATGAGCACTATGTAGGGCAGGACTTCCAGATCGTATTCAAAGCGGTTGATCTTCAGCTCGGGATAGGTGGCAAAGGTGGGGCGGTAGAAACAGCTGTAGTCAATGGAGCGAACCCTGTCCAAAGCCTGATTCACCCGTGCAGCGCTGGCCAGGCAGTTTTCCATGGGCCTTGTTGCGGCCTCGGCGTAGAAGGCCGGGATAAAGGAGAAGATGCTTCCGTAGGTCATCCTGTTGGCGCTGGCTATCATGTTGTTCAGCTCAAAGCTGGTCATGGCCTTGGGGTCATCAAGCAGAGCATCGGCCTGGGCCTGCTTCATGGAGCCTTGACGGACTTCCTCCTTCAAATGATCCGGCCAGTCGTTATCGAATTCATTCTTGGAGGGCGGGACTTCGCCACGGTAAATTTTCTTGAGCCAGTCATAGACAGGCATGATCCGTCCCTGGGGATCATCCTCCCACAGCAAAGAGTATTTATACAGCAGGGCGGTGTTTTCCTCTCCTGCCAATTCCTCATCCACGAAGCCGAAGAGGAAGAACATTTTCACTTCAGCGGGCAGATGGGAATCTTCGATGCTATTGAAAAAGGCGGATTCATAGATACTGTAGAAGCGTCTGGTGATATCCATCCTGAGACGGCGCATTTCATCGGATTTTTCTGTCTTGTCAGGGCACTTCATGAAATGCTTTATGTCCCTGGTAAAGGCCTCGGCTTCTTCCCTGGCAATGCCAGCATAGGCCAAAATGGTATTGAGGGCATTCTTGATCTGTGGCAGGTTGCCGCTGCCTGCCTCCATGGCCTCACGGCGCTTGGCTTCGTCTACTTTGGCTTTCTGGGTATGGTATTCCTTGAGAAAATCATGTGTGGCCTCGGTTGTCTTCAGAATGAATTCGTCCATCATATTTATCTGAGGCTGGATCGCCTGGGCCAGCTGGGAAGAGAGCATAATGGTGCCGATACAGAAATTGAGGTCGGCAGAGTAGCAGCCTTTGCGAAGCAGCTCGTCCTTTTCCAGGCAGGTGCGGCAGAGGTCAATCTGCCACCCGGAGAGCAGGTCAGGTTTTTCGGGGGGGACAAGGGAGGTGACTTCTTCATACGTATTGGGCATTATCATCAGCTGGGAGCAAACATCCCTGTAGTCCTTGTAATATGCCTTCATGGACAGGCAGAGGTTCCTGCTCTCGTCATAGAGGGCAAACAGGGTATCAAGCATCCTGTTCAGTTTCTTGATGCTGGCAGAGACCATTACCGGGGCAATGGCGGGGGTGGCTTTGATAGCGGCGGCCAGGTCATCATCGCTGTTGTATGCATATTCGAAAAGCGTGGTGTCCTCTGCTGCCACATAGTCATAGTCGTATTTGCTGCCACTGGGATGAAAGGCCCCCAGTATGGTGCCGTTGCCTACCGTAAGGCTGATATCATCGCTATGGCGTATGGTGAAGCTGCCCTTGAGGATGATGGAGAGGGTTTCCACCGTGTCGCCTTTGTGGTGGAACACCTGTCCTTTGGGAATCTCAATCTTGCCCATGATCTTGTGGCCCTCCTTGTGTATGCACTTTCTTGCTGTGATGCAGCTCTTGAATACAATATATATTGTTAATTTCTGTATTGAGGCAAAAATTCCTTCAATGACAATTTAGTTGTTTTCATCCCAGACTAGCAGCGACGTCCAGGGGGCAGGCATATTTACTGACAAAAGCAGTATCATGAGATGAGAGAAAAGTTCCCTGGCTGGAGATGTTTGCCGTCACTTGTCAGGGGATGGTCACCTTTACTATGGTTCCGCCTTCTTCGCGGGGGTGTATGACCTGGTGAATAAGACACTCCGCCTGAACATCCAGTAGAATTATGCCAAGCATTACGACTTCAAGTTGAACTGAGAAATTCATTCTTCAAAACCAGAAGCCCCCAAAGCTGAGATCAAAGCTTTGGGGGCTTATATGTTTTTTAAGAGCGTGTTGATTAAAGATCTTGCCCAGTTTTGCGGAGCTGGCTGAATCAGGGAAAGGGGGCTCACGCCCGGCCCATGATTTCCAGAATGGCCTCGCCGATTTCACTGGTCTTGGCAGTGCCGCCAAGGTCCGGGGTGAGGCATTTCTTTTCCAGCAGCAAAGTTTCGATGGCAGAGATGACTTTTGCACCTAAATCAGGCTTGCCCAAGAAGCCCAGCATCTGGCTGACGCTCCAGATGGCGGCCAGGGGATTGGCCAGGCCCTGGCCTGCTATATCCGGGGCGCTGCCGTGGATGGGCTCGAACATGCTGGGGAATTTGCGCTCGGGGTTGAGGTTGGCGCCTGCGGCCAGGCCCATGCCCCCGGCGATGGCGGCACCCAGATCCGTGAGGATATCTCCGAAGAGGTTGCTAGTGACTACGATCTGGAAACGCTTGGGGTTCTTCACGAAGAACATGCTGGCGGCATCCACCATGAGGCTGGAGGTGGGCACCTCAGGATATTCCTTGCCCACCTCTGCGAAAATCTCGTTCCAGAACACCATGGAATAGCCCAGGGCATTGGCCTTGCTGATATTGGTGAGGCTCTTGTCCTCTTTCTTGGCCAGTTCGTAGGCGTAGCGGATGACTCTCTCACAGCCCTTGCGGGAGAAAACGCCTGTCTGGAGCGCTGTTTCCTGCTCTGTGCCGGGGAAGAGGCGGCAGCCCACATTGGCATATTCGCCCTCGCTGTTTTCCCGTACCACCGTCATGTCGATATCTTCTGCCGCCACATCCTTCAGGGGGCAGGGGGCACCCTGGAGGAGTTTCACAGGGCGCAGGTTGATGTACTGGTCAAAGCCCTTGCGGATCTTCAGCAGCAGACCCTGCAGGGACACGTTGTCCGGCACTCCGGGGTAGCCTACGGCTCCAAGATAGATGGCATCGAAATTTTTCAGCTGCTCCAGCCCGTCCTCGGGCATCATCTGCCCTTCCTGCAGATAGTATTCGCAGCCCCAGGGGAAGTCCGTGAACTCCACTTTGAAGCTGCCGTCCCTTTTGGCAAGACCGGCAAGCACCTTTTTGCCTTCCTCAATGACCTCCGGGCCGATGCCGTCTCCGGCAATGACCGCAATCCTGTATTTTTCCATGAGCAACATCCTCCTCTTCTGATAAATACATTATATCAAATTCACCGCTCCATGTGCTATAATAGTATCGTAATGGTATGGAAAGAATGAAGCTTTTTCAAACTGGTGAAAAGAGGTCGAGCCTATGGAAACCATTGCTTTGATTGCCCCTGACAAGAAGAAGGAAGAAATGCTGGAAGCTGCCTTTGAAATTTTTCAAAAAAAGTTTCGAAAAGGTGTTGACGGATGGGATAGACCTGTGTATAATAATTTATGTTGTTGAGGCACAGCGCAAGAAACGAAGCGCGACGCCATGACATTCCTCGATAGCTCAGCCGGTAGAGCACCTGACTGTTAATCAGGCTGTCGCAGGTTCGAATCCTGCTCGAGGAGCCAATGGCGCCATCGTCAAGCGGTTAAGACACCGCCCTTTCACGGCGGGTTCATGGGTTCGAATCCCATTGGCGTCACCATATCGACTCACTAGCTCAACTGGCAGAGCAACTGACACTTAATCAGTAGGTTCACGGTTCGATTCCGTGGTGGGTCACCATTGAATGCACAAGCCACCTTTGGGTGGCTTTTTTGTTGTTGCAGCAAGACTGGAAAACTGCCCTGTGGCAAGGCCACAGGGCAGTCTTTACTTCAGTATATCATTTTCCATTTCCTCTATCAGACTTTCCTATGTAAATTAGAAAACTCAAAGCCGACTATTTGCCAGCCTCGAGCCATGGCACATTATTCAATTTGCCCCCATAATTTGTAGCAAAAGCTGTTGCAAATGAGTATTGCCCATCTAAGATTGATGTTTCATATGTACAATAGTACTTGAAAAGAAGGTGAACATCATGCTGAGATTGCCTGAAATTAGTTCCCACGCTGCTTACAAGTAGTTCCTCTCCCAACACATTCGCAACAATTGCCTCAAACGCATTGACTCGATGACATTCTCAACCTTTCTCCGCCACATACTTCTCCACCAATGCCCAAATAGCATCCACCGACTCAAAATTCTCTGGTGCAATCTCATCCGGGTCTATCTCGATGTCATACTCAGACTCCAGACGAACTACCATAGTCATGATTGTAAGAGAGTCTATGATTCCCTCTTCAAGCAAATCACAATCCTTGTTAGCCAAAATGTCAGCATTGATCTGATTCAAAATTTCCTCAAATTTCTTATCCATGTTAGTACCTCTTTCCATTCTGTTAATAACATTAATGCAAAAATTATATAGCATAAGCCAACCAATTTTATATAA
>JAGBLH010000203.1 GCA_017635515.1 Selenomonas sp.
ACAGCGCCTATCGTCAGGAGACCATGACCCAGCTGGTAGAGGCCAAGCGTCAGCTCAACACCTATCAGGAGGAGCTGACCAAGGCCAATGAGACCAATGTGCAGTCCGAGATCACCGCACCCGTCTCAGGCCGCGTGAACCAGCTTTCTGTCCACACCGTGGGTGGCGTTGTTTCTGAAGGCCAGGCTCTCATGATGGTGGTGCCTGAGGATGCTACGCTGGAGATTGAGGCTTATGCTGACAACAAGGATATCGGTTTCATCCAGAAAGGGCAGGAGGCCGAGGTGAAGGTGGAGACCTTCAACTTCCAGAAGTTCGGCATGGTGAAAGCCGAGGTGGCGGAGATCAGCCCTGATGTCATAGACGACAAACAGGATAAGCAAAAGGACGGCAAATACCGCCTGACGCTTTCCGTAGATCGTGATGAGAGCGGCATCAGCATCTCTCCGGGCATGAATGTGACGGCAGAGATCAAGATCAAGAAAAAGCGCATCATCGACTTCTTCCTCGACCCGTTCCGTCAGTACAAGAATGAGGCTCTTAGGGAAAGGTAAGGATAGGAGATAAGGTTTAATGGCAAATATTGATTCTGCCCTGGGATGCCTGGTGCGCATTGCTGCGCATTTCTCCATCCCAGCGGATTATTCCCAGCTTTCCAGAGCTTATATCACGGACAAGAAAAACGTGGACACTACCGGGCTCTTGCTGGCTTCCAGGGAATTGGGGCTGAAGTCCAGGGCCTATGAGAATGTGAAGCTGGAATGGCTGGAAAAAATGCCTCGTCCTCTCGTCTGCCGCATGGTGGATGACAGCTATGTGGTGGTCACCCGCATCGATGAGGACGGGGTGGTGCTCTGTGACCCCCGCCAGAAGGCGGAGCGGCAGTTCCTGGTGGTGAAGAGGGACTTCTTCGATGAGAAGTGGTCTCATGAGGCTGTCCTCTTCACTAAGCGCTACCAGCTGGGCAAGGTGTTGGACAAGGTGGAGGGCTTCGGCTTTTCCTGGTTCATCCCGGTGGTGGCCAAGTACAAGAACTTCCTGATGAAGGTGCTGTTCGTTTCTTTGATCCTGCAGGGGTTCGGCCTGCTGATGCCCCTCTTCACCCAGACCATCATCGACAGGGTGCTGACTCACAGGAGCGTGGCTACCATGGATGTGCTCCTGGGAGGCATGATCCTGGTGGCTCTGTTCCAGCAGTGGATGCTGGCCTTGAGGTCATACCTGTTCCTCAATACTACCAACAAGATAGATGTGACTCTTTCCCGTCACCTTTTCAAGAAGGTGACGGAACTGCCTGCCAAGTTCTTTGACAAGTGGCAGGTGGGTGATGTGGTGTCCCGCATGAACGAGCTGGAGACCATCCGGGGGTTCCTGACGGGCACGGCGCTCACCTTGGTGCTGGATGTGGTCTTCGCCATCATCTACATCGTGGTGATGTTCCTCTATTCCAATGTGCTGAGCTATATTGTCTGGGTGACTGTTCCCATCTACATCGTGCTGAATCTGGTGGTGGCGCCTATCTACAGGCGGCGCATCAATGAGCAGTTCCTCATGTCGGCGGAGAACAACTCTTTCAACATCGAGACCATCACGGGTATCCGCACGCTGAAGACCATGGGCGTGGAGCGCACCTTCCTGAAGCGGTATGAGGATATCTACTCCAGGTATCTGAAGAGTGGCCTGGCCGTGCTGAATGTGGCCAACGTGGCCGGCAGCATCGGCCTGTTTCTGCAGATGGCCTTCAATCTGGCTATCCTTTGGATAGGTGCCTATGTGGTCATGGAAGGCGAACTCACCGTGGGCGAGCTCATCGCCTTCAATATGCTGGCAGGCCAGGTCATCGCTCCCATTCTCAGGCTGGTGAATATGTGGCAGAACTTCCAGCAGATCAGGGTGTCTGTGACCCGCCTTGCTGATATCATGGACGAGAAGAGCGAGCCTGCTTTCGACCCGAACCGCACTACCCTGCCAAGCGTCAGAGGCGATATCATCTTCGACAAGGTGAATTTCCGCTACAAGGCAGACGGCAAGAATGTCATCACTGACCTGTCTGTGCGCATACAGGCGGGGGCCAAGGTGGGCATCGTGGGCCGTTCCGGCTCAGGCAAGTCCACCTTGACC
>JAGBLH010000204.1 GCA_017635515.1 Selenomonas sp.
ACTGATGAGAGCATCGAAGCAGCCCAGGCCGGCAGGGAGGCGGCCCGCTGGGAGCTCTCCTCCGCCCGCCGCGCCAAGGGGCCTACTATCACCTGGAATTCTCAGGCCGTCCGCATCGGGGGCAGGAATTACAGGTCTGCCCAAAAGGCACATGAAAAATATGGCAATCCCCACCAAGAGACGGTTCCCGCGGGCTACGTTGACGAGGATACACCTGTGCTCACTACCCAGACCGTAGGCGCCTATGGCCAAAGCAATACCTTTGCCAACAGCTGGAACCTTTCCATTCCCCTCTATAGCGGGGGCCAGCTGGAGAATCAGATTGCTGCCAACCGCTATCGGCTGAACCGGGCCGACCTGACTTTGGAGAACCAGCGCCAGCAGACCCGCTTCCGGGCAGCGGAGGCCTATGCCAATCTGGTGCATAGGGAAAATCTGGCTCGCATTGCCAGGCAGGCCGTGAAAATGGCAGATGCGCAGCTGAGGTTTATCTCAGACCAGTACAGCGAGGGGGCCGTAGCCAAGGCGGATGTGCTGCTGATGGAAGTCCGCCGCTACAACTACCGGCAGAATCTGGTGAATGCCGAAAGTGCCGTGGACGTGGCCCGCTCTACGCTGGCCAGCGTGGTGGGGCTGCCCCGGGATACGGTGGTGGAGCCTACGGATGCCTTCACCTATGAGCCATATCCCAAGGCCTTGACGGAATGTGAGGACTATGCTTTGGCGAACCGGCCTGACGGACTGGCGGCAGAATACGCCGTGAAAGCAGCCGAGGCCAGGAAGGAGGCAGCCAAGGCCGGCTATCGCCCCAAGATCAATGGCGTGGCAGGCCAGAGCATCGCGTCCAATGCGCCCTTCCGCAGCGAGCGCAGCAATGCTTGGGAAGCAGGCATCAGCCTTACCTGGAGCCTCTTTGACAACGGCGTGACCCAGGCCAATGTGGGCAGCGCCAAGGCGGCTGTAGACCAGTCTGAGGCCGAGGCTCGCCAGGCGAAGAAAAATATTGCGCTGGAAACACGTTCTGCCTATTTGCAGATGAAGGCGGCCGAGGAAAATATCCGCGAGACGGCTGCTTCTGTGGCCAAGGCGGAAGAAAGCTATGTGATTGCCCAGGTGCGCTATGAGGAAGGCGTGGATATTCTCCTGACGGTGGCAGATGCCCAGGAGCGTCTCACCCAGGCCAGATCCAACTATAGCACGGCCCTCTATCAGTACAACCTTTATCGCGCAACTTTGGAAAAAGCCATGGGGGTGCCCGTGGGCTTTGATGCGGCTGTCTATGCAGAGGCCGCCCGGCAGGGAGATTCGGCTGACTCGGCCCTGCAAAAGGCGGAAAATTATTTGCAGGAGGAGGCAGAGGAGGTAAAATAATGGCAAAGATTGCGTCATTTCCCATCAAAAAGGATACGGCGTACTGGGGGCGTGTGGCCCAGGCTGCCGTCACTGATGAGAGAGCCTTCACGGAGCTTTATGAGCATTTCTTCCCCAGGGTCTACCAGTATTTGCTGAAAAGAACTTGTGACAGCACCCTGGCAGATGAGCTGGTCAGTGATACCTTCCTGCGCTGCTTCAAGCATTTGAGGGAATATGACCCCGAGAGGGGGGCTTTCTCCACCTGGCTTTTCCGCATTGCCCAGAACGCCATGAACAAGCGTTATGGCTCACGGGAATTCACCTCGGAGACCGCCTGGGATGATGCCTTCGACCCTGCGGGGCCGGACAGCGAGACCCCCGAGCAGCAGGCCCTTTCGGCAGAACGCAGTGAGGAGCTGCGCAACGCTATCAAGCAATTGCCGGAACGCCAGCAGAAAATATTGGAGATGACCTATTGGCTGGAAATGAAGTCCAATGAAATAGCAGAAGTCCTGGGCATGGCCCCCAGCTCCGTGCGGGTGGCTTTGAAACAGGCCAGGGACAGGCTGCGGGATATACTTGGTGAAGAGTAGGAGGATACTATGGGAGAAATCAGGCATGATATCAGTCAGCAGGGCGCATGGACGGTCTTTGGACTGGAAGGCCAGCTGGACAGGTCCACTGCGGAGGAAACGGGAAGCAGGCTGAGTGAAGTCTGGAAAACCAGCAGCCAGCTGGCGGTGGAACTTTCCGGCCTGGAATATATTTCCAGCGCCGGCATCAGGATCATCATCCGCCTGGCCAAGCAGGCCAAGGCAGAGGGAAAGGCTTTCTGCATCTGCGGGGCAGCGGGCTTCGTGAAGGAAGTAGTAGAGGATGCCAATCTGGATTTGCTGGTGGATATGTACTCTAGTGCAGAGGCATTGCCATAAGGGAAAGGGGGCAGGGCCATGAAGCTCAAGATCAGAGGCAAGGCCCTGCTTTTTATTGGCATGGCAGGGCTGTGTACCTCCCTGCTGCTGGGCTTGCTCTTTCTCTGGGGCATGAGCGCCGCAGAGAGATTGCTGGACAGCCGGACGGAGGAGCGGTCAGAGGCGGTCACGCTGGAGGCAGAGCGCTTCGCCGGGGAGGAGATGCAGAAGCATCTGGAAGCTGTGGTGAGCCAAAAGGCTGCCTGCATAGAGCTTTTTATGATAGAGATGCGGGGAGAGGTGCGGCTGCTGGCCCAGCAGGTCACCACCATCATGCGTGAGGAGGGCGGTGCAGCTGCGATGCAGGTACATGACCCCAGGTATGAGACGGTGGGCTCGGGGCAGCTGTATTTCCTGGCTGGCGCCGCCGGAGGCAGCCCAGGGCCGTCTGCCCTGAGGGCTGCCGCAGCAGGGGAGGTCATGGTGCGGCTGGCAGAGAGCCACCAGGTGGCGCCCCTGCTATTTAGTATAGGTTCAAGGGAAGGATGGAGCATCCGCATGGACTTCCTGCCCCCAGGGCAGCAGGTGGTTTCCCTGCCCCTGATGACCATGACCCCTGACTATGATGCCCGCGACAGGAACTGGTATCGGGCTGGGCAGGAGGTCATGGGACAGGATCAGGCTGTTTTCCTCCCCCTCTACACATCTTTGGGGGGAGGGACGCTCATCACCTGCGCCATGCCTTATGAGGATGAGCAGGGCTTTGCCGGGGTGGTGGGCCTTTCCCTGCCTCCGGCGGCACTGTATCAGGAGATGGAGGGAGAGGTGCTGTTCGGGGACAAGATAGACTTTGCCCTGAATACCCAGGGGCAGGTGGTCTTTTCCTCTGCCCCGGAAGGCGTGTTCTCTCCTGACCGTCCGGAGGTTGATCTGAGAAATACTGAGGAGGAGAGCCTGGCGGCTGCTGCCAGGGAGATGCTCTCGGGCAAGAGCGGCTCCCGCCGGGTGCAGGTAGGGGGAGAGGACTATTATCTGGTCTATGCGCCCATCGGTGAGACAGGCTGGAGCCTGGGAGAGCTGGTGAACAGCGAGGAGGTGCTCTCCGATGCCCGCAGCCTGGGCCTGCAGGTGCGGGAAAATCTGCAGGAACTGCAGGGAGCTGCCGCCCCGCTGTTCCCCCGCATGAGACTGCTGCTGCTGTGCTCCTTCGGCCTGCTTTTGCTGGTGCTGGCCTATGTGAGCTGGCGCTGGGCCAGCCGCTTCACGGCTCCCCTGCAGGCCCTGTCTGCGGGAGTGGGCCGGGTGGCAGGGGGACACTTCGAGGAGAAGCTCTCCCTCTCCACGGGGGACGAGATAGAGGAACTGGCGGAGAGTTTCAACACCATGACGGCTGACCTGCAGGCCTATATGGACAGCCTGGCCGCCGCCCAGGCGGAAAAGGCCAAGGTGGAGGCGGGGCTTGATGTGGCGGCCTCTATCCAGCAGGGCCTCCTGCCCAGGGAGATTCCCCAGAGCGAGAAATTTTCCCTCCACGCCCGCATGGAACCTGCCAAAGAGGTGAGTGGTGATTTCTATGACTTCTACTTCCTGGACGAGAGGCATCTGGTGCTGACGGTAGCAGGGGTGGCCAATGAGACAGGGGAAAAGGGCCGGGGCATTCCCGCTGCTCTCTTCATGGCTATGGCCCGCCTGGTGCTCAGGAACTGCCTGCTCTCAGAACGAAAGTCTGACCTTGCCACCGTTTGCCGCAGGGCAAGGCGGCGCATAGGAGAGGAGAGCAGGGAGGGGCTCTCCCTCACGGCCTTCGTGGGAGTGCTGGACACCCGCAACGGGGAGCTATCTTATGTGAACACCGCCTCCCCTGCTCTGCTCATGCACAGGGACAGCCTCGTGAGCCTGCCGGGAAGCGCAGGCGGGGAAATCCGCCAGCAAAGGGTTCGGCTCTCTCCAGGGGACTTGCTCTGCATCTATACAGGCAGCATCGCCATAGAGGGACTGCAGGAAAAAATCCCTGCTGCCACTTCCCCCACCAATCTTTCAGCCATCATGACTGCCCTGCTGAAAGAGACAGGGCAGGAGGGTGACATCACTGTGCTGGCCCTGCAATGGGAAGTTTGAGAAAAAACATAACACTTTTCCGCTTGGCGGGATATAAAGAGCAAAGAAAGAACAGAAGACAGATGATGTCAATAAAGAAAGGGAGTAATGACCATGACTGCTACCAAACTTGAACAAGATCTGGGGAAATTCGATTTCTCGAGCTGCCATTCCGTCAAGGAGAAGCTGTACCAGCAGCTTATCACCATGCACCGCATGGAGAACTCTGCCAACAAGAATCTCTGGGCAGGGAAGAAATTGGGGGACGAGGAGCTTGAATGGGCCGCTGCCGCAGGCAATCCGGCCTTGCAGAACCGCAAGGACGATGCCAGGGGCGACAAATGAAGCTGGGCATCAGGAAGAAACTGTTCCTGCTCATGCTGTCAGGCAGTGCCCTCAGCTTCCTGTTTCTGGGGCTGCCTGTCCTGTATGGCATCTATGAGCTGCAGACTATCGTGGGGCAGAAGGAGGAGGCCATCTCGCGGGAAATTTCCTACTACTCCACGGAATTTGCCAAAGAACAGGCACAGGAGCAGATGGAGAGCGAAGCGGAGATCCATGCCGGCATCATGGCCTATGAGGCAGAGGAGGTGCAGTCAGATGTGCTGTATCTCGCCGGGGAGCTGAAGGGAATCCTCAATTCTCCCGAGCAGTATCCTTCCATAAATTTACCAAATGCTACTTATGAAGCTGTTCCCAAGGGAACAGCTTATGTCCATTTCAGCCCGGAGCTGGCAAAGGAGGGCCTGACCCCGGAACTGGAGCGGGAGATACGCGCAGTCTCCAATCTGGCCACCAGCATGGTCAGCTTGAGCCTTTACTATAAATGTGTGTTTGTTGGCTCAAGACATGGCTATACGATCCGCGTGGATGCAGGAGGGGAGCCGGGGACTCTTTCCCACATGAGCCTGCCCCTTTGGCAGAATTCTTATGATGCCAGGACCAGGGCCTGGTATCAATGGGGCCTCAAGCAGCAGTCGGCAGCCTTCACCGGTGTTTATGAGGGGACGGATGGCAAGCCCATTATTTCCTGCGTCATGCCCTATTATGACAGCGAGGGCCTGGCAGGGGTGCTGGGGGTGGATTGCGAGCCGGAGAATTTCCTGCCCATATACCAGCCCGGGGGGCTGGCTTGCTTCGTGCTGGACAGGCAGGGAGAAGTGCTGCTTTCCCATCTGCCCCAGGAACTTTCCGGCGAGCTGCCGGAGGGCAAGGACCTCAGGGAAAGCCACATCACCAGCCTGGCCTTCGCCGCCCGCCGCATGGTGCAGGGCAGCGTGGGCTATCGGAAGGTGAGGCTCTTGGACGAGGAATACTACCTTTCCTATGCCCCTTCGCCAAAGCTCTCCTGGAGTGTGGGCACCCTGGTGGAGAAGAAGAAAGTGACCAAGGCCGCAGGTGAGGCCAGGTCCCGCATTCTGGGGCAGATGGATGAGCTGCGCAGCTCTTTCCGGCGGCTTTTCGCTTCCCTGCTGCTGGCGGTGCTGGCGGTACTGCTAATGGGTGTGGTTTTGGTATCCTATGGCAGTGCCCGTGCTTCGGACTTCTTCTGCCGTCCTCTCCGAAGGCTGATGGCAGCGGCAGGGGAAATCTCCCGGGGTAATTTTTCCTGCAAGGTGAATGTGCAGACGGGAGATGAACTGGAGCAGCTGGCAGCTTCCTTCAATGGCATGACAGACGAGCTGGAGCGCTACGAAAAGGAGATTGCCGTCACGGCCCGCGAGACTTCCCGGCTGGAGGCGGAACTGGCGGCGGCAACCCATATCCAGGCCAGCCTGCTGCCGGCGCCCCTGCCGCCCCGGGAGGAATTCCGCATGGCGGCGGCCATGTATCCTGCCAAGGAGGTGGGAGGGGATTTCTACGACTTTTTCTATATGGATGAGGAGCGGCTGGCGGTAATCATCGCAGATGTGTCGGACAAGGGAGTATCTGCCGCCCTTTTCATGGCAGCGGCCAAGACCGTGCTGAAGAATTCGATTTTGTCAGGAGCCGGAGGCGGCACGCTGGCAGAGGCGGTGGCCCTGGCCAATGACCAGCTTTCGGCAGAGAACGATGAAGGCCTGTTCGTGACGGTCTTTGCAGGCCTCCTGCATCTGGGTACAGGAGAATTCGAGTATGTCAACGGGGGTCACAATCCGCCCCTGCTGCTAAAGGGAGACAGTATGTCTTACCTGCCCCTGACCAAGAAAAGCCCTGTGCTGGGCATGATGGAGGGCCTGCCCTTCGAGGCAAAAAGCATCTGCCTTGGCAAGGGTGACCGTCTGTTCCTTTATACGGACGGTGTGACGGAAGCCATGGATGAAAAGGGGCTGATGTTCACCAAGGAACGCCTGGAAAAGAAGCTGCACCTGCTCTCTGCCAAAGCCAAGCCGGGGGAGGTCATAGAAAATGTGCTGCTGGAAGTAAAGCGCCATGCCGGAGAGGCAGAGCAGTCCGATGATATCACCATGCTGGCGCTGAAGTATATAGGCGCAGATGCATAGCTGGTTCGTGGTGCTTCTAAAGGACTGTCGCGCATGCGCAGTCCTTTCTTAGTAGGGAAGGCCGTGCTACAGTAGACAGGGACAAGGCCATTGCCGAAATCACCATCCATCAACAACGCTTCGGCAGATGACAAAGTCATGCTTTACAACCTGAGCCTCGGCGACCTGAAAGCAGCCGACATAGGCAGCAACAATGTAACCATCACCCAGCAGAACGGCCAGACCCTCACCATAAACGGCAGGGCCGGAGAATTCACCCTCTCCGACGGCAGCACCTGGACAGCCGACTACAGCACCAAGACCTGGAGCCGGGTAAAGTAACACCAAGGGCACAGGCAGGCACTTGAACAGAGAGCAAGCCGCCTTTCCGGAAAGAGGTGAGGCGGCTTGCTTGATGACATTTTCAGACATTTATGGTAATATAAGGGCAAGAAAAGCAAGGCGGGGTGAGGTTTTGGCGAAGAAGAAGCGCAAGGCGAAGGCGAGGCGCAAGCCTCATGGCGCACGGA
>JAGBLH010000205.1 GCA_017635515.1 Selenomonas sp.
ACCCACGGCACCGACCCGGGCAGCGAGCACGCCGTCACCGCCTTTGCGCGAGCGGCCTACCTGCTGGGGGAGGGCTGCGAAATCCTTGGCACCTTCGGCTGCCAGGGCAAGATCAATCCCGCCCTCATCGAGAAGCGCAGGAACGCCTCCCCCGATGACCCCCACGGCGGCGCCAAAGCCATGGAACGCTGGCAGCGGGCGTCCAGTCACCCCAACGAGGAAGACCTGGCCGCCGCCGCAGATTTCGTGGCACAGATGAAGCGCAAACTGATGCTCCGGCAAAAATACCGGGAGCATCAGCAGTAAGTCCATACAATTTCACACACGAATAAGTCCCACAGAGTTCACTATCCTCTGTGGGACTTTCCATTGCATCATAGATAAATGCCCTACTTCACCAAATGAAGCCCTGGCTTGCTCTCTGCTTGTTTCAGCTCCCTTGATCTTGGCTCTGGCTGTTCTTCCCTCTTGCCGTCCTTGGCGTGGTCACAGACATTCAAGAGAATCCCCATGGCGCACATGGTGACTATGAGGGACGAGCCTCCGTAGCTGATGAAAGGCAGGGGCACGCCTACCACGGGCAGGAGGCCGCCTACCATGGCCACGTTGGCAATGCCCTGACCTAAAATCAGGAGCATGATGCCCAGGGCCAGCATCTGGCCGAACTCGTCGGAGGCGCGGTTGGCAATCCTCACGCAGTAGAGCAGCAGCGCCGCCAGCAGGAAGAATATCAGCATGGCTCCCAAGAAGCCGTGTTCCTGGCAGAAGATGGCGAAGGCGAAGTCCGTGTGCGCCTCGGGCAGGTAGTCGTACTTGCTGACCCCGGAGCCAAGGCCCATGCCCCAGAAGCCCCCTGAGCCAATAGTGGACAGGGACTGCACCGTCTGATATCCCTTGCCCTGGGCATCTGCCCAAGGGTCGAACATTACCTTGATGCGCTCCAGCCGGTAGGGCTGCAGGAAAATCAGGCCAATGGCCCCCGCCACGCCAACGCTTATCAGGGGCAGCAACTGGCTCATGGACACCCCCGCCACCACCAGCATGATGAAGGGCACACCGATGATGATGAGAGCCGTGCCCATGTCTGGCTCCAGTTCCGTCAGCGCCGCCATCAAGAGGATTATCCCCGCCTGCAGATTCAGCACACTTGGTGCCCTGCCTGCTTTCAGCTTCGACGACAGATAAGCCGCCATCAGCAGGAGGGAAATCAGCTTGGCGAACTCGGCAGGCTGGAAGCCCACGCCTCCGGCATAGAGCCAGCGGCGGGCGCCGTTGACCTCGGTGCCCACGATGAGCACCGCCACCAAAGCTATGATAATAAAGGCCACCATGCCCGGCATGAGATAGCGCCAGCGCATATAGTTGAATTTGCGGCAGAAGGCAAAAGCCCCCAGCCCCACCACCAGCATGATCAAATGCCTGGTCAGGAAGTAGTAGGGATTGTCATAATCTATGGTGGCCATGACAAAGCTGGAACTGAACACATTGAGCGTCCCCAGCACCAGCAGCAAGACCATAATCACAATCACAGGCTCTGCGTCATCAGTCCACAGAGTCTTGCGGATACGCATTTCAAAGCCTCCTCAGCTCTCCCCTCAAGGGAATACCACCTCACAGCGGTTGATCTTCTCCCCAAAGCCGCTGAATTTCCTTTCATACTCGGTCATGATATTGTCCGGGCGGTTCTCGGCATGGAGGTCGAAGGACACATCACGCACCTCAAGATGAGCCTCCTCGAACTGCTCCAGAGAGAAGTCAAAGAGGGGTCGGTTGTCGGTCTTGAAGTGAATCGTCCCCCCTTTTTTCAAAAGGGCCCGATACTTTTCCAAAAAGCCCACATGGGTCAGGCGCCGCTTGGCGTGGCGCTTCTTGGGCCAGGGGTCGCAGAAGTTGATGTAGAAGCGGTCCACCTCGCCGGGGGCGAAGATGTCCTCTATCTTATTGATGTCAAAGACCAGCAGGCGGACGTTCGGCAGTTCCAGCGCCGCTATCTTCTTGGCGGCGGAGTAGAGCACATCCTGCTGCATCTCGATGCCGATGTAGTTGACCTCAGGATTTCTCTCTGCCAGCTGGCTGAGGAAATCTCCCTTGCCCGTGCCCAGTTCCACATGGAGGGGGGCCTGGCGGCCGAAGATTTCTGCCCACTGGCCTCTTTTCTCCTCCCCGATTTCCATGTCCTTGCTGAACACAAAGCTGTCAAAGTTATGAATGGCTTCGTCCACCCAGGGCTTCCTTCTCAGTCTCACAATTTTGCTCCTTTATCATCTCTTAGTTTCCAAACCGTATTTCTTCAGATAGCGGTAAAGGGTCACGCGGCTCACGTCCAAAAGGTTGGCCAGACGGCTCACGTTGCCGCCTGCTGCCTTCCAGGCCTTCACGAAGACCTCTTTATCCTCTTTCCACTTGTTGTCGGGCTTCACATCCCCCATGAGGGAGATATCCTGCTCCCTGATGGTGTCGCCGGGGGTGTTGAAGAACGCATACTCCAGCACACTCTGGAGCTGCTTGATGTTGCCGGGCCACTCGTACTGGCAGAGCTTCTGCTCCGTCTCCGGCAGAATCTTCTTCACGGGCAGCTGGTGCTGCTCCGCCAGTTCTGCGATGATATGCGCTGCCAGCTTGGGAATATCTTCCCGGCGATTGCGCAGTGCCGGCACGCGGATGACGCTCTTGGACACAATCTCATAGAGCTTCTCGTCAAAGAGCCCCCGCTCGGATAGGCGCTTGAGGTCGCTGTCGCAGGCGGCAATGATGCGCACATCAATGCTGCGCATGACCGTGTCCCCCACCCTGGCGGCCTTGCCGCTGGACAGGGCTTCTGCCAATCTGCGGGCGATATTCTTGGGCATTTTCTCGATTTCATCCAGGAACAGGGTGCCGCCGGAGGCCAGCTCCAGCCGTCCCTGATGGCTGACTTCGTTGCTGCGGCTCACGCCGAAGAGCTCCTGCTCCAAAAGCTCCGGGGTGGTGTCCCCGCAGCGCAGGGTGATGAGCGGCCCGGCAGCCCTGTTGCTGGACTGGTGGATGCCGTGGGCCATGCGCTGCTTGCCTGTGCCGGACTCGCCCTGAATGAGCACGTGGTTCTTGTTGCGGGCCACTCGCTCTGCCTTGGAGCGCACGGCAGCAAAGGTGGTGCCCTCCCCTACCATGGAGTTGATGCTGTACTTGGCCGTATAGCCAGCCGCATGGGCCACCAGCACCCGCAAATCCTCGATGGGCATGGAAATGACCACCACGCTCTGCACCAGCTGGTCTTCGTCACGCTCCAGTGGCACCACGGTGGTGATATCCTCATAGGTCTTGGAGGGAGTAATCCAGGTGACCTCCTTGTTGTAGGAAGGCACGCCCCGGAAGCCTTTGGACACAGGGGTGTGCTGATAGTTCAGGATCACATCGTTTAGGTTGGAGGTGTGGAGGCTGCCATGAAGGCTCTCATGCTTGGCACCGATGCCAATGAGCCGCTTGTTGCCCAGCTCATTGGCATAGGCCACCTCGCCGCCTGGCAACACATGGTAAACCGCAAAGGGAGCCGCGTCGAGGATAGCCTCCTCCGCCGTGATGCGCAACTCGGCCTCCAGATGCTGCTCCAGCGCCGTGCGCATGGTGAAGAGCAGGGAAATCACCGCATCCTGAGGCATGGGCACAGGCTCCATAGATACCAGGGTCACGATGTAGCGGAACTCGCCATTGACAAAGACGGGAGCAGAGCAGGCATCGCCTAGCTGGCACTCCCTGACCCACATCTCAGGACCGAACATCCAGAAGGGAGCCTTCATCTCATAAGCCACGCTGATGGAGGAGGTGCCCACCTCAGCCTCGCCTACCCGCACGCCTTCGATTTCCCCAGGGGTCATCTGGTAGAAGGGCAGGGAATAGCTTTTCAGTACCACGCAGTCTGCGTCCACCAGCAGAAGACTTAAATTATACTCCTGGAAGAACTCCTTGATGCCCTCGCTGAGCCGTCCCAAATAGTCGATAGTCGTGCGGTGGCTCTGCTGAAGCTCATGGAACTTCTCCGGAGCCAGACGATGCGAAATATCCAGCTTGTCCTGCTTCACCCCATGCTTCTGGCTCCGCTGCCAGGAAGCTGCCACCCAAGGGTGCACATTGGGATCCAGCACCCCTTTTTCCGTGTAATTCTGATAATAAGCCTCGAGCTTGGATCTACTGCGATGCTCTCTGATCATTTTCTTCCTCCTAAATCTTCCGAGCCTATCCCACCAAGGCTTTCTTTCTTGTACCTGAGTTTTCCCTTCCTGTTACAAAATTGCCAAGTACAAGAAGAATATTGTAAACCCTATTGTACCAATACCAAAGACCAACTGCAATGTCTTTCGGGAAAAAGTTTACAAAAAGTTTACAATCCGAAAAGAAAATTTACAAATTTGTCGCATATTACCTTCAATACTTTTTTCTACGGCCTTGTTTCGCCATAGATTTACAGTAATGTGGAAAAATATGCTATAATACTATGGTAATTTCCAGCAGCGTAAAACACAGTCTTGATTGAGGAGTAGTACACATGCGCAATTTTTGCAAGAACTTCATCTTCATATTTGGCATCATCTGCATCATGGCCGGTGTCTTCGGACTTTCCTATACCTACCATATCGACCATCGCACGGCGGAGAGCTTGTCTGCCTACTGCCGCATCGACTTCCAAAGTTCCTTCACAGACCAGGGCAAGCTGGAAGGCGCAGTGCTGTCCATCTGGGACTTCCGCTATGACGGGGCGAAACTCCTGCCCAAGGCGGTGCTCTACACCGATGGGGACGCCTGGGAGATGAATGCCACCATCAAGCAGCTCTCCCCCAAGGACAGGGCCGAGGCCCAGGACCCGGACACTTCCGCCATCAATGACGAGCACCCCTACCAGTATGAGAACAAGCTCTTCGTAGAAATGCCCCGCTCCAGCCTGCCTGCCATCAAAAAAGCGGAAACTGTCCGTTTCCGCTTCTACTATGACAATGGGCAGACCATCGACCTGCCCCTCAACGAGCCAGACCTTGAATACTGGAAGGCCCAGCTCATAGACCACAAATTTTAATTATGCACATACACGCGAGGTACCCTGGGCGAAACAAGGCAGGTTACCTCGTAATTTATTGTGTCCAGGACCCGGGCGGCATCGTCCACTGTAAGCTCCGGCGCACCGAAGAGGACAGCCACATCGCCCTCCTTCACCTCTGGCAGGTCAGTCACATCCACCATGACCTGATCCATGCAGACCCGGCCAGCCACAGGCACCAGCTGACCGTCAAGCAGCACTTTGGCTCCCCCCTTGCCATAGGCGCGGATATAGCCGTCTGCATACCCCAAGGGCAAGGTAGCAATGAGGCTTTCACGTTTCGCCTCCCAAGTCCTGCCGTAGCCAATTGTCTCCCCCGGGTGCATCTTCTTCAGGAAAACAATCTGGGCACAGAGCTTCATGACGGGCTTCAATTCGATGGGGTGCCCGACCTCCTCCGAGGGCCACATGCCGTACTGGATAACCCCCGCCCGCACCATGTCGAGATGTGCCTCTGGCATTTCCAGAATGGCGGCAGACTCGGCAATATGGCGGATTTTGAGGTCAATCCCCCTTGCCTGTACTGCCTCGCAGGCCGTCAGGAACCGCTTCAGCTGCTCCCTGGCAAAGGTCTTGTCCTTGCAGTCCGCCGTGGCAAAGTGGGAGAACATGCCCTCAATCTCCACATGAGGCAGCTTGCTCACAGCTTCTGCCAGCTCTGCCATTTCCTCCGGGCGGGCACCGATGCGCCCCATGCCCGTTTCAACTTTAAGATGAACCTTGGCAACCTTGCCCTGCTTCACCGCAGCTTCCGAAAGAGCCTTGGCCAGGGGCAATTCACAGACCGCCTGGGTGATATCCTGCTCCACCACCAGCTCCGCTTCCTCAGGCAGGATAAGTCCCAGCAGGAGAATCGGCACCTTAAAGCCCGCCTTCCGCAGCTCAATGCCCTCGGAAATGGTAGCCACCGCCAGATAGTCAGCCCCTTCCGCCAGAGCCACCTTAGCCGCCTCAATGGCCCCATGCCCGTAAGCATCAGCCTTCACCACTGCACAGAGTTTCGCACTCCCTTTGATGCAGGACTTGATGGCCCTGTAGTTATGCTCCAAAGCACCCAGATCTATTTCAGCCCAAGCGGCACGATTACGCATGATAAACGCTCCTTTATCCCACTATTCAAAATAAGTGACCAAATCACAACGAGACTCGTTCCTCGTTATCTTGGTGACGGCAAAAAAGACAGGCGCGGCAAAGTCATAGAGGCCAGAAAACCTATCAGAGCTCCCGTGACAAGGCCGCAAAGGCCAAGAATGGGCAGGTAGGAAAACACGCCCCAGCGCTCCACCACCCAGGCGGCTATGAAAAGCTGGCCCAAGTTGTGCAGGAAGCCTCCTGCCAGGCTGACGCCGATGACGGAGAATTTGCTGCTATGCTTCAGGGCAACCATGCCGCCAAAGCTCACGAAGCCCCCTGCCAGACTGTAAGCCAAGACTGTAGGCCCCCCCCCCAGCAGGGAGCCGATGACGATACGCAAAACCAGGATTAGAAAGGCATCGCGCAGGTTGAGCAGGGTGTAGAGGGCCAGCACTGTGATGATATTAGAAAGCCCCAGCTTGGCGCCGGGGGCCAGGAATGGCAGGGGGATAAGGCCCTCGAACATGAATAAAGCCAGCGAAAGGGAGAGCAAGAGGGAAAGGTAGACTAAACGAAAAGTTCCCTGCATCTCTTTACCCCCATAAGCGTCCCCTGTCCTTCCCATAAAGGACGGCTTTGTTATGCCCTTAAACTGTGGAAGCCACTTGCCTTGCGAAGTCTATTCATAATTGCCAGCCCCAAACCTTCTGAAATCGTTCCTTCTGCCAGCAGGCTCTCCGCCTCGGTATCGTCGAAGTAGCGCAGGCCCTCGTAAAGGCTGGCGGCGATGACGGGGAGGTCGCCCTGGCTGCCGTAGCAGCAGCCCAGGTCATCGGGCAGCAGGCTGCCCAGTTCTTCCAGCACTTCCTCGCTGGCCAGCACCCCCACAATCTCCCCCTGCTTGCGGCGGGCAAAGAGTTCCTTTTCCATGGCTGCTGCGATTTTCTCGGCTGGCCCTTCCACTAAAGTCAGGGGAGCCTTGGGGGCGTAGTGCTTGTACTTCATGCCGGGGGCCTTGGGGATAGCGTTCTTGCCCACCAAGGCGGGGTCAATCTGCACAGTTCCCACCACTTCCTCCAGCATTTCCTCGGTGATGGCGCCGGGGCGCAGGATGACTGCTGTCTCTCCTGTGCAGTCTACAATGGTGGATTCCACCCCGAACTCGCAGGGGCCGCCGTCCAAGATCAAGGGCACCCGCCCCTCCAAGTCATGCAGCACCGCCTCGGCGGTGGTGGGGCTGGGGCGGCCCGAGAGATTGGCAGACGGTGCCGCCACAGGCACTCCTGCCGCCTTTATCATGGCTCTGGCCACATCATTTTCCGGCATGCGGATGCCCACGGTATCAAGTCCACCGGTAATGGCATCAGGCACAATGTCCTTCCGTTTCAAAATCAGGGTAATAGGCCCAGGGCAGAAAGCTGCCAGCAGCTTCTCCGCCAGCGGCGTAATCTCAGAAGCAATCTCCCCAATCATGGCGCGACTGCTCACATGGAGGATCAAGGGATTATCAGAAGGACGTCCCTTGGCCAGATAAATTCCCTTGCAAGCCTCCCCATCAAAACCATTGGCTCCCAATCCATAGACCGTCTCCGTAGGAAAAGCCACCAGTCCCCCGGAGCGCAGGATTTCCCCCGCCCGTTTCAATACCTTACTCTGCGCCCTAACATCATCTATGCTAATAACTTCAGTATGCACAATCCAAACACCTCAAACTTCAGCCCATGGATGGGCGTTTGAAACACTCGTTTGCACGGATGCAAACAAGTGTTTCTGTTTCTTTTGGTTCGTTTTCTTTGCGCCAAAGAAAATGAACAGCCGAAACTTAAATATACGCAATAACTACTCTTTCAATCCCCGCCAAATCCTTGAGAATCTCCGTCCTCGTTATCAGCGGATTTTCTTCAGCAAGTTCAGCAACTACTTTCGCCTGCCCTATCCCCACCTCAAAGGCCATAAATCCGCCATCATCCAGAAGAACAGGTGCCTCGCTGCACAACCTGCGGTAAAAATCCAGCCCATCCTTCCCCCCAGCCAGCGCCCCATAAGGCTCCTGACAACGAACTTCCGCTTGCAAGCCCTCGATATCCTGCTCAGGGATATAGGGCGGATTGGAAAGGATAGCCGTGAACTTCCTGTCCTTGACTGGCTCCAGCAAATCCCCGGTAAAGAACACAATCCTCTCGGAGAGCCCCAGGCTTTCCGCATTTTCCTCCGCCACAGCCCGCGCCTCCTGGGAAATATCCACGGTGGCAGCGGTGCTGTCAGGCACAAAGCTCAGCACCGACAGGCAGATGGCGCCGCTGCCGGTGCCGATATCTGCAAAGGAAACCTTCTCCCTGCCCCGCAGCCTTTCCACTGCCGCCTGCACCAGGATTTCCGTATCAGGACGAGGAATGAGAGTGGCAGGAGTTACCTTGAAGGTGAGCCCCATAAACTCCTTCTGCCCCAGCAGATAGGCCACTGGCACATGGTTTACGCGCTGCTTGATGAGTTCCTTATAAGCTGCCAGTTCCGCTGCTTCCAGAGGCTGGTCAAAGTGGACGTAGAGATAAATCCTTTCCTTCTTCAGCACATGGGAAAGCAGTACCTCAGCATCCAGGCGGGGAGATTCCACGCCCTTGGTGCCGAAGTACTGCTCAGTCCACTTCAGGATGCGGCCTATGGTCCATATATCGCCATTTTCACTCATGCGCTCACTTCACCTGCTTCAATCTTTCCGCCTGGTCAGCCGTAATCAGGGCATTCAAAAGCTCGTCCAAGTCGCCGTCCAGTATGGCATCAATGCGATGCAGAGTCAGGCCGATGCGGTGGTCCGTGACCCTGCCCTGGGGGAACTTGTAGGTGCGGATGCGCTCGCTGCGGTCACCGCTGCCCACCTGATTTTTGCGGTCAGCGGAAATGCTGTCCTG
>JAGBLH010000206.1 GCA_017635515.1 Selenomonas sp.
GAAAAAAGGCGATTTTTGGACCGCTTGATATCTTGTGCTCATTTTTAGTGGATTTTAAAATGAATAGGTACTTCTTATGCTTTAACAAGGAAAAGGGGGCTGTGGATAAGTGAAATCATACTCTTGCAACAGCCCCTTTTTTATCAAGAGACTGTTTGGGTATCTTTGGGGAAAGAAAGGGGAATCTTACTGGGGCAGGTTCTCCGTGGAGAGGTCTTCGCCGTTGGTGGCGATGACGCGCTGGTACCAGTAGAAGGATTTCTTGCAGGAACGGTTCAGGGTGCCGTTGCCCTCGTTGTCCTTGTCCACATAGATGAAGCCGTAGCGCTTCTCCATCTCGCCGGTGCCTGCGGACACCAGGTCGATGGGGCCCCAGGGGCAATAGCCCATGAGGTCTACGCCGTCTTCATCCACGGCCTTCTTCATCTCGGCGATGTGGGCCTTGAAGTAGGCGATGCGGGCATCATCGCTTATTTTGCCGTCTGCATCCGGGGTCTCGTGGAGGCCGATGCCGTTTTCCACGATCATCAGGGGCAGCTCATAGCGCTCCTGCAGGACGTTCAGCATATATCTGAGGCCCACGGGGTCGATGGGCCAGCCCCAGTCGGACTCCTCGATGTAGGGGTTCTTGACCCCGTCGAAGAAGCCGCCCTGGAGGTTTTCCTTGCGCTCTGCCACAGAGGTGGTGGCATGGCTCATGTAGTAGCTGAAAGCGTAGTAGTCCACGGTGCCCTCGGAGAGGATTTCCAGGTCGCCGTCTTCCATCTCCACCTTGTAGCCCTTGAGTTCCCACTCTTTGAGCACATAGTTGGGGTAGTGGCCCCGCACCTGCACATCACCGAAGAAGAAGCTCTTGTCCATCTCCTTGAGGGCTGCTATCTGATCCATGGGACGGCAGGTCTCGGGATAGACCGGGGTCATGGCCAGCATGCAGCCAATCTGGAAGTCCGGGTTGATCTTGTGGCCCTCGATGACAGCCTTGGCAGAAGCCACGAATTCATGGTGTGCCACCTGATACATGACAGCCTTCTTGTCCTCGCCCTCTTTATAGAGCACGCCGCTGTTGGTGAAAGCGGTGAAGGGGACATTGAGTTCGCGCTGGTTGTTGATTTCGTTGAAGGTCATCCAGTACTTGACCTTATGCTTGTACCGTTCGAAGCAGACCGTGGCGAAGCGGACGAAGAAGTCCACCAGCTTGCGGTTCCTCCAGCCGCCGTACTCGGTGACCAGATGGTAGGGCATCTCGAAATGGGACAGGGTGATGACCGGCTCCATGCCATATTTGTGCATTTCGTCGAAGAGGTCATCGTAGAACTTCAGACCTGCCTCGTTGGGCTCCGTCTCGTCCCCGTTGGGGAAAATGCGGGTCCAAGCGATGGAGGTGCGGAAGCACTTGAAGCCCATCTTGGCCAAGAGGGCGATGTCCTCTTTGTAGCGGTAGTAGAACCCGATGCCCTCATGGTTGGGGTAATTCTTGCCGGGCAGCACGCCTTCGGTGATTTCACGGGGCACGCCGTGGCGGCCTGCGGTCATGACGTCAGCCACGCTGACGCCCTTGCCGCCTTCCTGCCAGCCGCCTTCCAGCTGATGGGCAGCTACGGCGCCGCCCCATAAGGATCCTTTTGAAAAACTCATCTATAAGTCTCCCTTATTTTTCCAGTTCCTTGAATTTCTTGTAAACTTCGATGAACTCCTGTGCGATGGTCTTGAAGCCCTCAGCGCTCATGAGCTGGTCCTCGGCGTGGAGGATCAGGAGAGACAGGGTGCTGCCGGGGCCGCCTTCGGCCTCCTGCTGCAGCAGGCTGGCATGGGCATTGTGGCCCTCGACAAAGACTTCATCGCCTTCCTTGATGAGCGCCTCGGCGCCTTCAAAGTCTCCCTCCTTGGCCTTCTGGATGGCCTCGATGTAGGAGCTGCGGGCGGTGCCCACGGAGGAAATGATGTTGAATGCTACAAGTTCCAAACCTTCCACGGTGTGTTCCTCCCTCTTAGCCGATGAGCTTCTTGGCAGTTTCCAGCACGCCCTTGCCATCCATGCGGCCATAGAGCTTCATGTCGATGGCTTCCACGGGAATGCCCGGGCAGGCAGCCTCAACCTTGGCCTTGGCAAAGCGCACCTGGGGGCCAAGCAGGATCACATCAGCATCAGAAGCCTTGTCCTTGGCCTCGGCGGTGGGGTAAGCGGCAATCTCGCACTCGAAGTTTTCAGCGGCAGCAGCTTCCTGCATTTTCTTGACCAGCATAGAGGTGGACATACCAGCGGCGCAGAGAAGAATGATTTTTTTCATGATGATGCACTCCTTTTTATGTAACAGAAATCAACTTTTTATTTTGTGGTGGCGATGGTTTTATCAGCCCTCGGCCTCTGCTCCTTTTTCTTCCTTGTAGAAAGCATTATCCTGTGCCTTCACGAAGGGGAAGTAGATGGCGGTGGCGGCGGCCAGGCCCAGAATCTGCACGACTGCGCCCTGCCAGCCGTTCATGAGGAAGCCGGCGATGATGGGGGGCGTGGTCCAGGGCACCTGGATGGCGCTGAAGGGAGCCATGAAACCAATGGCAATTGCTCCGTAGCAGATCAGCATGATAGAGAGCTGAGCCAGGCAGAAGGGAACCAGCATATAGGGGTTGAACACGATAGGCAGACCGAAGATGATAGGCTCGTTAATGTTGAAGAAGCCAGGAACCGTGCCCAGGCGGGTGATGGTCTTCATCTGCTGGGAACGTGCCACCAGGTAGCTGGCGATGAGCAGGCCGAAGGTAGCGCCGCAGCCGCCCGGTTTCATCATGGTATCGGTAATCTGGATGGTGAGGATATGAGCGTCGGGGTTGCCGATGAGGCTCAGGCCTGCATCAAGGATTTTCTGGTTGTCCAGAGAGTTGGCAATCATCAGGGGGGTCAGGATGCCGCCCACCACGTTGGGGCCATGGATGCCGGCCCAGAAGAGGATGGTCATCAGGAGGGAGAAGACGGTGCCGCCTACCACCGTATCAGACAGGCCTTGCAAAGGAGTCTGGATGACGGCGAAGATCAGCTCGGGGAAAGTGGTGGCTCCCATGAAGTGGCAGAGGCCGTAGATCACAGAAGCTGACGTAAAGAGGATGACGCCGGGGGTCAGGGCCTCGAAAGCGCGGGCCACGCCGCCGGGAACAGCGTCCGGCATCTTGATGCCGACATGGTTCTTCTCACACCAGCAGAAGACTGCGGAGGTGAAGAAGGAAATCAGGATAGCGGTGATGACGCCGTTGCTGCCGCCCCAGAGCTTGGGGATGACATTATCAGCCATGCCGCCGCCTTCCACGGCCACGGAGGCAGGCATCACGATGATGAAGGCGGCCAGGGCCAGGATGGAAGCCATGATGGCGTCGCAGCCTTCGGCCTCTACATATTTGTAGGTGATGGCCAGCACTGCGATGATGCCCAGGATGTTGAAAGTACCGCCGGCTACGGCGTTCAGGGGGTCAGTCCAATGGGGGCCGAACAGTCCTGCCATGAACTCGGGGTAGCCCGGGATAGGCAGATTGGCAATCAGCAGGAACAGGGAGCCGCAGATGGTGAAGGGGGTGGTCATGATAAAACCGTCCCTCAAGGCGGCTACCGCTTTGTACTCGGCGAAGCGAGCCATGAATTCGACAAATTTGTCGAACATCTCTTGTTTCGTCATGAGGTGAGCCTCTCTTTCTCAAAAAGTAGGAAACTATGATTACCTTGCTCCCCTGCGCGCCGGGGAGTGTTTTCCTTGGTATGCTCACAATATAGCACAAGGATTCAGCTGCTTCAAGAGATTCTGACAGTTCTGGAATGGCGTTTCAAAAAGAATAGAAAAATCCGAAACAGGATAAAACGCTGTTTCGGAAAACGTTTTCTCTATTGATTTGGTCGCGATTCACCAGAGCCTGTCCTTTTCGTCGGGATGGCCGATGCTGGCTTCAAACACATCGTAGAATTCCTCGATTTCCTGGAAGTTCCGGGAGAGGAAGATGCCAAAGAGCACATCCAGATAGTAGCGCACGCCCACGCTGAAGATGTTGCCGCCGCAGTCCAGGTAATCAAGGGTGTTGGCCACATAGAGGAATTCGTCGCAGAGCTTGGAGAGAGGGGCATCCTTCTGGCAGGAGAGCAGGGCCGTGGGCACATGGCGCTCCTTCAGTATCCTGGCTGTGCGCATCAGCCGCCTGTTCTCTCCGGAGCGGCTGATGAGGAGGGCGAAGTGGGTCTTGTCGGAGATGAGGGCCTGGGAGAACTGGCTGTTCATGGCGTTGTGGGCCACCGCTGCCCGTTTCACCTGCAGCAGGTTGTAGACAGCTGTCTCGGCAATGGCATAGTTCTGGTCATAGGCGTAGAGGTCGATGACGGTGGCTTTGTCCATGCGCCTGGCTATGCGCTCCAGCTGCGTAAGATCCATCTCGTTCTTGGTTTCCTCGATGGCCTCCACCTCCAGAGCCGCCATCTTGCGCACGATGTCCCCGATGGAGTCCTTGTCCGTGATGGGGCGGCGGATGATGGCAGACACGGAGCCGTCCTGCACCGCCCGGCTCATCTCGCTCATGAAGCGTATCTTGAACTCGTTGTATCCCTTCAGCCCGAACTTCTGGCACAGGCGGAACACCGCCGCAGGGCTGGTGAAGGTGCGCTCGGCCAGCTCCCGGATGGAAAGCTCCGCTATCTCCTGGGGATTTCTCATGATATAGTCAATGACGGACTGCTCCGTGGGGGAGAAACGCTCCGCCTCCTGCATGGCTTTCAGTAATCTCATGGATATGGGGTCTCCTTTCTGTCTGGCATGGCCGCCGGCAAGTGAGGGGCAAGGCAGGGCCATGCCCCGAACCAGTATATGTATCAAATTCTGCATGGATGAAGAGATTCCTTTTGGCAGCAGGAATTTTTCCGCAGGTGTCGAAAGAGTAGTTGTGTGTGGACAGATTGTTTTAGGAGGTAAGGATATGAGCAAATACAAAGGCACCCAGACCGAGAAGAACCTTGAGGCGGCTTTCGCAGGCGAGTCCCAGGCCCGGAACAAGTACACCTATTTCGCCTCCAAGGCCAAGAAGGAAGGCTTCGAGCAGATTGCTGCGCTCTTTTTGAAGACCGCTGACAATGAGAAGGAACACGCCAAGATGTGGCTCAAGGAGCTGGAGGGCATCGGCGATACCAAGGCAAACCTCTTGGCCGCTGCCGAGGGCGAGAACTACGAGTGGACGGATATGTATGACGGCTTTGCCAAGACCGCCGAGGAAGAGGGCTTCAAGGAACTGGCAGCCAAATTCCGCTTGGTAGCCGCCATCGAGAAGCACCATGAGGAGCGTTACCGCAAGCTCTTGCAGAACGTGGAGGCTCAGGAGGTCTTCAAGAAGAGCGAGGTCAAGATGTGGGAGTGCCGCAACTGCGGCCACATCGTGGTAGGCACCAAGGCCCCCGAAATCTGCCCCACCTGCGCCCATCCCCAGAGCTACTTTGAGATCAGCGAAGTGAATTACTGATCCGGCCTATGACCATGACAACGCCCCAAGGCGGGAGCTTATCCTGCCTTGGGGCGTTTCTGGCTCTATGAGGTTTTAACCGTGCTCATCCAGGAATTTCTCGAATTCTTCCATGGGGATGGGCTTGGAATACAGGTAGCCCTGTCCGTAGTGGCAGCCGCATTCCGTGAGGACTTTTTCCTGGGCCTCGGTCTCGATGCCCTCGCAGATGACATTCATGCCCAGCTTGGTGCCCAGATTCACGGAGGCTTCGAGGATTTTTCTCATGCGCTCGCCGCTTTCCGGGTCGGAGACCAGGGTCTTGTCTATCTTCATGACATCCAGGGGCAGGAGATTCAATAGATCCAGGGAGGAGTAGCCGGAGCCGAAGTCATCCATGGAGAGCTGGAAGCCCAGGCGGTGCAGGGTGCTGATGATGCGCAGGGCCTGGTCACGCCTGTCAGGATGGTCGATGAAGGAGAAGGCGGTTTCCGTCAGTTCCAGCTCGATCATGCCGGGGACGAGGTTGTATTCGTCCTTGACCTTCTTCATGTAGAGCATATAGCCGTCCTGCAGGAAGTGCATGCGGGACTGGTTCACGGAGATGGGGACGATCTTCCTGCCCTCAGCCCGGCGGCGTTGCTGCATGGCGCAGGTGGTTTCCAGCACATAGTTGTCCAGGGGGATGATGAAGCCGTTGTCCTCGAAGATGTTGATGAATTCTCCGGGGGGCATGAAGCCCATGGTGGGGCTCTGCCAGCGCACCAGGGCTTCGGCGCCTATGGTCTTGCGGCTTTGGAAGTCGTACTTGGGCTGCAGCCAGACCTGGAACTCCTTCTGCCGGAGGGCTTGTTCCATGGTGGCTTCTATCATGCGGCGGCGGGACAGTTGCTTTTCCAGCTTGGCATCGTAGGCGCAGACCAGTTTCCCTGCCTCATAGGCTTCGGAAATGGCCAGCTCGGCCCGATGCACGGCGGTCTCGAAGTCCTCTGCGCTCTCCAGGCGGCAGATGCCGCCCTTGAGGTTCACGGCCTGCAGCTCGAGGGCCGTCTCTTGCCGGATGATGTTTCGGAGAGTTTGGGAGACTTGCTCCATGAGGTGGTCCAGGGGAGGGCGCTCATCGCTTGAGGGGGGCATCTCGCCCAGGGCCATGATCATCTTGGCCATGCCGCTGACGGCGGTAGCCTGGAGCTTCAGACCGTTCTGGAGCTCTTTCAGGATGCGGGGCAGCTGCTCGGCGATGGTGCTTTTTTTGGTGGTGCTGAGCTGGCTGATGGACTCGATATCCACCCGCAGCACATAGCAGCGGCCTGCGGCGGCGGACTCGCTGAGCTCGCCCTTGAGAAGCTGGGGCATTTCGTCTGCGAACCAGCGCCAGTTGGGCAGCTCTGACCAGTAGTCAGTGTAGGCTGCCTGCTGCACTTCCTGCATATGGCGGCGGCGCATGCGCAACAGGTAGAAGAAGATCAGGCACAGGGAGAGGAGCAGCGCCATGAGCCCGGTGAAGACCTGCA
The DNA here is from genome assembly GCA_017635515.1 of Selenomonas sp. Classification (GTDB taxonomy): domain Bacteria; phylum Bacillota; class Negativicutes; order Selenomonadales; family Selenomonadaceae; genus Selenomonas_B. The sequence goes on from JAGBLH010000206.1 coordinate 6,972, forward strand.
TGGGATAGTTGTAGACAAAGGCGGAGAAGGTCTGCATCTGGCTGCGGAAGATGTCTTTGGTGTCCATGGACTCACGGAAATTGGAAGGCAGGGAATTGATTTCGTGGTTCAGCACGGAGAGGAGCTGCCGTCCCTCGGGGGTGGCCTGCACGGCCAGGCCGATATCCAGGCTGCACACGATGTCTCCCCCGGCTGCGGCTGCCAGATCATAGTAGCCGTTGCGCAAGATCTGGTACTGGGCGCTGTAGGCTCCCATGTAGGTCTTGGCGGCCCGGCCCTCCCTTACGGCATCCAGGCATTCCTCGGGGGAGCGGCACCAGAGAATGTCTTTTTCCTCCAGATTCCTGGCCAGGGCCTTGTTGGCCAGAAGCCCCTGGGGCAGGGCTACGGGGCCAGCCCTGCCTGTTTCGCCGCGCTGGGTGACTTCCAGATAGTTGGCCCTGGTGTAGGGGGTGGTGAGGTAAAGACCATTCTCCTGGGCCCAGGCAAAGTCCAGGGGGGTGCCTGTGACTAGATCGACCTGGTCATTTTTCAGGGCTTCGTAGGCAGCCTGGCGGCTTTCCACTCGCACCAGTTGCAGCTTGACATCCAGGTCGGAGCTGATGCGCTCCAAAAGCTCTGCATCAAGGCCCACCAACTTCCCGTCCTTTTCGTCCAGCATGGGGAAGCTCCCTGCCGGCAGGGCCAGCCGCAGCACAGGGTGCTCCTTCAGGAAGTCCTTCTGCTTCAGGGTCAGCACCAGGGGAGCCTGGGTGCTGTCGTGGTGGAAGTATTTTTCATTGAGGTAGTCCAGCACATGGGGGTAGTCCAGCCGCATCTCCTGCTCGGCGGAGAAGATTTCTTCCGACAGGGTCGGGCGGCTGCTGCTGACTGTGAGGTGCAGGGGCTGCAGGAAGTTCCGCTGCATGAGGCTCATGGAAAGGGGCGAGAGGGTGAGGCTCTTGCTCTGGCCCACTGGCAGGCCCGCAATCACGTCTATGGAGCCGCTGAGCAGGTTGCTGCGGCACTCGTCCACGGTGCCGGGCAGGAAGACGACCTGCCAGTCCCGATACTGGGAGAGCAGCTGCATATACTCGAAGGCATAGCCGTAAGGCCCCTCGTCCCCTTTGGTGGAGAAGAACTGAGGATCTCCCTCCATGACACCTACTTTGAGCTCGCGGGCCTCTGCTTCCATGAGGGGGGAGAGCAGGAGGAAAAGGGCCATCAGGGCGGCCAGCCAGTTTTTGCTTTTCATGTGCTATTCCTCCGTATAATATTTCTGGCAAAGGGCATGGAAACGGTCAATCCACGCCTGTCTGGAGGCGCTGACCAAAGCCCTGTCCTGCTGGATCAGGGTCAGCTCCTCTTTGGGCTTCAAGGGGGAATGGGGCGACAGGGGCAGGTCCATGCGCACGGGGCGGCGGTAGAGCTGCTCGGAGAGCATTTTCTGGGCGGCAGGGCCCGTGAGGAAGTCCAGGAGCTTCTCTGCCAGCTCCTGCTTTTTCGTGCCCTTCACGATGTAGATGCCGTCCTGGTCGGATGCCAGCCCTTCCCGGGGATAGACCAGATACACCGGCGCGCCCTCGGAGAGGGCCTTGGCGGCGACCTCTTCAAAGGTCAGGGCCACCGACAGCTGGCCGGTGCCCGCCACTACAGACTTGTAGACCTCCGTGGAGCTGGCGATGACATTGCCCTCTATCTGGCCGCAGAAAGCATCGACGTAATCCCAGCCCGCCTCGGGACTGCCGCCGCCCATGGCGTAGAGCATGCTCATGAGATGGGCATAGGCGGCAGAGGACTTGGCAGGGTCTCCCATGGCAATGTGTCCCCGCAGCTCCGGGGCCAGGAGATCCCCATAGCCTGTGATGGGAGGCCCCTGATACTTGTCTTTATTCACCATCAGCACGGCGGGCAGATCTGAGAACAGGGTGGCACCTGTAGCCTCATGGCGGAATTCCGGCGCCATGGCCTCGTCATTTATGCAGGTGTAGCTTTCAAAAAGCTCCATGCGGTGGCCAACCGTGCTGAGCATGCCGCCCCAGAGCACATCGCAGACGGGGGCGTCTTTCTCCGCCTCCAGCCTGTCCATGAGCTCCCCGGAGCCGCCCTGGATGACTTCTACGGTGATGCCCGTCTCCGTCTCGAACTGGGTCAGCAAAGGCTTCAAGGTGGAAAGGGGATGGGGACTGTAGACCACCAGCTTCTCCACCTTGGGGGTGGGGGGCGGCAGGGTGTCATGCTGGCCGCAGCCCACGAAGAGGGCCAGGGCAAAGGCTATCAAAAGGGCAATGGGCCCTACTCTAGTAACCATGGCGACATTCTCCTTCATTGAGGTATGTGCAGATAAAATGCCTACGACTGGAAGAGTTCTAGCTATAGGGTGAATATTCCTGCTTTTTGAGGCAGGTAATCCTCATCCCCCAAAGAGCTCTTCAAAAGAGCCCCAGGGTCTTGGTGACGAGAATCCAGCCGAAGATGGTGAAGCAGGACAGCCCCGTGGTAAAGATGACGCAGTTGCCTGCCAGTTCCGCATCGCTGCCCATCTGCTGGGCCATGGCGAAAGAGGCCACGGCGCAGGGGGTGGCGAAGATGGCGATGAGGGTCACGAAGTCCACCCCCGTAAAGCCCAGGCACGCTGCCAGGGCCAACAGGAGGGCGGGGGCTAGCAGCAGGCGGGTGGCGGAGCAGAAAATCAACTCCCAGCGGTGATGGCTGGTGGTGCCCAGGCGGAAGCTGGCCCCCAAGATGATGAGGGCCACGGGGGTGGTGGCGGCGGCTACCTCCCCCAGGGGCTTCAGGACGGAGGCGGGCAAGTGCAGGTCTATGAGCCGCGCAATTCCTGCGGCGATGGCACCCAAGATCATGGGATTCTTCAGGATGCCCTTGCAGGTGGGCCAGAGGTCCAGCTTGCCGCCCCGGCAAGTCTCCAGCGCCACCACGGCCAGCACATTGTACATGGGCACGATGAAGGCAATCATCATGGTGGGCACGGCCAGTCCCTCACTGCCGAAGATGTTGCCCACCAGGGGGATGCCGTAGAGGACAAAGTTGCTGCGGAAAATAGCCTGCGCCATGGCCCCCCGGCGGATAGGCACTTTCTTCTCCAAGGCATAGGCGGCGCCCATGCCCAGCAGGAAGAGAAAGAGCACGCCCAGGCAGCCGAAGACAATGAGCTTCGGCCTGAAGGCCGCGGCATAGTCTGCCATATAGAGGTTGTAAAACATCATGATGCAGAAGAAGACCTTGAACACCATGCGGTTCACATGATTAAGCTCCTCTTCGGTCAGCAGCTTCAGCTGCTTCACCATGGCGCCGATGCCAATGAGAATGAACATGGGCACCACGGCACTCACGGCGATGAAAAAATTACTGGTCATAGCGTTACTTCCTTTGTTTTTGTCTGCCAACATTATGACACAGATGGGGGGAGAAGGGAAGAGCAGATTGGCAGCCGGGGATTTTGCGGAAAAGAGCCAGGATGATTGACATCTGTCAGTAATAATTGTTACAATATAGTAGGAATTGTTTGAAAATCGCAGTCAGGGGGCGTGTGCGTTGGGAGATATCAAGATTGTCTTCTCAGACATTGATGGTACTTTTTTGAATGGTGACAGCCAGGTGAATCCTAAGACTGGGCAGGCGGCCAGGGCTTTGGCAGCGAAGATGCCTTTTGTGCTGGTGTCGGCCAGGATGCCGGAGGCCATTTATCCCATCACGGAGGAAGTCGGCATCAAGATTCCCATCATCAGCTACAGCGGCGCGCTGGTGCTGACGGAGCGGGAGGAAGTTCTCTACGACAAGCGCATGGACGGCACGGACACGGGCATGGTGCTGGGGGTCATCCAGAGGGACTTCCCACAGGTGACGCTGAACTATTACGCCGGGCGGCACTGGTATGTAGAGGGCATTGATGACCGGGTGCAGGCGGAGATGGACATCACAGGCGCAGAGGCCGAGGTGCGGGATTTCGAGGAAATCCTGATGGCAGAAGCCATGCCCAATAAGATTCTGGTGATGGCAGACCCGGAGACGAATGAGCAGATGGAGCAGGAACTGTCGGAAAAGTTCCCCAATCTCCATGTGGTGCGCTCCGCTGCCCACCTGCTGGAAATCATGGACAAGAGCGTTTCCAAGGCCACGGGCATCAAGGTCATGCTGGAGCACTTCGAGCTCACGGCAGAGGAGTCCCTGGCCTTCGGGGACAATTACAACGATGTGGAGATGCTGCAGCTCTGCGGCAGGAGCGTGGCCATGGGCAATGCCCCGGAGGACATCAAGAAACTGGCAAATGCCGTGACCCTCAGCAATGAGGAGGATGGGCTGGCAGAGTATTTGCTCAAGAACGGGATAATCTAAGGCGTTCGTGGCACAGGCATAGCAACGCTTCACTGTGCCTGTGTCCCTCATTCACGGTTCCTTGAATAAAAATTACCCGCAAGGTGTCAGTGCCTTGCGGGTAATTTTTTAGTATTCATAGAACATCTGCTGGATCTGCCGGAGGTCGGTAGTCCTGGTCAGGGCCAGCTGCAGCAGGATGCGGCACTTCTGGGGATTCAGGGAATCGCCCTCCAGGAAGCCTGCTTCGCTGTAGGACTGCTCGGCGGGGATGACTGTGCCGCTGCCTGTGCGGGTGCTGCGGACTACGATGAGGCCGGCTTTGACCGCGCGGGCAAGGGCTGCCTCGGCTGCCTTATGGATGCTGCCGTTGCCGGTGCCTGCGTAGATGAGGCCCCGCACGCCTGCTTTGATGGCCGCATCTACGAAGAGGGCATCGTCACCCGCATGGCCGTAGATGATTTTCACATAGGGAAGCTCTGTGAGGTTCCTTACCTCAAATTCGGTGTCCCCTGCGTGGCGGCGGTCAACCCTGTTGTAGAAGGTGGGGCGGCCATCGTTCATGCAGCCCAGGGGGCCAAGGGGGGACTTGAAGGTGTCCAGGGAGGTGGTATTGGTCTTGGTGACATGGCGGGCGCTGTCAATCTGGTCATTGAGGCAGACCAGCACGCCGCGGTCAAAGGACTGGGGGCTGGCGGCCAGGCGCACGGCGTTCAAGAGGTTCATGGGGCCGTCAGCGCTGATGGCGGTAGCGGGGCGCATGGCGCCAGTGAGGACCACAGGTTTCTTGCTCTGCACGGTGAGGTTCAGGAAATAAGCGGTCTCCTCCAGGGTGTCGGTGCCGTGGGTGATGACTATGCCATCCACGTCCTCTTTGGCCAGCAGCTCATTGACGCGCCTGCTGAGCTTCAGCCATACTTCATCGCTCATGTCCTTGCTGTCGAGAGAGGCAAGCTGCTCGCCGGTGATCTGGGCAAAGTCCCTGACCTCAGGCACGGCAGCAACGAGCACATCTATGCCCAGCGCCCCCGCCTGATAGCCGGTTGTAGCCGTGTCATCTGCTGCGCTGCCGGCAATGGTGCCGCCGGTAGCGAGGATTACCAAATGCGGTTTTTCAGCTGTGTCAGACAATCTGCATCTTCCTTTCGGGGTCGTAATATATTGCAGGGAAAAGGATTCGGGGGGATGGGCATTGAATAAAACAGTATAAGAGGGAGGTGCGAGCGTGTCTATTATAAACAAATTCATCCACCAGCACAAGCGCTGGCTGAAGGTGGGCTGCATGCTCCTGGTGGCTGTGCCCGTCATAGTCTATGGCTTGCTCCTTTTCCTCAGCTATCGTGCTGCGGGCATCTTCAACTATGTGGCGGAGCACCGTCAGCTTTTCCCCGGCACGGTGACGGTGGAGCGGATTTCTGCCACGCCTTGGGGCCGGGTGTCCTTTGAGAATCTCGTCTGGAAAGACCCGGAGGGAGTGCTTCTGGCGGAGATTCCCTCGGGGGAGTTCCAGATCAAGCCCTGGGATGTGCTCCTGCGCCGGGTGGGCAGCCGCAGCGTCACCTCTGTACGTATGGAGGGAGCATATCTGCACCTGATTTTCAATGAGCATATGGAACTCACAGGCTTTCGTCCTCCAGGTGAGCCGAAGCAGGAGCAGAAAAAGAAAAAGGAGCCGGGCTTTTCCATGGTGGGTCTCAAGGGTGAGCGCACCTTCAAGTGTCAGGTGGAGTTCAGGGGCGGCACCATCGAGGCGGAGGCTCCGGGCAACACGAAGAAATCCCCCCGCCGACATTTCGTCATTGGCCATACCGACCTGGTGGGTAAAATCAATACCAGGGGCAAGACCCATCTGAACCTCAGCGGAGGCCAGTTCTCCGGCACGGTGGAGGCGGGGGCTTTTTACCTGTCGGGTGAGCTGGACTTTGCCCCGGAGGTGCCCACCTATGACTTTTTCATCAAGCTGGCAGACTGCAATCCTGAGTCCTTGGATGTGGGCATGAAGCTCAAGGATGTGGCTACGGTGGAGGGGCGGCTCACAGGCGAGCTGCCCAAGCCCGTCTTTGACGGGAAAATCGCCTTCAAGGAGCTGAACCTGCCAGCCCTGAAATTCACCGAGGTGACAGGGGGATGCCACTATGAGGAGGGGCGCTTCACCGCCCACGAGGTAGGGGCTAAAATCTTTGGCGGCACGGTGGAGGCCAAGGGCTATTTCGATTTGGAGGAAAAGGCCTGGGGCCTTATACTGCAGGGCCAGAATATCCGGGCCGGCAAAGCTGTGCGCAATGCTGCCCTCAAGTGCCGGGTGACGCTGAACCTGCAGATGGAGGAGAGCCGCCTGCGGAATACCAAGCTCATCCGGGGAGACTTCCAGTCCGGCCCCGGCAGCTATCATCTGGTGCCCTTCAATGGCCTCTCCGGCAAGTTCGAGCAGGTGGGCAGTGGCAAGGATAAGAAGATCACCTTCCGGGATGCCGTCATCAGCCTGGCCACCGGCGACGTGACCACAGATGCCTTTTCCATCGAGAATGGCAAGCTGAATCTGGGGCCTATCTATCTGCGGGAAGGGGACGAGAGCCTGCGGATAAGGTGAGAGTGAGGCTGCTGCCTGATAGAGTGCAGCAGCTGCTTTTTTTATCGCTACAACTTGCAAATGATAATTGTTTGCATTATAATAAAGATGCAAGTTAGAGGAGAATAAATCTCATTTATCTTTTGCAGGTGGTGATGTTTTGGGCAAAGAAGGGTTTGAGCACATCATGGGCTTCCATGCGGCACCTTTTTTGACGGGGCTGCGGGCGGCCTGCCTGCTGTCCTTCCAGAAAAGCAGGTTCGAGGATTTCGAGGGATTGCTGGCGTCATATCTGCCTTGCTTCCGCTGCAAGGGCATCTCGGTCTTTCGGTTGTCCGAAGGCTCCGAGTTCGTGCTGCTGTTGTTTTACCGGGCGGCGCCCCTGGAAAAGGCGCTGCGGCAGGGGCATGGAGCCATATGTTTTAATGCCCTGCTCCCCGCTTGTGGGCGAAGGCAGGGCAGAGTTTTTGCAGGGAGGTTGTTCTATGGGCAAGATTGCAGTGGTTTATTGGTCAGGTACGGGCAATACTGAGCAGATGGCTCATGCGGTGCTGGAAGGGGCCAAGAAGGCGGGGGCGGAGGCCCAGCTCTTTGAGGTGGAGCAGTTCGGCGTAAGCGATATGGAGCGTTTTGACGGCTTTGCCTTTGGCTGCCCTGCCATGGGGGATGAGGTGCTGGAGGAAGGCAGCTTCGAGCCTTTCTTCACCGAGGCGGAGGAAAGGCTCTCCGGCGTTCCCGTGGCACTTTTCGGCTCCTACGGCTGGGGCGGCGGTGCCTGGATGGAAAGCTGGGCCGAGCGCACCCAAAAGGACGGGGCCAAGCTGGTCAGCGACGGCCTGGCCATAGAAAATGGGCCCACCGACGAGGGCTTGGCCCAGTGCGAGAAACTGGGGGCGGACTTAGCCGCCGCAGTCTGAGATTTTCGTTTTCCGTTTCATGCAACCAGTATCTATCAAGTGATAGTCCTCGGCCAGTGGCCGGGGATTTTTTGTCAGAAGCAACTTGCCTGAGGGAGAGGACTGGCTAAACAGACAAGGGCAGGAGCCTTACTGGCCCTGCCCTTGTTGGTGTCTGGTTTGATAGTTATGCGAGAATCATATGGTGCAGGCAAAGTGCTATGAAGCACACCACCGCAGTGCCGAAGGTGAAGTATTCCACGCAGCGCACCGGGTAGGCGTAGTGCAGGGGGATATCCAGCACCCTGGGCATATTGCTGGCCAGGAGCGACACAGCTATGGACACATAGAGCATGATGGTGGTGACGGTGAGGCGGCCTATGCCGCCCAGTGCCCTGACGAGCAGGATGATGGCGAAGGCTATGAAAAAGTAGGCGATTTTATCTCCGTGTTTCTGCATGGTGTTCACTTCCTTTGGCATGATGTTTGCTTTTGATTTTGACTATTTCGCCATGGTGGCAGGAAAATCCTCCCCGCCAGAGGTATAATATCAAAAAGGAATGAAGGCATGGGGAGGTTGTGAGGGATTGAATGCGTCAGGTTGTTTTAGGAAACTAGCGTTGCTTGTGCTTGTGTTGCTGGCAATGTGCGCAGGTTGTGGCAGGACGGCGACGGTGCAGAAAAGCGAAATCGTGATGGATACGGTGGCCCAGCTGACGGCAGAGGGGTCAGAAGCGCCTCAGGCGGTGGAGGAGAGCTTGGCCCGCTTGAAGGAGCTTGAGCAAATCCTTAGCCCCTATGAAGAGGGCAGTGACGCAGCCCGGCTGCGGGACAGCGCAGGCAGCGGGCAGTGGGTGCAGGTTTCCCCGGAGATGTACCATTTGTTGGAAGTATCCCAGCAGTATGCGGCGCTGACGGAGGGGGCCTGGGACATCACGACGGCGCCTTTGGTGAAGCTCTGGGGCATCGGCACGGAGGGGGCGCGGGTTCCCTCTGCTGAGGAGATAGCACAGGCGAAAGCCAAGGTTGACTGGAAAAAATTGGAACTCAACGGCTCAGATAGCGCAAGGCTCCTGGAGAAGGGCATGGAGCTGGACCTGGGGGGCATTGCCAAAGGCCTTGCCCTGGACGAGGTGCGGAAGATCTATTCCAGGCATGGCATTGAAAACGGCCTTATCAATCTGGGCACCAGTTCCATCTACGCTGTGGGAGTGAACAAGGAGCGAAAGCCCTGGCGCATCGGCCTCAGGCATCCCCGCAAGGAAGGGGCGGGAAGCCTCATGGCAACGGCAGAGGTAACGGATGAGGCTCTTTCCACCTCCGGGGACTATGAGCGTTTCTTCGAAGCGGAGGGCGTGCGCTATCACCACATCATAGACCCCCGCACAGGCTATCCTGCCTGGTGCGGCAAGGAGACAGCGCCGGCGAGCCGTCCTGTCAGCGTGCTGGTGGTGATTGAGGGCGGGGAGCCCGACTGCGGCATAAAGTCAGACCTTCTCACCACCGCCCTGTTCGTGCTGGGAAAGGACAGGGGGGAGGCCCTGCTGACCGACTGGCAAGACGAGGGGATAGAGGGACTGCTGGTCACCGAGGATGGGGCTTTGCACGGCACCTGTGCAATAACTGATTTTAACTACTTGTAAAAAAATTCTCAAAAGCAAAAGGTTTTTTCAATCTCAAGGCGAATACTTAAGAAAACACTTCTCATGCGGACAGTTCACAGACGGATGTTTCAGAGGGAGGGAAACCTAATGCGTCTTAGGGAAAAGTTCATAGTGCTGACAGCGCTGTCCGGTCTCTTGGTGGCAATAGTTTCCATCGTGGGGTACTACAATGCCAGCACTAATCTGGAGGAAAGCGTAGAGTCCGAGCTGGTGGCCAATGTGGCTGCCCAGACTAATATGCTGGAGGGCTGGGCTGCTTCCAAGGGCCAGGTGGCGGTGGATGCTGCTCACCTTATGTCTGCTTACAAGGGGAACACGGCTCTTATCGAGTCCCCGGACTCTCTGTCCCTGGCTGATGGGGACAAGGACATCCTGGAACTGGGGGTTGGCACGGAGACTGGCTTCTTCCAGGGCCGTCAGGCTGGCAACAAGACCGGGGAGCTTGACCCCCGCACCCGGGGCTGGTACAAGCTGGGCAGGGAGAAGGGCCAGCTGGCCTTCACCGAAGCTTATGTGGATAAGTTCACTGGCAAATTGGTCACCTCTGCCGTCTGCCCCTTCCAGGTGAACGGACAGTTCGGCGGTTCCATCTTTGTGGATATCCTGCTGGAGACTCTGAACCAGCAGGTGGCAAATGTCAGCTACCGCGGCATCGGCAGTGCTGCCATCATTGAGCAGACCGGCAATATCATCGCCAGCAAGGGCAAGGCTGAGCCCATGTCGAATTTCAAGGACATCCCCGGCTTGGGGACTAAGTTTGACGAAATGGCGAAGAACAAGACCGGCTTCTTTAAGGTGGACACCGGTGATGACATGGGCGATGCCATCATTGCCTATGCCACCGTGGAAAATACCGGCTGGATTGTGTCCCTGGCAGTGCCGGAGGATGAGGTTTTCGCCACTTTGAACAAAATGAAGGTCACCTACGCTGTGCTTACTTTGCTGGGTATTTTGCTCATGGGCTTCATGTGCCGGAAGCTTTCCAACGGCATCACCGAGCCTGTGCAGGAGCTGGAAGCCCATGCCCAGGAACTGGCTCAGGGCAACCTGCGCCTTGAGGATATTTCCGTCAGGACTGATGACGAAATCGGCACCCTTACTACCGCTTTCAATACCATGAGCCACAATCTCCGCGAACTCATCAAGCATATGGCCAAGACCTCCGAGCAGGTGGCGGCCTCTGCCCAGGAGCTCACCGCCAGCTCCCACCAGTCTGCTGAGGCCTCTGTCCATGTGGCTGAGACTGTAGGCGATGTATCTGCAGGCATGAGCCGGCAGCTGCAGGATATTGACGGGGCCAAGGAAAATGTGGACATGGTATTCCGGGATATCACGGAGATGGCAGGCAAGGCCAAGACTGTGGCCGAGTCCTCCGTCCAGACTGCAGCCGCAGCCAAGACCGGCGCCGATATGATGGAATCCGCCATCAAGAAGATGGGCACCATCGAGCAGGGGGGCATGGAAAGCGCCGAAGTGGTGAAGAAACTGGGTGAGAACTCCCAGCAAATCGGCCAGATTGTAGAGGCTATCTCCTCCATCGCCGAGCAGACCAACCTGCTGTCCCTGAACGCCGCCATCGAGGCAGCCCGGGCAGGCGAGCATGGCCGCGGCTTTGCCGTGGTGGCTGAGGAAGTCAGGAAGCTGGCGGCCGAGTCCCAGACCTCGGCGGAGCAATCAAGGAGCGCATCGCCTCCATCCAGACGGATACAGGCAAGGCCGTGGAGTCCATGCAGAGGGAGTCCGAGGGCGTGAAAGAAGGCACCAAGGCCATCCGTGAGGTGGGCGCCCAGTTCTCCGACATCATGAGCATGGTGGAGAGCATCAACGGCCAGATGGGAGAAATCAACAGCTCCGTGAAGCAGGTTTCCGATGGGGCGTCAAATATAGTGTCGGCGGTGGATTCCATCGATAACGTCAGCCGCAAGACGGCAGAAAATACCCAGACCATTTCGTCGGCCACCCAGGAGCAGTCTGCTTCCAATGAAGAGATTGCAGCGGCCTCGGCGGCTCTTGCCAAGCTGGCAGAGGATATGCAGCATGCCATCAGCGCCTTCAAGGTGTAAGTGCATGGCAAGGCTTGCAGACAGGAGGGATATGTTATGGGATTCTTAAACAATGTCAAGGTAGCCCAGAAGCTGGCCATGATAGGCGTGATGGCCTTTATTGCCACGGTGATAGTGGGCATCATGGCTTACTTTTACCTGAGCGAGGGCCAGGAAGACCTTGAGCGGCTTTACAATGAAAACACCATGAGCATCTACCAGATTGGCGAGGTGCGCTACAACGTCAGGTTCTCCCAGATTCAGGCTTCTTTGCAGCCTTACACTGCAAATCCTGAGCAGCGGCAGACCCGCGTGACCAAGTTCAACAATGTCCTTGACGAAGCGGAAAAGGCCATGCAGGAATATGAGCGTCTCAATGCCAACCATCCCAAGCGGGCAGCCCTTGCCGCAGATGTGCGCAAGCTGTTTGACGAGTATGTGGTGCATGCCAGGAAGCTCATGGAGATGAACTCCTTCGCCGAGGGTTCAGACCCCCAGGCACCCATGAAATACTATGAGAAGAACGTCATGCCCCTGGCTATGAAGATCTCCGATGACCTGGTACAAGCCCAGAAAGTAGACCATGACGCAGCCGAGCAGGCCCTAGTGAAGGGCGCGGAGGACATGAAGACGGCTATCCGCAACATGACCATCTGCTGCATCCTCATCATCCTGGTGCTGACCTTTGCCGTGGTTTCTGTCACCAGGAACATCATGAACTCCCTGGGCCTGGTGGTGGCAGTCTGCGACAAGCTCTCCAAGGGTGATTTCCGCACCGGCGGCAAGATCGGCACCGATGGCCGCACCGATGAATTCGGCCATATGGAGCAGTGCGTGAAGTCCATGCGCATCACGGTGAATGACCTCATCAAGAAGGTCATGCACACCACCGAGCAGCTGGCGGCTTCCTCCCAGGAGCTCACCGCCAGCGCTCACCAGGCGGCGGAAGCCACGGAAATGGTGGCTCAGTCCGTCACCAACTCTGCCGGGGCAGTGCTGGAGCAGCAGCAGGATGTGGAGGATGCCATGGTCTCCATCGACCATGCCATGACTTCCATCAACAGGCTCAATGACACCGCCCAGGATGTGAACAACAATGTAGTGGAAGCCAACAAGCAGGCTCAGGCAGGCAGCGCAGCCATCGGCAGCGCCGTTTCTAAGATTGTCAGCGTGGAGGAGATAGTCAACAGCTCCACCGCCACCGTGGACAAGCTGGGGCAGCGCTCCCAGGAAATCGGCCAGATCGTGGAAACCATCTCCGGCATTTCCGACCAGACCAACCTGCTGGCCCTGAACGCAGCCATCGAGGCAGCCCGCGCAGGCGAGCATGGCCGGGGCTTCGCCGTAGTGGCAGACGAAGTCAGGAAGCTGGCTGAGGAGTCACAGACTGCAGCCAAGAAGATTGCCGACCTCATCGGCGGCATCCAGAAGGATACCTCCTCTGCCGTCAGCTCCATGCAGCAGGGCAACGTGGCCGTCAAGGAAGGTACCCAGTCTGTAGGCCAGTTGCAGGAATCCTTTGACAAGATTAAGGCTTCCTCCGACCTGGTGGCCCAGAAGGCAGATGCCATGGGCAAGGACCTGCAGGCAGTGTCCAGCGATACGGACAACATCCGCACCCGTTCCTCCAAGATTTCCGAGAACAGCCGCAAGGTGGCCACGGAAATGGAAAGCGTCTCCGCAGCCGCCGAGGAGCAGAGCGCATCTGCCAGCGAAATCGCCACCGCCAGTGAGGCCCTGGCCCAGCTGGCCCACGGCCTCCAGACGGCAGTGGGAGCGTTCAAAGTTTAAAGTCATCCCCATTGTCCCAATAAAGCAAAAAGGACGGCCCATTTTCGGGTCGTCCTTTTGTTATGTCTTCTCCTCAAGGAGAAAGCTTTTAATTATCCAATGCAAGGGAAACTTTGGTTTCCTCGAAGGTCTTCATATTATTGAGGGCGCTGAGGGCTGCTTCCAGTATGTGCAGGGCCAGGCAGCCTGTGAGGCCGCCGGGGGCGGTGATGCCCAACTGCATGAGCCTTGGCTCCGGGTGGAGGATGTAGGGGCGGATGTCCGGGCAGAGGGCTTCGGTGTAGCGGGCGATGATGTCCGTGGCGGGGTCGCCGATAAAGACCAGGCTGCTGTTGTGGGCGGCAGCGAGGATGGCCCCCATGAGGGCGGCGATGGTGGCGTGGTAGTCGTGGGGAACGTGCTGGAGGAATTCATCGGCGGCGTATCTGAGGCGGCCTGCTTCGAGGAGGGTTTCCTCAAAGGCAGAAGCGGCGTTGCCCAGCTTCTGTCCTTCCAGTTCCCCCAGGGTCAGCACCACCAGGGGCAGGTCGAAGGAGATTTCCTCCGCCTTTTCCCGACCAAAGTTGAAGTAGGCGGTGATGGGGAGGTTTTCCCTGAGCCTTGCCACCACCATATCCGACTCGAAGGTGGAGGCAAAGGTATCGGAGAGGAAGGACTGGGCCTCGGAGAGGGGGGCGGGGGCGATGAGCAGCACCGAGGAAGGCGGGTCGTAGGGGGGCAGGGGTTCCCTGACGGTTCCCGCGAACTCGGCGGCCAGGTCCTCGAGGCTGCCCAGGCTGTCCTTGGGCTTGGCCAGGCTGTCCAGCCGGGCCTTGGCAGCCTCGAAGGTTTCCCTGTCCAGGGCGGGCATGGTCTTGAGGTAGAAGTCAAAGGTCTTGTCCGTCACCTCCGGGGCATCCTCGTCCATGACGGAGATATGGAGGCCACCTGCGCCCAAGGCCGTCTCGTCAACGGGCAGCCCCGTTTCCTCGTCGCTGCCGCCATCGTAGTCTTCCTCGGACAGGTCGGCTTCCTCGGCGGGGGCGGGGGTGTTTTCTGCCGCTTTGGCATCCAGCCGCTCTTGTGCCCTTTTCAGCAGCAAGAGGGCTGTGCCCAGAATCCGCAGGAGAATGGAAGAGCCGCAGGCTTCGGAAAGGTTCAGCCCCAGGGTCAGGCAGGGCTGAAGCCCCAGTTTCCTGAGGGCATGCCGGTGGGACTTCTCATTGTTCAGATGGCTGGCGATAAGGTAGGCAGTGACCCGGGGGCAGAGCCCTTGGGCAATCAGCGCGGCGGCGGCGGTATTGGCCCCATCCAGGATGGTGGGGAGATTCAGGGCAGCACCGCCCAGCATCAGCCCTGCCATGGCGCCGAATTCGAAGCCGCCCACTCTGGCCAGTATTTCCAGCGCCTCCGCCCCGTGGGCTGAGGCGCTCTCCTCTATCTCTCGCAAAAAGCCGTTGGCTCTGAGGGCATCTCTTACTACCTGACGTTTCTTCTTCAGCCGGACTTCGGAAATATGGGAGCCGTTCCCTGTGGCGGCTGTCGGGCTGAGACCGCAGAAGACGGCGGCCAGGCACGCTTGGGCGGTGGTGTTGCTGATGCCCATTTCTCCGGGCAGCAGCACGTTTTTCCCCTCGGCCTGGGCCTTTTCCGCCATCTTGATGCCGTAGGCTACGGAGAGCACGGCCTGTTCCTTGCTCATGGCAGGGCCCACGCTGAAGTTATAGGTGCCCTTGCCCAGGCGGCAGTCGATGATGCCGGGGAGCACTGGCTCCTTGGGCAGATTCATGCCCATATCCACGATGTGGAGGGTTGAGCCTGCGTAGTCGGAAAAGGCATTGGCAGCCCCGCCCTTGGGCAGCAGGTAGTTCTGGGCCATCTGGTAAGTGGTTTCGGGGGGATAGGCACTGACCCCCTGGCGGGCTGCCCCGTGGTCGGCGCAGAAGATAAAGGCGGCAGGCTTCAGTTCCTCTGCCTCATCTTTGCCCCGGGCAGCGAGGTAGCCCTTCAGCAGCTCTGGCAGGCGGCCCAGGGAGGAAAGCTCCCCCTCCAGGGCTTCGTCCAGCTGGCCGAGGGCCTTCAGGGCAGGTTTTGTCTCTGGCAGGAGGATGTTCCTGATGGTCTTTTGCAAGAGGCTTTCTGCCTCCGTATAGGTGAGTTTGGCTGGTATTTCCTGCATATTTTCACTCATTTGCCTGTTCCTCCGGCGGCTTTCTTGCGGTATTCTTCCACCTGCTTCAGGGAAAGGCCGATGCGGCCCCGTTCCTCGTCCACCTTGATGATGACCGTGTCGATATTGTCACCCACGGACAGCACGTCCAGCGGGTGCTTCACCCTGCGGTGGGAAAGCTCTGAGATATGGATTAGGCCGGCTTCGTGGAGGCCGATGTCCACAAAGGCACCGAAGTCCGTGATGTTCCGCACCGTACCCCGCATGATGGTGCCCACCTTCAGATCGGACAGCTTCACGATGGCCTGGCGGGTGAGGGGGGCAGGCAAATCTTCGCGAGGGTCTCGGCCCGGGCGGGTCAGGGCTGCGAGAATGTCCTTGACAGTGGGCTCGCCTGCCTCGAATTTGGCAGCCAGCTTCTTCACGTCAGCCAGCTTGGCCTTGGCGGCCAGGAAGCCCAGCTGCTCCTTGTCCGTCAGGTCGGCAGGGGAGAAGCCCAGCTCACCCAGGATTTTCTCTGCCAGCTCGTAGGACTCCGGATGGACGCTGGTGCTGTCCAGGGGATTCTTGGCGGCCTTGGGGGAAAGGCGCAGGAAGCCTGCGCACTGAGTAAAAGCGGCAGGCCCCAGGCGGGGCACCTTCAGCAGCTGGCGGCGGGCGGTGAAGCTGCCGTTCTCGTCCCTATAGGCTACGATATTCTTGGCCACGGCGGCAGAAATGCCTGCGATATGGGAAAGAAGGGCTGGGGAGGCGGTGTTCAGGTCTACGCCCACATGGTTCACTGCGTCCTCCACGGTGGCGTCCAAAGTGCCCTGCAGCTGCTTCTGGTTCACGTCATGCTGGTACTGGCCCACGCCGATGGCCTGGGGATCGATCTTCACCAATTCTGCCAGGGGGTCCTGCACCCGGCGGGCAATGGAGGCGGCACCGCGCACCTCCACCCCGTATTCCGGCAGCTCCTGGGCTGCCAGCTTGGAGGCGGAGTAGACGGAGGCTCCCGCTTCATTGGTGATGAGGTAATTGACGTTGGTGAGTTTGTTGTCAGCTATGAGCTTGGCGGCAAACTGCTCAGTCTCGTAAGACGCTGTGCCGTTGCCGATGGAAATGAGGTCTACGCCGTATTTCTTTATCCAACCCAGCACTGTCTGGGCAGCCTTGGCCTTGGCACCCTCGCTCTGGGTCACCTGGATGATGCCATGGTCGAGGATCCTGCCGGTCTTGTCCACCACGGCGCACTTGCAGCCATTGCGGAAGCCTGGGTCAAGGCCCAGGACAGTATGGCCCGCCAGGGGTGCCTGCAAAAGCAGCTGCTTGAGGTTCACCCCGAAGAGCTCGATGGCCTGCGCCTCGGCCTCCTCCGTGAGGGAAGCGCGGATCTCACGCTCCAGGGCAGGCAGCAGCAGGCGCTTATAGCCGTCCTCAATGGCTTCGTGCAGGGCCTCGTCAAAGGGAGAAGTCCTGCCCTTCTTCATCACGCGCCTTTCCATGCGTTTTACATTGGCCTCATGGTCGGTGATGAGGGTGACCTTGAGGCAGTCCTTCTTCTCACCGCGGTTGATGGCCAGCACCCGATGGGAGGGCAGGGTGCGCACAGGCTCGGAGAACTCCGCGTACATCTGGAAGGTCTTGGCCTCGGCAGGGTCGCCCTTGGGATTGGCCTCCGTAGCCAGCAGGGCAGTCCTGCCCAGATGCTCGCGCATTTCCTGCCGCAGGGCGGCATCCTCTGCCACCTGCTCCGCCACGATGTCCCGTGCCCCTGCCAGAGCATCCTCGGCGGTGGGCACTTCCTTTTCTTCATCTACGAAGGCGGCAGCGGCCTCCAGAGCCGTACCCTGGGTAGCAGCCTGGGTGATGATCATCTCAGCCAGAGGCTCCAGGCCACGCTCTTTCGCCATCATGGCCCGGGTGCGCTTCTTCTGCTTGTAGGGGAGATAAAGGTCTTCCAGTTCCTGCAATTTTACGGCCTTCTCGATGGCAGTCTTCAGCTCCGGGGTGAGCTTGCCCAGCTCCTCGATCTTGGTGAGGATTTCCTCCTGCCTTTTCACGAAGTTGCGCAGGTAAGCCAGCCGCTCGGACAGCACGCGCAGCTGCTCATCATCCAGCCCCCCCGTGGCCTCCTTGCGGTAGCGGGCGATGAAGGGCACAGTATTGCCCTCATCCAGCAGCGCCACGGTGTCCTCAATCTGCTTCGGCGTGACGGAGAGCTCTTTGGCCAGCACCGAGGGAATATCTTTTTCCAGCATATCTATACCAACTTTCTTTCAGTTTTGTGAGATTGCAAAGCATAGCTCTTATTTTACGCCATAGTTCGGATTTTGTCATTGCCTGCGGCAGTGTTTTGTAAATGAGAGAAGTTTTTAAGGATAGAGAGGGATTTCTTGTAACTTGCTGTGGGAGCAGATTGAAGCATATTTCCCCTTGTGATACAATATGGAAGGATTTGAAATGATAGCAGGGCGAAGGACGGGGAGCAATGGAGAAGTTTTTGGAGAAAGCGCTGCAGGAGCTTTCGGGCAAGAAGGTTTATATTTATGGCGCGCAGCCCATCGCCTATGGGGTGAATCTGGCCCTGCGGCAGCTGGGGGTCACGCCTCTGGCCTATGTGGTGACCAACAGGCGCGGTAACCCTGCCTGGCTGGATGGGACGAAGGTCATGGCCATAGATGAGGTGCCCCGGGAGCGGGAGGCGGCTTTCCTGCTGTCCGTGCCTGAGTACCTGCATCCTGAAATCAGGGCGGAGCTTGAGCAGAGGGACTTTGCCAATAGCCTTTCCATGGATTCTCGGCTGGAATTTGCCCTGATGAAATCTTTTTACCGCACCCAGGGGCTGAAATTTGCTGAGGACTATGCTGCGCCAAGGGAAATGGCAGAGCCTGCGGAGGTGGAGATCTATGTGGCCCGCTCCGGGGTGGACAAGGGACTGGAGCATACATTCCCCTTGCGCCCTCCCTTCTATGATGTGCAGGCAGGGGCGGCTTTGGATGAGGTTTCCCTGGGGGCAGCTTTCCGGGATGATGAGGGGGAGAATATCTCCGCTATGAATCGGGACTATGCGGAGCTTACCGTAACCTATTGGGGCTGGAAGAACCGCCAGGCTAGGATCAAGGGGCTGGCTCACTACCGTCGCTATCTGGTGCTGGGGGAGCAGGATTACGGCTTGCTGGCCTGTGGCAGCGTGGATGCTATCCTGCCCACTCCCTATATTGGCTGGCCTGATGCTTCTGCCCAGTACAGCAGGTACAATCATCCCCTGGCTTTGGAAGCTATGTACAGCGCCCTGCAGGAGTTTTCAGCGGAAGAAGCTGAAAGGGCGCGGGAAATCATGAGGGGGCCCTGGGTTTACAACTACAATATGGTGGTGGCCAGGGCTGAGGTCTTTGATGCGTATGCCGCCTGGCTTTTTCCCCGCATGCTGCGGGCTGGGGAAATCTTCCGGGACGGGCCGGGGGCAGCTATGCAGCTTGATCGGCCCGTGGGTCATATCGGGGAACTTTTGACCTCCCTGTACTTCATGCTCCGTTATGAGGAGCTGAAGATTATGCATGCCAGGAAGGTCTGGCTTACTTGAGCTTGGAAAGGAATTTTAGAAAGCTATGGCAGAGAAAGTGAAGGTTTTGATATTTGCTGGCGGGGCGGGCCGCCGCATGAATGCCCGGTCACTCCCCAAGCAGTTCTTGCAGGTTTATGGCAAGCCTGTCATCATACATACGCTGGAGCATTTTGAATACCATGAGATGATAGATGAGATTGTCATTGTCTGCCTGAAAAACTGGATCAGCGAGCTCAAGGGCATGCTGAACCGCTTCGGCATCCGCAAGGTCACCATCATCGTGCCTGGCGGCAAGACAGGCCACAAGTCCATCTGGGAGGGGCTGAAGGCCATGCGGGAGAGCACCGATGACCAGGATATCGTGCTGATTCATGACGGAGTCAGGCCGCTGATCACCGATGAGCTCATAGAATCCAATATCGAGGCGGTGAGGAAGTACGGCAATGCCATCACCTGCGAGGCGGCCCGGGAAAGCGTGGTGGTGAGCACCAACGGCAAGGATATTCAGCAGGTGCCCAACCGGGACAATATGTATGTGGCCAAGGCACCCCAGTCCTTCCGCTTCGGTGAGGTGTATGAGGCCTACGAGCAGGCGGAGAAGGCGGGGTATCAGACCATTGATTCCTCCCACCTCTACGGCATCCAGAAACGCCATATGCACCTCTTGCACAGCACCAGGAACAATATGAAGATCACGGAACCGGCGGACTTCTACATTTACAAGGCCCTTTACGAGGCCATGGAAGCCCAGCAGATATATGGTTTCTGAACATGATAAAAGCGGCCTTGGGGGCCGCTTTTATCATGCTCACTCTTCGATTTTTGCAAACTGTATCTTGGGCATATGCTCGATGAGGTTCATCTCATGGGCCATGGTATAGAAGGTATTGAGCCCTTGCAGATACTCCTCCGTCAGCTCCCACCTGACCACCGGCCCGAGATAATCAGCCAGCTGATCGTAGGTGAAGCGCTTTTCCTCAAGGCCGGAGCGGATGATGGTCTCACGGTAGGAGAGGCCTCCGGCAGGCCGGGCAGGGCCTGGCAGGGCGTTGCGGATGAAGCTCAGGAAGGCTCCGTGGATGCGCTCCTGGATGAGCTGCACGCTTTCCGGGTGCTTGTTGGCAAATTCCCGTCGCACGGCCCAGAGGGCATAGACCATCTTCTGACCCGTGAGCTGCTTCCACTCCTGGCCGATATCGTAAAGATAGAGGCCTGCGGGGGGGTGATGATAGAGCCAGAGGGCATCGTCCCCGATGAAGAGGGAGGCGGTGGCATCCGCTGGCACCGGTTCCTCTGGGGTGATGTTGCGGGTGTAATAGTTCGGTATGGCCCCGTAGGCGCCCCGCAGGATGATCTTCAGCAAGCAGTGCGAGGTGGCGGATTTGGCGGTGAGGATCACCTTGTCCTTGCCCAGGGCCTCGATGGGTTTCCTGGAAACCAGCACGATGCTCTGCACCGGCCCGTCAGAGGAGATGCAGACCTTTGGAAGGATCAGCAGTTCCTCCGAGTGCCGGGCATAGGCGATGGAGGATATCGCCGCCACATCCAGCCGCCCGCTGATGAGGTCGCTGTTCAGGACCGAGGGCACGCCGCGTATCAGGGAAAGCCCTTCCGCTGCCCCGTGGGCAAAGTTATAGGTCAGGGGCAGCATGTTCAAGAAATTTATATGCCCTACGCGAGGGGTAGAATTATTCATAAACAGGAAAACCTCCCATCATGTCAACCAAGAAAAGTGTGGTAACGCTACTTATATTTAAGCGTACTTATATGGAAAATACAGGAAAAGGGTTGCTCTTATTGACTTTTTCCCATCTTCTTGCTAAAATTATTGACAAAAGCAACGTTTATATTTTTAATCTTTCTCAGGCGGAGGGGTTCCATATGGATAATTATGTAAATGCCGGCCGCTGGTTCTCCATCCTTTACAGGCGTTCCCAGCAGTTCATCGTGGAGGCTTGCCAGCGCATGGGGCTGACTTTTTCCGAGTTTACCCTGCTGGTGCGCATCCACGACACTCCGGGGGTGAAGCAGGAGACCTGGCCAAAGTCCTCTTCCTTGACAAGGCTGTGGTGACCCGCACCATCAATTCCCTGGAGCAGAAGGGCTTCATCGTGCGCAGCCAGGACAAGCTGGACAAGCGGGTCAAGCACGTCTATCTCTCCGTGGAGGCCGAAAGCTACTACCCCTTCCTGCACAATGTGCTGAAGCGCTGGATGGACTACCTCTGCGAGGGCATGAAGAAAAAGGATGTGGAAAAGATGGAGACGCTTTTCCAGCACTTGACCGGGCGTGCCTGCGAGGCAATCCTGCCGGATCTGGCCAAGGACATTTCTGAGGAATTTTCCAAGGAGGACTGGCAGCATGAGCTTGAGAAAAAGGAGAAGTAAAGTTTTTGGGGCAGCGCTGGCTGCCCTTTTTGCACTCAACATCCTGGGGGGCTGCGGCCAGGAGGCGGCTCCTGTACAGAAGGCTTCATTGGTGAAGACCCAGAAGGCGAGCAAGGCCAGCCTCAGCGAGGAAAGCTACTCCGGCACCGTGAAGGGACGCTATGAGACCAATCTTTCCTTCCAGGTGGGAGGGCAGATTCTCTCCCGCAAGGTGGAGGAGGGCAGCTTGGTGCGGGCGGGGGAGACCCTCATGGTCATCGATGCCCGTGATGCAGTGCAGAAGGCCAACGCGGGGGATGCCCAGGTCAGTCAGGCCAGGGCCCAGCTGAACTTGGCCCAGAGCAATCTGGCCCGTTATACGGAACTTTACCATCAGGACGTGGTGCCCAAGGCCACCCTTGACCAGTACCAGACCAATTACGATGCGGCCTTTGCCAGCTATCAGGCGGCGCTGGCCCAGTCGGCTCAGGGGCACAATGTGCTGTCTTACACCAACCTCACAGCCGGGGCTGATGGGGTGATTTCTTCTGTCACCGCTGAGGAGGGCCAGGTGGTGGCTGCCGGGCAGACGGTGGCGGTGCTGGTGCAGATAAATGAGCTGGAAGTGGAGATAGCTGTCCCGGAGGACAAGGTGGCAGCCCTGCAGGCAGGCAGGGAGGCTACGGTGACCTTCTGGGCGATCGAGGGAGCAGTTCGCGGCGTGGTGCGGGAGATTTCCCCTGCCGCCGACCCGGCTTCCCGCACTTATAAGGTACGAGTTTCCCTGCCCCAGCCGCCCCAGGGCATGCAGCTGGGCATGACCGCCAGCGTGGCCTTCGCTCCCACAGCAGGGGCGGAAGACGCCGCGGGCTTTGAGCTGCCCCTTGCCGCCATCTACCAGACCGGC
>JAGBLH010000001.1 GCA_017635515.1 Selenomonas sp.
CTAGTCTTATGCGGCCTTTTGAAAGATGCTGCTATTGTAAGGATGCTATATCCGTGAAGTGGCAGCAGATAAATAAGCCTAGTGTATTGTCTGATTGGATTGCAGAGGAAAACTGATGCGTTCAATGTGAGAGGTAACCTATAAGATTTTATTGCAAGTAATTGTCAGCAAAAGACTTCCGTTGAAGCGGGCGTTGGAGCAGGAAGCGTTAGTGTGGTGAGTTCACATGCCGCCTGGGGCAGGACTATTACGGAGCAGCAGACGATTTTGGGGGCGTGATGTATGGCTGAGCTGATGGAGCGATAACTGCATTTCAGGAAACGAGCAGGAAATAGAACGGAGTGAACGGGATATGAGGGGTAAGGCATGAAGAAAGCTGAAGGCAGGAAGACACATGAATACCGGCAATGGCTGGACATGATCGCTGATGAATTCCGAAAAATATGGCATATGGACAGGGCGGCAGACTATGGAGAGGATTTTCTGAAGCATTTGGAGACATATGAGAGTCTTAATCCGGATACGGCAGAGGGGCATTACTGGCTGGCGCGTTGCCTGCGCGCATGTGGGGAACTGGAGCTGGCCCTGGCACAGGCGCGGGAAGCATATGACAGACGCAGTCAGCAACCATTGATCTGGCAACTGCTGGCGGAGATTCTGACAGCTCAGGGTAAAGAGCGGGAGGCATATTTTTACCATGCTTTAGCTCTGGCTGTTCAGCCTGTTGATAATTTGAAACTGCCAGGGCAGCAGGACAAGCTCCTTCTCCTGCAGGAACTGAAAACCGAGCCGGGCGCGGCTCCGTTCCAGCTCAAATTACATTCGTCTGTTCCTGGTGTGAATTGTTATAGTGGGCATTTGGTGGGGCAGTTCCTGGACAGCAATTTTCTTGGACAGCAGAGTCCAGGTTATCGCGAATGGTGCGGTATATATAATCCTCATGGCTGGCGTGAGGCGAGGAGTGTCCAAGCTGATTTTTGTGAGCTAGCGGCTGTGGAAACTATGGGGTATGCAGATTTTGTCTTTGATATAACGAAGGTGCAACTGTCAACAGAGGTGAGGCTTTCTCCGCCTGCTGGAGCGGCAGCAGTGCTTCCGGTTGCGGGTACGGAGATAGGTCAGGTGGCAGATTTCCGTGACGCAGGACATGTGGGGAAGATGTTTTTACCGCGCTATGAATTTAATTTTTACAGGTTCAACGAGCCACTGAGCGTACGCTCTGTCAGTCCCATGGCCATTGGAGAACCCATACTTATGAAGCATGGAGAAGGACGGCTGCGGTTGGTGCTGAACATCCTGACAGACGGGCTGAGCTGGAAGCAGATGCAGAAGGAGAATTTTCGCAGAGTACCTAATATTCGCAGATTTTTCGCCTCTGGGCTGACATTTGACAATCATTACGCAGTGGCAGAGTATACTTACCCTGCTCTGGCTGCTATTCAGACAAGTACGCATCTGCACCACTCGCAAATTTTCCATGATGCGCGCTGGGCTAGATTGCGCCCCGAGATTGCTACCTTATCTGAGAAAATGAAGGAACTTGGCTATTACTCTGTTACGACCATTGGGGAGAAGAACGGCATATACAACGGAGCTTTGCGTGGTTTTGATCGCAAAATAATCCAGGGCATATATCCCTGCGCTTATGAAGGCGTGGACAGGACTATGCGTTTTCTGGAAGCGTTTGGCGAGACAGATGCCTTTGTATTCCTGCATGTGACGGATTCACATCCATATAGTGCGAGAGTCCCGCCGGCAGTGCAGGCAAAGGCGCGTGTGCCTTGGTATGAAAGTCTGGAGCATAAGGAGAATGCATCAGTGTTTCTGCCTAGCAATCCCATGAGCTTGGCCAGCAATGGAGCGTCCATAGAGATGATGGATCGACATCTTGGCACGTTGTTCAAGTATCTGGAAGAGCATTACCAGCCCGAAGAATATCTTGTCTGTCTGTACTCCGATCATGGAGCTTCCATATACGCAGACCCTCCCTATCTGCTTAGCGAGGAGCAGGCAGGCTCGGCTTTCATGTTGCGTGGTGCGGGTGTGCCGTCATTGGGCGATGTGAAAGAATTGACCAGTGCGCTGGACATTATGCCTTGCCTGGCCAAGCTGGTCGGCTTCGAGTCGGAGCCGTACTGGGACGGGCAGTTGCCGGCGGCCCTGGGCGGCAGGCAAAGGGATTACGTCATCAGCAACTCTCTTTTCCCCGGCCAGACGTATAAACTATGCATCAGGACACAGGACTACGAGTTCAGGTTGGAAACGGCGGAGCCGACGCGGGTGGATGGCACTGTGGATTTGAGCGGATTTGAAACGCATATTTACACACGGGATGCGAAGCATGAAGAGATCGAAGATCCTGCCCTTCAGGAGTTCTTCATGTGCCGCGCTGTCCGGCACATGAAATCGTTCTGCCATGGGTTGGATGAGCATGCAGTTTGATTGGCGTGGAGGAGCATCTCATGGATAAGGAGTGTTTTATGGGCAAAGTGGAAGCATCAGTCTGGCAGGGGATTTATGGACAAGCGTATGATGCCAGAGGAGATTTATTTGTCAGATTGCTGGACAAGGCGGGCAGGCATGAATTTGATGATGAATATTTGGAACTGGCTATAGCCTATGGGGAGTCTGCACCACAGACGGAGCGTTTTTCTGTGTTTTACGCCTGGTATGCGCTGGCTCACGGCAGTTATGAGGTGGCTCTGGAAGAATCTGAAAAAGCGCACGGGGTGCGCCGGGTCAATGGTATTATTTGGAAGCTGCTTATTACATGTTATAAGCATTTCGGCAAATATATGCAAGCTGTCTGGTATCAGGGACTTTGCCATAAATTCTATCCTTTGCCTCTGGACTTGCAGTGTTCCATGCTGGACAAAGATGAATATATGGCACGTTTGTCAATAGCTATGGGGGTTGGCGAGTATGCGCCTATCGCTTCCCGCAGGGTTTATCTGGCTGAGGGACAGATACAGAATAAGATGAGCATTTTCTTGGGAGAGCCGTTATATGCAATGCAAGGCAAGGCCGAGGATGCTTACTGGCCCTGTGTGTACGGCGGCTGCCAGGGCAGCCTGAATGACAGGAGCGGTGCAGTATTTGCTGTCAGGGATAATGCAGAATTCGTCAATTACTCCGCAGGTGATACTGTGTTCGAGCTGTTCAGGGCAGTTCCTGAAAAAAATGTTGATTTCATTTTGCCTGAGGGAGAAACATGGATCGTGCCTATGGCCGGTACGGTGGACAAGCAGGAAATAACTTTCAGCAGTGGAGCGGGCAAACCGGGAAAATCCACTTGGCTGGGCAAGCATTCCTACAGCTTTTTTCGGCTCGATAAGTCTGCAAGCATATCCTCGAAGGCTGAGATGGCTGTTGGACGAACTATACGCTTGGGACGTAGTCGTGCACGGCATAAACTTGTCCTGCACATCATTGTGGATGCCC
>JAGBLH010000207.1 GCA_017635515.1 Selenomonas sp.
GCCCAGATTTGCGGGGATTGGCTGTCCATTGCAAGGCGACAAACCGGAGGCATAGCGGTGCTATGTCGAGGATTTGTCAACGCAGCAGGGACAGTCAAGAGCCGTGAAGATGGGCTGAGTGAATTAATCAACACGCCCTAGATAGGTATATTTTGTCTATCGACAAAATTTGCACAATGGCGTTATAATATCCATAGGATTTATATGAATCAAGAGGTAAGACCATGGAAGAAAAAGTAACCATCACTGACGTGGCGAAGCTGGCGGGCGTTTCCAAGAGCACTGTGTCACGTTATCTCAATAACGGTTATATCAGCTTGGAGAAGCAGGAGCGGGTTCGTGCGGCTATTGCTGAGACCGGTTTCAAGTCCAACTTCTTCGCCAAGCGATTGAAAACAAAAGAAAGCAAGCTCATCGGCATCGTGCTGCCCCGCATGGACTCAGTGTCCGTGGGGAAGCTCTTGTCAGGCTTTGCCCGCATCTTTGAGCCGCTGGGCTATCAGGGGCTTTTGCTGGTCAGCAATCTGGAGGTGGAAAAGGAACTCCAGAATATCGAGAGCCTTCAGCAGCAGGGGGTGGACGGCATCATCGTGGATTCCGTGGGCATCACGGAGCGCCACAGGGAACTGGCCAAGACCTCCGGGGTGCCGCTGGTCATCACCGGCCAGAGCGCGGAGGGGCTGGCGTGCATCAAGATTGACGACTACGGGGCAGGCCACATGATGGGGGCGTACCTCAGGGGACAGGGCCACACCCGCGCTGTTTTTGCGGGGGTTACTGAAACCGATACCGCAGTGGGCGTGGAGCGTCGCAAGGGCTTTTTGGAAGGCTTCACCGAAGGCGAAACCGAAGCCACAGTGGACTTCGTGCAGACGGGCTTCGACTTCCTTTCCGCTTACAACAAGGCGGCAGATATCCTGGCCTGCAGGCCCACAGTGATCGTGGGCGCCACGGACAACATCAGCCTGGGCATCCTCAGGTATCTCCATGAGCGGGGCATCAAGGTGCCACAGGAGATTTCCGTCACCGGCTTCGGCGGCTACGATGTGGGCGCGGTAGTCTACCCTGCCCTGACCACCATCTTCTTCGACTATGAGCTGGTAGGCATGAAAGCCGCCCGCTTCCTGCTGGACAAGCTGGCAGGGAAGGCCAAGCACGAGAAGCTGGAGATGCCTTTGCTGTTCGTGGAAAGGGAGAGCGTCAGGAACCTGGCTATAGGACAGGACAGTGAGAAACTTGGGCTACAGTCGTTGGTGTGAGCTTTCGATTTGTTGAAAACTATAGTAACCGTCATTGATTTGTAGGCGTCAAATATTTACATTTTGCCTCGGGAAAAAATTCGTTTTGCCTCAGGAAAAA
Source organism: Selenomonas sp. (assembly GCA_017635515.1). GTDB lineage: Bacteria > Bacillota > Negativicutes > Selenomonadales > Selenomonadaceae > Selenomonas_B. Next base: position 1,360 of record JAGBLH010000207.1, read on the forward strand.
ATTCTTGACATTACTGCCAAAACCGTGTATTATATCTCTTGTGTTCAGCAATGGGGTTATAGCTCAGTTGGTTAGAGTGTCTCGTTGACATCGAGGAGGTCACAAGTTCGAATCTTGTTAACCCCACCATTGCACTGCTCGCCTAGCTCAGTTGGCTAGAGCATCTCCGTCACATGGAGGGGGTCGGGGGTTCGAATCCCTCGGCGAGCACCATGTGTAAATACGGGAGGCCTGAGGGCCTCCTTTTTCGTGTATACGATTGATGGAAAAAGCCCTCCAGATTGAGGAGGGCTTTGCCGACACTATAGAATATACGGAAATTTTCGCTATCTTATGCCTTTGGAGCGAAAGTATTTATGTGGTGCTATGTCAAGATTTTAAGCAGATCATATATGTGGGAAGTTTGAGAAAATATACTAGGGCGTGTTGATTAATTCACTCAGCCCATCTTCACGGCTCTTGACTGTCCCTGCTGCGTTGACAAATCCTCGACATAGCACCGCTATGCCTCCGGTTTGTCGCCTTGCAATGGACAGCCAATCCCCGCAAATCTGGGC
>JAGBLH010000208.1 GCA_017635515.1 Selenomonas sp.
GGATATCCGGGTCATCATGATCAAGCTGGCTGACCGCCTGCACAATATGCGCACCCTCAAGTACATGCGGGAGGACAAGCAGAAGCGCATTGCCAAGGAGACCATCGAAATCTATGCACCACTGGCCAACCGCCTGGGCATTTCCAATGTGAAATGGGAGCTGGAGGATCTCTGCCTGCGCTACCTTGACCCCGAGACTTACTACGATCTGGTGGAGAGCGTCAAGCAGAAGCGCAAGGAGCGCCAGACTTTCATCGATGATTCCATCAAGCAGATCAAGGAAAAGCTGGCAGAGAGCCATATCAAGGCGGATATCAGCGGCAGGGCCAAGCATTTCTACAGCATCTACAAGAAAATGAAGCGGGACAAGAAGGATATCAGTGAGATCTATGACCTGTCTGCCGTGCGCGTGCTGGTGGAGAGCGTCAAGGACTGCTACGGTGTCCTGGGGGTCATCCACGCCATGTGGAAGCCCATCCCGGGCCGCTTCAAGGACTATATCGCCATGCCCAAGTCCAACGGCTACCAATCCCTGCACACCACGGTCATGACTCGCGGCTATCCGCTGGAAATACAGATCCGCACCTTCGCCATGCATCAGGTGTCGGAGTTCGGCGTGGCAGCGCACTGGAAGTACAAGGAAACGGGCAAGAGCGTGGGAGCCGGCAGCGAGACCGACCAGAAGATGTCCTGGCTCAGGCAGATGGTGAATCTCCAGCAGGAGTACACTGACCCCAAGGAATACTTCGAGGCCATGAAGGTGGATATCTTCTCCGATGAGGTGTTCGTCTTCACTCCGAAGGGGGATGTCATCGACCTGCCCAAGGGCTCCATTCCCATCGACTTTGCCTACCGCATCCATACGGAAGTGGGCCACCACTGCGTGGGCGCCAAGATCAACGGCAAGCTGGTGCCCTTGGAGACGAAGCTGCGCAACGGGGATATCGTCTCCGTGCTCACCAATAAGGCCAACGGCGGCCCCAGCCGGGACTGGCTGAATATCGTGGCCTCCTCTGAGACCCGCAGCAAGATCCGCACCTTCTTCAAGAAGGAGAAGCGGGAGGAGAATATCGAGCGGGGCAGAGACCTCATCAAGGAGGAAGCCAAGCGCCTGGGTTATGCGCCCAAGGAATTGATGAAGGAAGACCGGCTGGAGCAGGTGGCCCAGAAGCTCAACATCCTCACGGAAGATGACCTCTTGGCGGCCTTGGGCTATGGCGGCGTGGCTCTCCACGGCATCATGATGAAGCTCATCGAGCTTTACAAGAAAGATGTGAAGGAAGCCACCTCTCCCGATGTGTCCAAGCTGCTCTCGGAGCTCAAGCAGCCCCAGGGGGGCGGCGACAGGCGCAAGAAGTCCAGCCACGGCGTGCTGGTGGAGGGAGAAAGCGGCCTCTTGGTGCGCCTGGCCCGCTGCTGCAGTCCCATTCCCGGCGACCCCATCACTGGCTATATCACCCGCGGTCGGGGCGTGTCCGTCCATCGCTCCGATTGTCCCAATGTCATGAATGATGCGGATTTCTCCCGCATGATCGAGGTGGCCTGGGATATCGGCCTGGACAAGGAATACACGGTGGAGCTGGAAATCATCTGCAATGACAGGAGCGGCATGCTGGCAGAACTTCTGGCAGTGCCCTCGGAAATGCGCATGAATATCAGAAGCGTCAACGCCAACCCCAACCGCAACAACAAGACATCCACGGTGCTGTTGGGCCTGGATGTGAAGAATGCCAGCCAGGTGGGCCAGATTATGACCCGCCTCAGGCGGGTGAAGGATGTCTACAGCGTCACCCGCAAGATCGGCGGTCAGAACAGCGGCAAAGGAGGAGAGTAAGTGGCTCTGAAGATATACACCATCCCCACGGCTCCCATCGAGGAAAACTGCTATGTGGCCTTTGATGAGGAAAGCAAAGAGGGCTTTATCGTAGACCCTGGCAATGAGGCAGAGAAGATTTTCTCCCTGATTCAGGGCGAGAACATCAAGGTGCAGGCCATCCTGCTGACCCACGGCCACTGGGATCATATCGGGGCCGTGGAGGAACTGCGCCGGAAACTGGGGGTGCAGGTCTATATCCACTCCGGCGATGCCGCCATGCTCACGGACAGCCGCCAGAATCTCTTCGCCTTCATGAGCGGGGGCAAGATGGAGGGCACGCCTGCGGACAAGGAACTGGCAGAAGGGGAGGTCATCTCCTGCGGCAGCTTCAGCTTCAAGGTCATCCACACTCCTGGCCATACCCCAGGTGGCTGCTGCTTCTACTCGGCGGAAGCAGGGGTGGTCTTCTCCGGCGATTCTCTCTTTGCAGAGGAAATAGGACGCTGCGACTTTCCCGGCGGCTCCCTCAGGAGCCTAGTGGGCAGCCTCAAGGAGAAAATCCTGCCCCTGCCGGAGGAAACCAAGGTCTACCCAGGCCACGGCCCTGCTACCACAGTGGGCTGGGAGCGGGTGCATAACCCCTACCTCAGCTGATGGGGAGTATTTCTATGCGCTTAGTGGTAGGCATTTCAGGTGCCAGCGGCTCCCTGCTGGGTTATCATCTGCTCAAGGCCCTCAGGGAGTTTCCTCAGGTAGAAACCCAGCTGATCATCACGGAAGGTGCCAGGGAAACCCTAGCCTGGGAAACGGAGCTTACGGTGGAGGATTTCACGGCTCTGGCGGATGTGGTCTATGACAACCGCAATCTGGCCGCCAGCATTTCCAGCGGCTCCTATCCCACCGAGGGCATGATCATCGTGCCCTGCAGCATGAAGACCGTGGCCGGCATCGTGGCTGGCTTTGCAGACAACCTCCTGCTCAGGGCCGCAGATGTCTGCCTCAAGGAAGAGCGGCGGCTGGTGCTGGTGCCCAGGGAAATGCCCCTGTCCCGCATCCACCTGCGGAACCTCAAGGAGGCAGCCGACTACGGCTGCACCATCGTGCCGCCCATGCTGACCTTCTACAACGGGGCAGACAGCCTGGAGAAGCAGATGGATCATATCGTGGGGAAGGTGCTGGCAAAGTTCGGCTTGAGTTACGGCAGATTCGTGCCCTGGCAGGGTGACGGTGGGAAAGAGTAAAACCAGTTTGTGGAGGCACTCATAGGACGCTACTTTGAAAACCAGTCTGAACACTTCGTCAATGCTGCATATTCATCAAAAAAAGGAATCCTGCTCGTAGCAAAATGTTACAAGCTGGATTCCTTTTTGGTATAATTGAAGCAGGCAGAACAGATTCAAAAATGTACCTGCCAGCTATAGCACAATTTAAAGGTTCTGTTGCACAATTATTTCTTGTCAAAGGCTTTGGCGCCGGGGGACAAAGTCTTCCGCGCAGCTTCGCCTTCCTTGCCACGCTTGATGACGCTGTATCTTTTGGGAGCAACATAATCCTTGGGGCGGTGGAGGTCGAAGCGCAGGGCGTAAAGTGCCCTGTCCACAGCATCTTCCGTAAGCTGGCTCGGTGGCAGGACCCTGTAGAGCATGACGAGCTGCATGGCCTTGAGGCTGGTCTTGTCATTTACATCTACCTCGGCAGCCAGTTTTTGCACCAGCAGGGCCCGCTGCTCAGAGACGAGTTTCGGCGTGGCTCCGGGGACGTACTCCGCCACTTCTGGCGGCCTGGCCCAGGGCATATCTATGAGCACCTGCCTTATAGCTGCCCGCAGATTTGCTGCCCGCTTGGAACGGCAGGCAGGACAGAGGGCTGGCTTGGGCTTCGGTTCGGTAAGAGTGCCGCAATCACTGCAGGGAACCCAGCCATGCTGGCTTTTGACTTTACGGAGCTGGAGATTCTTCCGATAAATCTGTCCCAGCAGATTGCCCAAATCATCATCTGCGGAGGAAGCAGACAAGGCTTTCGCGCTGTCTTCCTCTTCTGAGGTAAGCAGTGTTTGCTCCCTTTCTTTGCGAAAGTCTGGTACCTTGCTATCCTCCTGACGGAGCCAGGCTCTGAAGGCCAGCACATCTCCCGCCTCGGGTTTTTCCCAACGGTGGGTCAGCCTGACCTCCCGGATGATTTCACACCCGGCAAAGCGGTTCATTTTGTCCACGATCTGAGGCATGAGCAGGCGCATCTCATTGTTCCAGGCAGGGCTGGAACTGTAGTAGAGGAGCGTTTTTTTCCGAATGCCCATCAACTCTACATGTTGGGCAATAACATCGCCCACAATATCCCGCCAATAAGTCAGCACCCAGCGCTTGCGGTACTCCAGCTCGAACTCGGTGCCCTTTGACTTCACCCAGCGGGGGATGATTGTTTCAGCTTTTTCAAGCCAGGGGGTTCTTTTAGTATCATTAGCCATTTTATCTCTCCATGGAAGTTTTCGCTGATAAATAATTGTATCACGGAATATGGTGCGCTGCTAGCACTAAATATTTTGGGTTTATATGATTTGGAAGGGAAGGTAAGACATGTTTTCTAAAAACAGGAAGAAAAAGGTATATGTGATTGACATCTTTGGAGTTATCGAGGCTGCTTCGTCATCCATATCCCTGAGCAAGAAAAATACTAATATGCAGAAAGTGATTAAGACCCTGCACAAGATTGGCAGCAAAGACAAGGAAGATGTCGCTGGTGTCATCATTCATCTGAACACCCCAGGCGGCACCACGGGTACCTCTGAGGAAGCGGCCATGATGATAGAAAAAGTCCGGGAGAAGGGCATCCCTGTCATTGCCTCCATTGCAGATATATGCTGCTCCGGGGGATACTGGATTGCCTCTGCCTGTGACTACATCTTTGCCAACCGCACCTCCATGACCGGCAGCATAGGCGTTATCATGCAGCTTCCCAATATCAACGGGCTGTCCGATAAGCTGGGGGTGAAGCAGGTGACGGTGAAAGCTGGCAGGATGAAGGACATCGGCAATCCCTTCAGGGAGCTTACGGAGGAAGAACGTGATTTCTTGCAGGAGCACGCCGAAGAAACTCACGAGATATTCAAGGAGGCGGTCAGGAAGAACCGCAGAGATATACCGTCAGATGTGCCGGAAATCTTTGATGGCCGTCCCTTCTCGGCAGATTTTGCCTTGAAGAATCATCTGATTGATGAAATCGGCACCTTCTATGATGCGCTGGACTATCTGCTGTGCAAGGCAGGGGTTGAAGAAAAGGACATCAAATTGCAACAGAATGTGGAGAAGAAGGGGTTGATTGCCAGGCTGTTCTCCTTGGAAGTCGATAATTCCCTTGTCAATGTGCTGGCCGACTATCTGGCAGGAAAGTCGCTGTCATCGCGTTGAGGCATAAGATAGCTGGCGGGCAAACTATGGTATAGCGCATCTTGTCTGATAACTGCGACCAGAGGATAATCCAGGCCATGGAAAAGGAGAGACCTATAATCTTGCAGGGAAGCAGCTTCATTTCATCGCGGCTGGCAAAATTGGGGAAATTGCCTTATAATGAATAGGTATACTGTGTCGGGTAATCTTGGGAGGAAATAATGGATCGTATCAATCAACATGCTGCGCCGGTTTACGAGGCGATGCTGGAACTTCGCAAGAGGCGTGTGGTTCCTTTTGATGTGCCCGGGCATAAGCGTGGCCGTGGCAATCCTGAATTGGTAGATTTCCTGGGTGAGAAATGCGTGGGCATCGATGTGAATTCCATGAAGATGCTGGACAATCTGAGCCACCCTGTCTCTGTGATCAGGGAGGCAGAGGAACTGACGGCAGATGCCTTCGGCGCGGGGCACGCTTTCTTCATGGTGCATGGCACCACCTCGGCGGTGCAGGCCATGGTGTTGGCCACCGTCAGGGCGGGGGAGGAAATCCTCCTGCCCCGCAATGTGCATAAGAGCGTCATCAATGCCTTGGTGCTTTGCGGCGGTATTCCCGTCTATGTGCCGGTGCGGGTCAATCATCAGATTGGCATTGCCACGGGCATGGCCCTGTCCGATGTGGAGCGGGCCATAAGGGAGCACCCCAAGGCCAAGGCCATCTTTGTCAACAATCCCACTTACTATGGCATTGCCTCCGATTTGCAGGGGATTGTGAATCTGGCCCATGCGGCGGGCATGAAGGTGCTGGTGGACGAGGCTCACGGCACCCATCTGTATTTCGGGGATAACCTGCCCATTTCAGGCATGGCAGCCGGGGCAGACCTGGCGGCGGTATCCATGCACAAATCCGGTGGCAGCCTTACCCAGAGTTCCATCATGCTCTGCGGCAAGGGCGTGGATGCCGAGTATGTGCAGCAGATCATCAACCTGACCCAGACCACCAGCGCCTCCTATCTCTTGATTTCCAGCCTTGACCTCTCCCGGCGGAACCTGGCTCTGCACGGGCGGGAGTCCTTTGAGAAGGTCAGCTCCATGGCAGAATATGCCCGCTCGGAAATCAATGACATCGGCGGCTTCTATGCCTATGGACGGGAACTGGTGGACGGGGACAGCGTGTTTGACTTTGATGTGACCAAGCTCTCCGTCTTTACCCAGGGCATCGGCATGACGGGCATCGAGGTTTACGACATGTTGCGGGACGAGTACGATATCCAGATCGAGTTCGGGGACATCGGCAATATTCTCGCCTATATTTCCATCGGTGACCGCATCCGGGACATCGAGCGGCTGGTGGGGGCATTGGAGGACATTGCTGACCGCTTTGCCCAGGAGAAGCGTGAGCTTTACTGCGGGGAGTTCATCGCGCCGGAACTGGTTATGAGCCCCAGGGACGCCTTCTATGCCCAGGGGAAAAAGATGCCCCTGCAGGAGGCAGCCGGCCGTATTGCCGGGGAAATGCTCATGTGCTATCCGCCGGGGATTCCCATTCTGACGCCGGGGGAGCGCATTACGGAAGAGATTATCGACTATATCGAATACGCCCGGGAAAAGGGTTGTTCCCTGCAGGGGACACAGGATTTGGAGTGCCGGGAAATACGCATTCTGACTGATGACCTACAGGGAGGAACCTGAATGGAAATATGGTTTTCACAGATGGATACCGAGAATGTCAAAACCTCTGTGCGGGTTAATAAGCAGTTATTCTCCAAGCAGAGCGAGTATCAGCGCATTGATGTCTTTGAGTCTCAGGAATTTGGCAGGATGATTGTGCTGGACGGCGAAATCATCTTCTCGGAGGCAGATGAGTTCATCTACAATGAGATGGTGGTGCATGTGCCCATGGCCGTGCATCCCCAGGTGAAGAATGTGCTGATCATCGGTGGCGGCGATGGGGGCGTGGCCAAGGTCCTCACCCAGTACCCGGAAATCGAGGCCATCGATGTGGTAGAGCCTGATGAAATGTTCATCGAGGTTTCCAGGGAATATTTCCCCGAAACTGCTAAGGGATTTGACGATGAGCGGGTGAAGATCACCAATATGGACGGGCTGCGCTTCCTGCGCCGCTGCCGGGACAAGTACGACCTCATCATCAACGATTCCACCGACCCCTTTGGCCATACGGAGGGGCTGTTTACCAGGGAGTTTTATGGCAACTGCTATCGCGCCCTGCATGATGACGGCATCATGGTCTACCAGCATGGCAGCCCCTTCTACGATGAGGATGAGGCGGCCTTCAGGGCCATGCACCGCAAGGCCTATCAGAGTTTTCCCGTGAGCCGCGTCTATCAGGCGGGCATACCCACCTGCCCCGCAGGGCTGTGGATGTTTGGCTTTGCCTCGAAGAAGTACCATCCCTTGAAGGATTTTGATGCCAAACGCTGGAATGAGAGAAAGCTCACCACCTGGTACTATACAACTCACCTGCACAAGGGCGCTTTCATGCTGCCCAAGTATGTTGAGGATATTCTCTCAGAGGAGGAAATGAAATGAGCAAACTCATGATTATCGGCTGCGGCGGCGTGGCCAGCGTAGCGATTCACAAGGTATGCCAGAATGACGGCGTGTTTGATGAGCTGATGATTGCCAGCCGCACCGTGAGCAAGTGCGAGGCCTTGAAAGAGAAGCTGCAGGGACAGACCAAGACGAAAATCACTACGGCCCAAATCGATGCCGATGATGTGGAGGCGCTCACCAAGCTGATCAAGTCATACCAGCCGGATGCAGTGCTGAACGTAGCCCTGCCTTATCAGGACCTCACCATCATGGATGCCTGCCTGGCTGCCGGGGTGGACTATATCGACACCGCCAACTACGAGCCGGAGGATACGGAAGACCCTGAGTGGCGCAAGATTTATGAGAAGCGCTGCAAGGAGCTGGGCTTTTCCGCTTACTTTGATTACTCCTGGCAGTGGGCCTATGAGGACAAGTTCAAACAGGCCGGACTGACGGCTCTCCTGGGCACCGGCTTTGACCCGGGGGTGACCTCTGTCTTTGCCGCCTATGCCAAGAAGCATTACTTTGACACCATCGACACCATCGACATCCTGGACTGCAACGGCGGCGACCACGGCTATGCCTTTGCCACCAACTTCAATCCCGAAATCAACCTGCGTGAAGTTTCTGCCCCCGGTTCCTATATGGAAAACGGCAAGTGGATTGAGATTCCTGCCATGAGCATCAAGCGGGAGTACGACTTCGAGGGCGTGGGCAGGAAAGATATGTACCTGCTGCACCATGAGGAAATCGAGGCTTTGGGCCGCAATATGCCGGAAGTGAAGCGCATCCGCTTTTTCATGACCTTCGGCCAGAGCTATCTCGACCATATGCGCTGCCTGGAGAATGTGGGCATGCTCTCCACCACCCCTATCAATTACAACGGTCAGGAAATCGTGCCCATCCAGTTCCTGAAGGCCCTGCTGCCGGATCCTGCCTCCCTTGGCCCCCGCACCAAGGGCAAGACCAATATCGGCTGCATCTTCACGGGCAGGAAGGATGGCAAAGAGCGCTCCATCTACATCTACAATGTCTGCGACCATCAGGAGTGCTACAAGGAAGTGGGCTCCCAGGCCATTTCTTACACCACAGGCGTGCCTGCCATGATCGGTGCTATGCTGGTGGTGACGGGCCAGTGGAAGAAGCCCGGTGTCTTCACCACTGATGAGTTCGACCCGGATCCCTATATGGAAGCCCTGAATAAGTGGGGCCTGCCCTGGAAGGTGGAAGAAAACCCGGTGCTGGTGGACTGAGGCCCATGGCAATGAAAATAGATAAAGTGCCTACTCCTGCCTATGTGGTAGATGAGCAGGCCTTGGAAAAAAATCTTGAAATATTGCAAGAGGTCAAGGATGCGGCAGGCTGCCGCATCCTTTTGGCCCAGAAGTGCTTTTCTATGTTTGCCGAGTATCCCTTGATAAGCAAATACCTGGACGGTGCCACCGCCAGCGGCCTGTATGAGGCCAGGCTGGGCCATGAGGAGATGAGAGGGGAGAACCATGTGTTTTCCCCGGCCTACCGTCCTGAGGAAATCGAGGAAATCGCGTCCATCTGCGATCATGTCATCTTCAACTCCTTTGCGCAGCTGCGCCGCTTTGGAGCGCGGGTCAGGGAGATTCAGCAGCAGCGGGGCGTGCGTCAGGGCATTGGCCTGCGCATCAACCCCGAGTGCTCTACCCAGGAGCATGGCATCTATGACCCCTGTGCCCCCGGTTCTCGCCTGGGAGTGACGGCAGAGGCCTTTGCGCGGGCCGTGGCAGGGGAGCCTGAGCTGTTTGAACAACTTGACGGCCTCCATTTCCACACCCTCTGCGAGCAGGACAGCGATGCGCTGGCCGAAACCTTCAGGGCAGTGGAGGAGCGCTTTGGCCGGTGGCTGGAGGCTGACTCTGTTCATTGGCTCAATATGGGGGGCGGTCACCATATCACCCGCAAGGATTATGACAGGCAACTGCTGATTGACTTGGTCAAGTCAGTGAAGGATAAGTATGCGGTGGAAGTCTATTTGGAGCCGGGGGAGGCGGTAGCCCTCAATGCAGGGTATCTTGTTGCCGAGGTGATGGATATAGTGGAAAATCATGGGGTCAAGACCCTGATCCTCGATGCTTCCGCCGCCTGCCATATGCCGGATGTGCTGGAAATGCCCTACCGCCCCCCCTTGAAGGAGGCGGGGGAAGCAGGAGAGAAGGCCTATACCTACAGGCTCTCTTCCTGCACCTGCCTGGCAGGGGACATCATCGGCGACTATTCCTTTGACAGGGAAATAATGCCGGGGGACAGGCTGTATTTTGAAGATATGGCCATTTATTCTATGGTCAAGAACAACACCTTCAACGGCATGGCCCTGCCTGCCATCTGGAAGATGGACAAGGCGGGCGTTTGTACCCTGGTGAAGCAGTTTGGCTATGAAGATTTCAAGGGGCGCTTGTCATGAAAATTACCGATATCACGCCAAAGTCAGAGGGATTCTTCATGCCCGCCGAGTTTGCTCCCCACGAGGGAACTTTCCTGATCTGGCCTGTGCGTCCGGGTTCCTGGACCAACGGCGGCGCTGATGTGCAGCCGGTCTTTGTGGAGCTCATCCGGGAGATTTCTGAGGCGGAGGAGCTTTATTTGCTGGTGGATGGGGCGCACCGCGCCCAGGCAGAAGCCATGCTGAAAGACTTGCCCCAGGAGCATATCCACTATCTGGAGATTCCCACCAACGATGCCTGGGCCAGGGATATGGGGCCTACCTATGTCATCAATGGGCAGGGACAGCGCAGGGGCATCAGCTGGCGCTTCAATGCCTGGGGAGGCGACTTTGACGGCCTCTATCCTGACTATGAGCTGGATGAGGCGGCGGCGGCGAAGATGTGCGCGGCTCTGGGGGATGACCTTTACGAGGCCGGGGATTTCGTGCTGGAGGGTGGTTCTATCCATGTGGACGGCGAAGGCACGGTGGTAGTGACGGAAGCCTGCCTGCTGTCGGAGGGGCGCAACCCCCAGCTCACCAAGGCACAGATCGAGGAAAAGCTGCTGGACTATCTCGGCGCGGAGAAGGTCATCTGGCTGCCCAGGGGCATCTACAATGACGAAACCAATGAGCATGTGGACAATGTCTTTGCCTTTGTCCGGCCCGGGGAAGTCCTGCTGGCCTGGACGGAGGACAAGGAGGATCCTCAGTATGAGCTGAGCCTTGCAGACTTGAAGGTTTTGGAACAGGAAACTGATGCCAAGGGGCGCAGGTTCAAGATTCATAAGCTGCCTATCCCCAAAAAGCCTGTCTGCATCACGGAGGCAGAGGCGGACAGCTTCACCTTCGAGGCAGGGGAGGACAGGCGGGAGCCGGGGGAGCGCCTGGCAGCCAGTTATGTGAATTTCTATCTCTGCAATGGCAAGGTGCTGGTGCCCCAGTTTGGGGATGCCATGGATAGTGAAGCTGTGCGCATCCTGGCGGCCTGCTTCCCCCAGCGCAAGGTGGTGCCTTTGCCAGCGCGGGCGGTCATCGTGGGGGGCGGCAACTTCCACTGCCTGACCCAGCAGATTCCCCTAGTAGAAAATCAAGAGGTGAAATGATGCGCAAGGTAACTGTGGCTGCCATTCAGATGCAGATGGCGGCAGAGGTCAGTGAAAATATCCGCAAGGCCGAGAAGCTGGTGCGGGAAGCTGCAGGGCAGGGGGCGCAGGTGATTCTCTTGCCGGAGCTCTTTGAGCGTCCCTATTTCTGCCAGCAGCGGCAGTATGAGTTCTATGCCTATGCTGCGGCCTTGGAAGAAAATCCTGCGGTGAGGCATTTCCGGTCCATAGCCAGGGAATTGGAAATTGTCATGCCCATCAGTTTCTATGAAAAGGACGGTACCCGCCTTTTCAACAGCATTGCCATGCTGGATGCGGATGGTACTGTGCTGGGGGTCTACCGCAAGACACATATACCCGATGACCACTACTATCAGGAGAAGTTCTACTTCACTCCGGGGGATACTGGCTTCAAGGTCTGGGCTACCCGCTACGGCAAAATAGGCGTGGGTATCTGCTGGGATCAGTGGTTCCCCGAGGCTGCCCGGGCCATGGCCCTGCAGGGGGCGGAAATGCTGCTCTATCCCACGGCCATCGGCTCCGAGCCCATACTTGAGACGGACAGCATGCCTCACTGGCGCCGCTGCATGCAGGGACATGCGGGCAGTAACCTCATGCCGGTGATGGCAGCTAATCGCGTGGGCGTGGAGAAAGTGGAGCCCTGCCAGGAGAACGGCGGCCAGTCCTCGTCCCTTAGCTTCTATGGTTCCTCCTTCATCACGGATAACACGGGAGCGATAGTGGCAGAAGCCAACCGCACGGACGAAACGGTTCTGACTGCCAGCTTTGACCTGGAGCAGCTGGAAAAAGACCGCCTGAGTTGGGGGCTTTTCCGTGACCGCAGGCCGGAGATGTATGCGGATATTGTAAGGTAGCTCAAATTGGATGTTGCAACCCATTGCAAATCATAAAAAAACATGTTACTATATGGCAGTGAGTTGTAAGAAATGTCTATGTGTCTGTAGGGAGGGTGTGGGATATGGTTTTTCAGGAAGGAGAAATGGTAGCTCAGGCCTCTGTGTATAACCTAAATAGACATATGTCCACAGGGGGGGGGCTAAGTGTGCCGTATCCGAGACAATTCGGAATAATGCGCCTTTAACTCCCGTCCGTAATTTCATATTGATTTTCACAAGCCAAGCGTGTTGATGCGCTTGGCTTGTTTTGGTGCGCAAAAAAGTTTTGCAGGGAGGAGGCAAAAGTGGGCAAGCTGATACTTTACGGTAGGGGGCTTATAGCTGAGGAATATTGCCGTTATCTGGAAGGGCAGGGACGGGGGGCAGACATTGCCGCCTTCGCTGTCACCAGTATGAACGGGCAGGGAGAGTCATATTGTGGTCGTCCCTGCTTGGAGATAGGGGAGGCGCTGGCAAGATTCCCTGAGGCGGAGGTGCATCTTTCCCTGCAGGAAAAATACCATGCTGAGGTTATAAATCTGTTGAAGGAAATGGGCAGGGAACCAAAAGTGATTATAGGCCTGCACCGCATGACGGAACTGCTGGGAGAGCAGGGCCTCAGGGAAATCAGCGCCGCCTGTCCGGAACTGAAGGTGCAGAGGAACCCACATGACTACTCCATGCTGGAAATCTTCCCCCATCAGCACCCGGAGCAAAAATTCACCTTCTACCCCATGACCCAGGTGCCCCTGAGCGAGGAAGATCTGGAGCATATCCGAGACTACTTCTGGGAGGATAACC
>JAGBLH010000209.1 GCA_017635515.1 Selenomonas sp.
ATAGCTATCCCAGCCGCCACTCGTATGGTCACAGCACCAATGATGACCTTACCCGTGCGGCTGGGCAGCGTGGCTTACAGGACTTGCAGGCGGCCATCAAGAAGCATAACCATGATGGGCTGGCCATGGCCAATAGCGGAGCCAAGAAAGGCCACGATGAGATAGCAGCCCAGGCCAAGCAGCACATTGCCCAGTTCGCCGCCAAACGGCGCTATCTGGAAGCCAGGTTCATACCGAATCCAGAGATACATTACACCCCCAGCCAGGTGGTGGGTACACCTGACGAGGGCAAGTATGACTGGACAGTGCAGACACAGTCCAAGGCAGATGTGCAGTACAACCCGGGCAAGGCTGAGACCTATATTGCGCAGCAGGGAGGCGTGCGGCAGTGGACTACCGAAGGAAAATATGATATCTATGCATGATGCTTCAGTCTAAGATGGAGGCGCACTACACTATGAGAAAAGTCGATACCCTGCGTTTTGGCAATATTGAGATTGAGGAGGATAAGATTGTCCACTTCGCTCATGGCATACCTGCCTTTGAGGAAGAGACGGAATTTGTCATCATTCCTTATGACAGCGAAAGCCCCTATCTTTTCATGCAGTCCCTGTCTACTCCGGATTTGGCCTTTCTCATCACCATACCGTTCCTGTTCTTCCCGGATTATGAGTTTGAATTAGATGATGCAGTCCAGAAGGAACTGGGAATCAAAGACCAGGAAGATATGCTGATTTATGCCATCATCACCATACCCCAGGGCAAGATAGAGGACATGACGGCCAATCTGACGGCTCCTGTAGTCTTGAACCAAAAGAATATGCAGGCCAAGCAGGTGGTGCTGGAGAAGGGTGGCTACACCACCAGGCACAGATTGTTCCCGGAGAAGAAAAAGTGACAGCAAAAGACGCAGCTTCGAATACACCAAGGAGGCTACCAACAAATGTTAGTTCTAACACGCAAGCCAAGACAGCAGATCATGATAGGTGATGATATCGTCATCAACGTAGTGGAAGTGCAGGGCGACAATGTCCGGCTGGCTATAGATGCGCCGCGTGAGATCAAGATTTACCGTGGAGAAATCTACCGTGCCATCCAGGAAGAGAACCAGAAGGCAGCTGCCCCGGTGCCTCAGAACCTGGATTTCAGCTCGGTGATGCCTCCGCATGAATCCTGAAGGGATATTTCCTGCAAGGAGGCCGTCCAGGCGGCAAGAAGAATCTGAAGGTTAGGGACAACTTTTATTATCTATGGAGGGATAAACCATGATTGGGAGAGTCAATGATGTGGTTTCCGGCGCTGTAGTGATTGGCGCCATGACTCAGGACAACGCTGCTGGGACGGCAGCACAGCGTCAGGAACAGAGCGGCGCTCTGGCTCCTGCGGAATCCTTGCAGGACAACCAGCAGGATGAAAAGATGGGCGTGCAGGAGACTGTAGAAGCCAATGCCCAGAAGAAAGAGGAACCCAAGGAAGAAGATATGCAGCAGATGATGAAGGAGCTCAACGAACTCATGAGCCGCATCAACTGCAATCTGGAATTCAGCTATCACAAAGAAGTGAACGTCATGTCCGTCAAGATGATCGACAAGGCCACCAATGAAGTCATCAAAGAACTTCCGCCTGAAGAGATGATTGACAACATGATCCAGGCCAAGGACTGGATAGGCGCGTTCCTCGACAAGAATGCCTGAGGAGGTGTGATTCATGAGTGCAACAGGTATTTACGGTCTCTCAGGCTCCGGCATTGATGTCGACTCCATGGTAAAAGTCGGCATGCTGACCAAGCAAAATGAGTATGACCGCATGTACAAAAAGGAAGTCCGGCAGGAGTGGACGAAGGAAGCCTACGCCAACCTCTACTCAGACCTCACCACCTTTACCACCTCTACCATGTCGAAGTATAAGTTGTCCTCGACCTTGAACCCGCAGACGGTTAGTTCCAGCAACTCTACGGCTGCAACAGCCACGGCTAACGCAGATGCGGCAGCTATGTCCCACTATGTGGATGTTGAAAGCATGTCCTCAAATGCCTATCTACTGACGGGTGAGAATGGCATTGACCGACTTGATGATGAGAAGAAGGGCAGTCTCTTCCTTAAAGATATCGTAGATATCACTAATATGGAGCGTGATGGCCTCAGCTTTACTGTTAGCGATGGCAATAAGGCTGCCACCATCACCATCACCAAGGAAGAGATGGGCAGGCAGACTCTCAATGACTTAGTTTCCGCTTTCAACGGTGCAGGTTTAAGTATCAAGGCCAACTATGATGCCACTAACGATACATTTTCCCTGTACAACAAATCAGGCGGTGAGGCAAACGGCATCTACATGGTAGGCGATGACGATTTTTCTAAGAAGCTCCTGGACAGTCTGCAACTTCACACGGTAAATGTGAACGGCGATGGAACCAGCAGCCTTGGCGAGGATTCTTTGAAATTTGATGGCTATGATGGTGATCCGACGGTTACGATAGAACATAATCGAGCCATAGGTGGCAGCCTTTCCTACGATGAGGCGACCAAGACCTACTCAGGAGTGAATATAGACGGTACCACTGGTGATATAAAGTTGTCTGAGACAGGCAATACCCTCACTTTCAAAGTCGGCGACAAGAGCTATGCCGGTGTTTATGAGGATGTCGAAGGCGGAAGAAAATTCACTGTTGACTTCGGTAGCTCTGCCGATGGCGACAAGATGGAGAATGTGTCCTATTCCTTTACCCTTAAACCCAAGGACGGTGATCCGACTCACTACCAGCCTACTGATGAACAGGGTACCAAGACCACAACTGTCAATAAGCTGTACGGCATGGCAGGGACGGATGCTTCTGTAATCATTGACGGCAAGACATTCAAGACATCTACCAATAAGATCACTGTCAGCAATGTGACCTACACCTTGACGGGTACTGGCAAGTCCACCATGACTGTCTCTCAGGATACGGAGAAGCTGGTGGAGAATGTCAAGGGCTTTGTGGATGAATACAACAAGTTGCTGGATAAGCTCAATGACATGTACAATGAGCAGAAGTACGCCGACTACGATGTGCTCACCGAGTCCCAGAAGAAGGCTATGACAGAGGAGCAGATCGAGAAGTGGGAGGAAAAGGCCAAGAGCGGCCTCATGCACCGCAATGAGTATGTGGGCAAGCTCATCAGCGACCTGCGCGAAGCCATATATACCCCGGTGGAATCTGTGGATGGCAAGTACCACACCATGATGTCCTTGGGGATTGAGTCAAAGACGGATAGGGGCCATCTGAAGATTGACGAGGACAAGCTGAGGAAAGTCATTGCCGAAGACCCGGATATCGTCTATCAGATGCTGGGCAATCTTGACAAGGATGATGACTTCAGCAAGAACGGCGTCGTCCAGCGTGTCAGCGATGTGGCCACTAAGTCCATGAAGTCTATCAAGTCCTACGCCGGCACCACCACCGAGGTGGCAGACGGCAGTTCCTTGGGTACACTGATTCAGAATTTGCAGCAGAAAATGAGCAACTTCAAGGTCATGATGAATGCCTTTGAAAGCGCTCTGTATAAGAGATATGACAAGATGGAGTCCGCCATTCAGAAACTGGGCATGCAGCTGGGCTACATCACTGGCGGACAGTGATAGTATACTAAACGTCAAAAGCGGTGGCAATTAGCCTTCCCCTCTGGGGAAGGTGCCCCGCAGGGGCGGATGAGGTGGGATATTTCAAGCTATGTTAG
>JAGBLH010000210.1 GCA_017635515.1 Selenomonas sp.
GATACTTATCGTTGTCAATCTCCATTATCAGCTATTAATCAAACAAATATAGCTATAACAGGAAATGGGGTTATTGATGGAAATGGACAGTTCTGGCGTCCCGTAAAAAAGGAAAACTGCGGCCCAGCCGCTGCCCAGGGCGCGCATGGCGGTGGGGTACTGCTCCGGGGTGTAGGTGTAGATGACGCCCCAGGCACCGAGGTTGAAGAAGCTCATGGCCGCGCCCCAGGCGAGAAGCGTCTCAGAGGAAGTGGCATTGCCGAAGAAGAAGCTGCAGACACCGCTCATCAGCAGGAACAAGGAGAGGGTATACTTGCGGCCAATGACGTCCACCAGATAGGCGGCGGCAAAGTAACCGGGCAGCTGGGCCAGGGTCATGATGAGCACATACTCGAAGGTCTTGACCACGGCAAAGCCCTGGGCAAAGACGATGGATGGCAGCCACATGAAGATGCCATAATAGCTGAAGACAATGCCGAACCAGGCCAGCCAGAGCATCAAAGTTCTCATGCGGAACTGGCGGTTCCAAAGCTTGAGGAAGTGAGGAGTTTCCTCCTTGACTTGTCCCTTTTCCAGGGGTGTAAGTTCTCCCTCGAAAGGCTGGCTTGCCACCGCCAGCTTCTTCTCAAGCTGGAGAATTATTTCTTTGGCTTCATCTACCTTGTTGTGAGAAAGAAGGTAGCGCACGGATTCTGGCATATGCAGGCGAATCAGGAAAACATAGAGGGCAGGCAGGGTGCCGATGACGAAGGCAATCTTCCAACCGAACATGGGAATGAGCAGGTAGGCTATGCAGGCCGCTACCAGCCAGCCAAGAGCCCAGAAGCTCTCCAATAATACGATGAAGCGTCCCCGCAGGTGGGAGGGAGCGTATTCGCTCATCAGCGTAGCTGCCACCGGCAACTCGCCGCCCAAGCCGAAACCAACTAAAAAGCGGAAAAACAGCAGAGACTCATAGCTCCAGGACAGGGCGCACATGCCTGTGGACAGGCTGTAGAGCAGTACCGTGATGGAAAAGACCTTCTTGCGGCCGATGCGGTCAGCCAGCGTCCCAGCCAGCACGGCGCCAAGAGCCATGCCAATCAGGCCGATGGAACCGATCCAGCCCATCTGGGCAGGAGTAAGGCTCCAGTCCTTGGCCAGCACCGGCAGCACGAAAGCAATGAGCCCCGTATCCATGGAATCAAAGAGCCAGCCCAGGCCGGTCACGGCTAACAGTTTGTATTGGAAAGAGTCCACCGGGAGCTTTTCCAAGCGTTCAAGAATCATGTACCAAGACCTCTTTCTGTGGAATGAATAATGACATTTCTGCTGTCTTGACACCTAAATAAACAGCATGTCTGCATTTTACTTATACAGAAAAAAATTGTCAAGTCATTTTCCTGGGCGTATACTAAATCATATAGGTGCAAGTGATGGAGCTTTTCAGTAAAGCGAGGGATCTATAGATGGAAATAAAAGAGATCAAGCCAGGCATGAAGCATGAAGTGACGGATAGGGTGACGGCAGATAAGACGGCCAAGGTCATGGGCAGCGGCAGTTTGCCGGTCTATGCCACACCTGCCATGTGCTGCCTGATGGAGAGGGCAGCGGCAGAACTGGCCACCAGTTTGCTGCCCAATGGGTATACCTCTGTAGGAGGTTCCCTCAACATCCTGCATAAGGCTCCCACGCCCTTGCGGGGACGCATTCGGGCTGAAGCTCTAGTTGAGTCCGTGGAGGAACCAAAGATTACTTACAGGGTGGCAGCCTATGACGAAGCTGGCCTGATAGGCGAGGGCCGGCATGAGCGCTTTGTGGTGAATGAAGAAAAGTTTATGGGCAAAGCCTCTGCCCGTCTTCAGTCTTGAGAGAAAAGCCAGTCCATACATTGACGGCAGGACGGGGAAATGATAAACTATTGTAGATTTAGTAATAAAAAAGGAGCGGTGTTCTTTTATGTCAGGACATTCTAAATGGGCCAACATCAAGCGGAAGAAGGGCGCAAATGACGCTATCCGCGGCAAGATTACGACAAAGATTGGCCGTGAAATCACTATAGCTGTGCGCATGGGCGGCGGCGATCCTACCGGCAACATGCGGCTGAAATTGGCTCTTTCCAAGGCCAAAGCCAACAATATTCCCAAGGACAACATCAATCGTGCTATCCAGAAGGGATTGGGTGCTACCGAAGGCAGCAACTACGAAGAACTCATGTACGAGGGCTATGGCCCCGGCGGCACGGCTGTCATGCTGGATATCCTCACGGATAACCGCAACCGTACGGCTGCAGATGTGCGCCACCTGTTTTCCAAGTACGGCGGCAACCTGGGCCAGGACGGCTGCGTGGCCTGGATGTTCAAGAAGAAGGCTGTCTTCCTCGTGGAGAAAGAAACCTTCGATGATGAGGATGCCCTGATGGAGATCGTCCTCGAGGCCGGTGCTGATGACATGAAGGTGGAGGACGAGGTCTTCGAGATTACGGCTGAGCCTGAGGCTTTCGATGCTATCGAAGCAGCTCTGGGAGAGAAGGGCATCGAGACGGCTTCTGCAGAAGTCACCATGGTGCCCGACAACACAGTTCATCTGGAAGGCAAGGATGCAGAGAAGATGCAGACCTTGATTGATGCACTGGAAGACAATGATGATATCCAGAATGTCTACAGCAATCACGAGATTGACGAAGACTGAGTGTCTGGTTAATATTTGAGAAGGGCGGCCGGTTTGGCCGCCTATCTTGCGTATTTACGGAGATTTTATGCTTGTATTAGGAATAGATCCCGGCACTGCCATCTGTGGCTATGGCTTTGTGGAGCAGGTGGGCAGCCGCCTTGTGCCTCGTGCCTATGGTGCCATCACTACCAGCCCCAAGATGCCCATGGAAGAAAGGCTCATGAAGCTCTATGATGAGCTTGATGCGCTCATCAAGGAGAATCGGCCTGATGTGATGGGGGTGGAGCAGCTTTTCTTCAACCGCAATATTACCACGGCTATTCCCGTGGGCCAGGCCAGGGGGATTGTGCTGCTGGCTGCGGCCAAGAACGGCCTGCAACTGGTGGAGCGCACTCCCCTACAGGTGAAGCAGTCTGTCACGGGCTATGGCAAGGCTACCAAGGAGCAGGTCATCTATATGGTCACCAAGATATTGAATTTGCGGGAACCTCCTCACCCCGATGATACGGCAGACGCCCTGGCCATCGCCATCTGCACCACCCACTGCATGAACAGCATTGCCTGGCGCAACAAGCTGGGCTGATTTTAGCAAAGGACTTAGACTATGATTGGTTATTTACGGGGCAAGGTCACTTATCTATTGGCTGACCATGTCTTTCTGGAGGTGCAGGGGGTTGGTTACCGTCTGTTCATTTCCGATACTACTCGCCGTGAGCTCAGGTTGAATGAGGAAGCCCGGCTTTTCACTTACCTGAGTGTCCGGGAAGATGCCCTGCAATTATACGGTTTTGCCACCCAGAGAGAATATGACACCTTTCAGCTGCTGATTTCTGTTTCGGGCATTGGCCCCAAGGTGGCACTGGGAATTCTTTCTCACATCACCTTGGACGGCCTCTGCCGGGCTATCCAGAACAAGCAGACCACTATCCTCACCAAGTTGCCCGGCATAGGCAAGAAATCTGCTGAGCGGCTGGTACTGGAGCTCAAGGACAAAGTTTCCTACACAGGAGATGAAGAAGAACTGGTGCTAGTCAGCAAAGATGAAGTGGCTGATGACAAGATAGCTGAGGCCCAGGCGGCTCTTGTTTCCTTGGGCTATACCCAGGCTGAGATAACCCCGGCCTTGAAAAAGGCAGCCAAGGGCAAGGATACGGCA
Source organism: Selenomonas sp. (assembly GCA_017635515.1). GTDB lineage: Bacteria > Bacillota > Negativicutes > Selenomonadales > Selenomonadaceae > Selenomonas_B. The sequence continues at coordinate 3,809 of JAGBLH010000210.1, forward strand.
GAAATCATTAAGCTGGCCCTGAATTTCCTGAGCAGAGTCTAGAGGAGGTGTGTTGAGCTTTTGGAAGAATTCAATGATATGAGCCTGGAGGACAGCCGACTGGTTTCCATGGGAGAGCAGGTGGCCGATGACTGGCAGTACAGCCTGCGTCCCCGCAAGCTCAGTGAATACATAGGTCAGGACAAGGCCAAGAATAATCTGGACATCTTTATCAGGGCAGCCCTTAACCGAGGGGATGCCTTGGACCATGTGCTGCTTTACGGCCCTCCAGGCTTGGGCAAGACCACCCTGGCGGGCATTATTGCCAATGAGCTGGGGGTGAATTTCCGCCAGACTTCCGGCCCTGCCATCGAAAAGCAGGGGGATTTGGCGGCGCTGCTGACCAACCTGCAGGAACGGGATGTGCTTTTCATCGATGAGATTCACCGCCTTTCCCGCAGTGTGGAAGAGGTGCTGTACTCCGCCATGGAGGACTATGCCCTGGACATCATTATCGGCAAGGGGCCCAGCGCCCGGTCTATCCGGCTGGATATTGCCCCCTTTACCCTGATTGGGGCTACCACCAAGGCAGGCTCTTTGGCACCCCCTCTGCGTGACCGTTTTGGGGTGATTTCCCGTCTGGAATACTATACCCCGGATGCCTTGGTGCATATTGTGAAGCGGGCCGCAGAGATACTGGAGATTCCCATTGAGGACAAGGGAGCCAGGGAAATCGCCCGCCGTTCCCGGGGCACCCCCCGCATTGCCAACCGCCTGCTCAAGCGGGTGCGCGATGTGGCCCAAATTGAAGGGGAGGGTATCATCACTGATGAGATTGCAGACAAGGCACTGCTGATGCTGGAGGTTGACAAGGCAGGGCTTGACCATACAGACAGGCGCATGCTCTCCACCATGATCAGGAAATTCGGTGGCGGCCCTGTGGGCCTTGACACCTTGGCGGCTGCCATCAGCGAGACCACGGACACCATTGAAGATGTGTATGAGCCTTTCCTTATCCAGCTGGGCTTTATCAACCGCACCCCCCGTGGCCGCGTGGTCACTCGGGCTGGGTATGAGCATCTGGGCATTCCTTATCCTGAAGATTAAAGACTGAGGTGAGATGATGAGGCTTCTCCTGCATATGTGCTGCGGACCCTGTTCCTGCTATCCTGTGAAGAAACTGAGGGAGGAGGGCATCGAGCCTGTAGGCTATTTCTTTAACCCCAATATCCACCCTTACAAGGAATGGGAAATGCGGCTGAAGGCTGCCAAGGAATTTGCGACCAAGGTGCAAATGGAAATTCATACGGACGAAGAATATCGTTTGCGTGATTTCCTCAAAAAGGCCCTGATTGCTGAAACGGAGCCAAACGGGCGCTGTACTATGTGCTACACCTGGCGGCTGGAACAGGCGGCGAAATTTGCCTTGGAAAATGGCTTTGATGTCTTCACCTCCACCTTGTTTTACAGCATTTACCAGCAGCATGACCTTATGCGCCGCACAGCGGAACATTTTGCAGAAGTGTACGGGGTGAAGTTCTACTATGAAGATTTCCGACCCGGCTGGCAAGAGGGGATTGACATCAGCCAGGCATTGGAGCTTTACCGCCAGCCCTACTGCGGCTGTATTTTTTCCGAAGAAGAGAGATATTCCAAGGCTATCCGCAAGGCACGAAAAAAGGAAAACAAGGCCAAGAAGCGTGCCCGGCTGGAAGCTGCCGCTGCTTTAGAAAAAGGAGTAGACCGATGAAAAAGACTGTCCTTGCTTTAGCCTGCCTGTTTTCCTGCGTTGCTTTCTCTCCTGCCGAAGCTGCCTGGCAGCCACAGCTTGCCGTAGGCTTGGTGGCAGGACAGGAGGTTCTTGCCCTCAAGCTGCCCTGCAAGAGCCAGATTTTTGAAGGAAATTCCCCCAAGGCAGCCCTGACACTGCCCGCAGGTAGCCAGCTTTCCATCACTCACGGCGGCAGCCATTTCACGGTCAATGGCAAGAAGCTGAATAACAGTGGAGAGGGGCTGTTTATCAAGGCGGCTCCTGAGGTGAAAAATTTTGTTTTCACCTGGAGCCAGAAGGATTTCAGGGGCATAGCCAAGGTCATGGTCAGGCATGGCAAGCTAGCCCTCATCAACATGGTGGATACGGAGGATTATCTCAAGGGGGTAGTGCCCGAAGAAATGCCTCACGATTGGCCTGCCGAGGCCTTGAAGGCTCAGTCAGTGGCTGCCCGCACTTATGCGCTGGAAAATCGCAAGCGCCATGAGGGTGAGGGATTTGACCTCTGCGCCACCACCCACTGCCAGCAGTATCTGGGCAGCAAGGTGGAAAAAGCTGCTGCCAGCAAGGCGATTGAGGCTACTTATGGAGAGGTGCTGACTTATCAGGGCAAGCTCATAAACGCCTTTTTCCATACTGATTCTGGTGGCATGACGGAAGACAGCGAGAATGTCTGGGGCACGAAGCTGCCCTATCTGCGGGCAGTGGAGGAAAAGGCAAAGTACACCCAGCCCTGGAAAAAGGTCCTCACCGCCGAGCGGGTAGCTTCCCTGGCAGGCAAAGGCAGCCACAAGGACATAGGCGACCTCAAGAGGATTGAGCTGTCCACCCTCAAGATTGGCCAGGGCAGCAATGACCGCACCTCCTCCGGCAGAGTGAAGCAGGTTGTCTTTGTGGGCAGCAAGGGCAGGGCTGCCGTCAGCGGCAATGACCTGCGGAGCCTGCTGGGCCTGCGCAGTACCATGTTCAATATGAAGATGGATCACAAGCAGGTCACGGTGGAGGGCTACGGCTGGGGCCACGGCCTGGGACTTTCTCAGTGGGGGGCCAGAAAATGGGCAGAAGAGGGAAAGAGTTATCGGGATATACTCAAGCATTATTACCAGCACATAGCGCTGAAAAAACTATACTGAATTTGATTGACGGAAAAGAAGGACTACAAGTATGTTATTATCAGATTTTGACTACGACCTGCCGGAGGAGCGCATTGCCCAGACTCCCATCGAGCCTCGCAATGCCTCCCGTCTCATGGTGCTGAACCCCCAGGACAAGACTATCCTGCACAAGCATTTCTACGACCTCAAGGAATTCCTGTTGCCCGGTGACACACTTATCTTCAACGATACCCGCGTGCTGCCTGCCCGGTTGATTGGCCATCGTGCCCAGACAGGGGGCAAGGTGGAGGTCTTCCTGCTGCGCCGTCTGGACGCCACTCATTGGGAAACTTTGGTGAAACCCGGCAAAAAGGCTCGCCCTGGCAACGAGATTGAGTTCAGCGAGGAGCTTTCCTGCGTGGTCACTGACCACACTGACTTTGGTGGCCGCATTGTGGAGTTCAAGTATGACGGCGTTTTTGAAGAAATTCTGGACAGGCTGGGGGAGACGCCCCTGCCACCCTATATCCATGAGAAGCTGGAGGACAAGGAGCGTTACCAGACTGTTTACAACAGGGAAGAGGGGTCTGCTGCTGCGCCTACGGCTGGCCTGCACTTCACTAAGGAGCAGATGCAGGAGCTCAAGGACATGGGCGTGAACCTGGGCTTTGTGACCCTGCACGTGGGCCTAGGCACCTTCCGTCCCGTCAGTACGGAAAAAATAGAAGAGCACGAAATGCATAAGGAATATTATTCTATTTCGGATGAAACTGCAGAACTCATCAAACGTACCAAGGCGTCAGGCCACCGTGTCATAGCCGTAGGTACCACTTCCATTCGTACCCTTGAATCTGCGGCCACATCTGAAAACGAAATCAGTGGCAAGAGCGGCTGGACCCAGATTTTCATCTATCCCGGCTATGATTTCAAGATTGTGGATGCTATCATCACTAATTTTCACCTGCCTAAGTCTACCCTTATCATGCTCATCAGTGCTTTTGCTGGCTGGAAATTTATCCTGCAGGCTTATAAGACGGCAGTAGAGGATAAATATCGGTTTTTCTCATTTGGGGATGCAATGCTCATCCAAACGAAACAGCCTCGAGAAGAGCGTGACGAGGAATTGAAAGAGCTGAAATAAACGCAAGGCCATAGTATCCTGCCCGCGTTTACTGGGGGTGTGCATATTGACAGAAACAGTAGAGGAAAAACTGAAACTCCTGCCGGACAGTCCCGGGGTTTATCTCATGAAGAATGAGCAGGGCAGAATCATCTATGTGGGCAAGGCCGTGGTGCTGAAGAACAGGGTGCGGCAGTATTTCCAGAGCGGCAAGAACCATACTCCCAAGGTTCGGGCAATGGTTTCCCATATTGCAGATTTCGAGACCATCATGACGGGCTCCGAGGTGGAGGCTCTGATTCTGGAATGCAACCTCATCAAGAAGCACCGTCCCCACTATAATATCAGCCTCAAGGATGACAAGAGCTATCCCTATGTGAAAGTTACCGTGCAAGAGGCTTTCCCCAGGGTTTTTATCACCAGGCGGCTTATGAAGGATGGGGCGCGGTATTTTGGGCCCTATACCAATGCTACGGCGGTGAAGGACAGCCTGAAACTTCTGCGGCGGCTGTTCCCTTTGCGTACCTGCAAGCATTTGCAGGACAGGCCCTGTCTGGAATACCATATCAAGCGCTGCCTGGCTCCCTGTGTGGGAAAGGCTTCGGCAGAAGACTATCAGGTCATGATTAGGGCTGTGCTGCTCTTTCTGGAAGGCCGTACAGAGGAAGTAGAGAAGGAACTTAATTTCCGCATGGAGGCAGCAGCAGAAAACTATAATTTTGAGTTGGCTGCCCGCTTGCGTGACCAGTTGTTGGCAGTACAGAAGGTGGCTGAGAAGAAGAACATCATCACGGGAGCGGGAGACCAGGATGCTTTGGGCATGGCCCGCTCTGAGCTGGGAGTCTGTGTACAGGTATTCTTCATCCGCAGCGGCAAGATGATAGGACGGGAACACTTCCTGCTGCGGGGTAGCGAAGATGAAAGGGACGAGGATATCCTACTGGCTTTCATGGAACAGTATTATCATAGAGCTGCTTTTATTCCCCGGGAAATCCTGCTGCCTTTGGAGCTTGGAGCTGAGAGCCAGAACCTGCTTGAGGACTGGCTGTCGGAAAGGAAGGGCAGGGCAAGGGTGCATTTGCTCTCTCCCCAGCGGGGGACTAAGCATGATATCGTAGCCATGGCTGCCAGCAATGCAGAAAAGTATCTGCAGGACGAGGCAGCTAGGCTTAAGCAGGCCAACGAGCAGACTTTGGGGGCTGTGCGGGAACTGGGACAGTACCTGGGTCTGCCAAAGCTGCCAAATCGCATGGAGTGCTTTGATATCTCCCATATCCAGGGTTCAGAGACTGTGGCTTCCATGGTAGTCTTCGAGGGGGGACTGCCCAAGAAAGAGGATTACCGGCGCTTCAAGATTCAGAGCACAGAAGGCAAGCCGGATGATTTTCTTTCCATGCGAGAGGTCACTACTCGCCGTTATGTGGGACTGCCCAAGGAGGAACTGCCTGATCTCATTGTCATTGACGGCGGCAAAGGACAGCTTTCCTCAGCACTGGAAATCATCAGGCAGCAGGCGGGGCATCTTCAGGTGCCTGTGGTAGGACTGGCCAAGCAGTTCGAGCTGGTTTTCAGGGAAGGTGAATCCGAGCCTGTAGTGCTTCCGCGTCGCAGTCAGGCACTTTACCTAATACAGCGCATTCGCGATGAGGCTCACCGTTTTGCCATTACTTACCATAGGAAACTTCGGGGCAAGCGCAATCTTGTTTCCGTTCTGGATCATATTGTGGGCATTGGCCCCAAGCGGAGGCAGGCTCTCTGGAATCACTTTGGCAGCCTGGCCAAGATCAAGGAAGCAGAAGTGGAGGAACTGGCCGCCGCCCCAGGTATGAACAGGCCTGCGGCAGAGGCCGTGCGTAATTTTTTCCTCGCGCAGCAAAAGCTGCTTGAGGGCAAGGGAAAGGACAATCAAGTTGGAGAAGATAGTTGACCTGCATGTGCATTCTCATATTTCGGATGGCAGCTACAGTCCCGCCGGCCTGGCAGAACTGGCCAAGGAAAGAGGGCTGGCGGCCTTTGCCTTGACAGACCATGACAGCATGCTGGGCTGTGAGGAGGCTGCAAGGACTGCGGCTTCCTGTGGCGTAGGCTTCCTCAACGGCATGGAGCTCAGCGCTGATTTTGAGAGCCACAAGGTGCATATTGTCTGTCTTGGCTTTGACCCTCAGCACCCCGCTTTCCGCAAGTTCTACCAGAAGGTACGTTCCATCAAGGAAGCTAAGATTCCTGAGATGATAGAGTTCGTCCGGGAAAAGGGCGTTGATATCTCCCTGGAGAAAGTACGTCCTTTTGCCAAGGGCAATGTTGACAGGTATGCCCTGATGCGCTTCATGGTCTCCCTTAATATGTATGAGCGTGCTCAGCCGATTTGGGACAACTTCCTTGACCCTGCGGCCAGGGAGTTGGGCATTAACGTCAACATCACCGCCGAAGAGGCCCTGCCTTTGGTGCATGAGGCAGGCGGCATCACATCGCTGGCCCATTTCCATAAGGCCATAGGTCTAAAAGGGCTTGAACGCCATGAGCAGGAGCAAGCTATCTTGCGGCTGCATGAAATGGGGCTGGATGGCATGGAGAGATTCTATCCCAACTACACTGCCGAGGACGCGGCGTTTGCCGCTTATATGATAGACAAGTATAATCTCCTGCCCACCGGCGGCACCGATTTCCACGGCACGAATCGCCCTGGCATAGAATTGGGGACGGGAATAGAGGGCAATATGCAGGTTCCTTGCAGCTTCTTTGAAAATATAGTGAAGCGGCAGGATTTTTCCTGACTGCTGGCGAAGGTACACTCAGGAAATAAAATTCTAGGTGTATTTGACAGGAGGGTTTTGCCATGAAGGTATGGGTTTGCTCGGTATGTGGCTGGATTTACGATGAGGAAAAAGGGGACCCGGATTATGACCTGGCTCCCGGCGTGAAGTTTGAGGATTTGCCGGAGGATTTTGTCTGTCCCCTGTGCGGCGTAGGCAAGGACCAATTTGAAGAACAGTCATAAAGATTGCAAGGGGGGACGCCTGAGGGCGTCCTTTTTGCTTGTGATTTTCAGCTCCGTTTATCTGATGATTTTGGAATGCAAGGACATGTGTCCCTTTTTATTGACAGAAAATGGATTTCCATATATCATGGGAGAGTAGCCAAGTTAATAACTCATTAGAGAAGGGGAGACGATCTAAGCTCATGAAAGAGTACAAACCGTTCAAATCCGGCAAAGTCCGCGAGATCTATGATCTGGATGACAGCCTGGTGCTGGTGGCCACTGACCGCATTTCAGCCTTTGACCACATCCTTGAGAACGACATTACGGACAAGGGCGCTATCCTCACCCAGATGTCCAAGTTCTGGTTCGACTTCACCAGCGATATCCTGCCGAACCATGTGCTTTCAACTGATACGGCAGATTTGCCGGAGTTCTTCCAGAAGCCGGAGTTTCAGGGGCGCACCACCAAGTGCCGGAAGCTCAAGATGATTCCCATGGAATGCATTGTGCGTGGCTACATCACCGGCAGCGGCTGGGAAAGCTATCAGGAAAATGGTACGGTCTGCGGTATCAAGCTCCCTGCCGGCCTCAAAGAGTCCCAGCAGCTCCCCGAGCCTATCTTTACCCCTAGCACCAAGGCTGAGCTGGGTGACCATGATGAGAATGTGACCCTGGAGCAGGGGGCAGCCTGTGTGGAAAAGGTGTTCCCCGGTCATGGCCAGGAATATGTGGAAAAGATTCGTGACTACACTATTGCCATCTACAAGAAGTGTGCCGAGTATGCCAAATCCAAGGGCATTATCATTGCCGATACCAAGTTCGAGTTCGGCGTGGACGAGGAAGGCAACATCGTCATTGGCGATGAGATGCTGACCCCGGACAGTTCCCGCTTCTGGCCTCTGGAGGGGTATGAGGCTGGACATGGCCAGCCCTCCTACGACAAGCAGTTTGTCCGCGACTGGCTCAAGGCCAATCCTGACAAGGGCTATAAGCTCCCCCAGGACATCATCGACAAGACCATTGCCAAGTACAAGGAAGCATACCAGAAGCTGACTGGCAAGGCATTCAACTGATTTTTAGGCTGGGATCGGCGGCAAATACCGTCGCCCCTGCTGCATAGCTAAGGAGGCTGAGGAAAGTGAAAGCAGCAATGTTAATGGGCAGTGATTCTGATTGGCCCATCTTGAAGCCTGCGGTGGAGGTGCTGCGCCAGTTTGGCGTGGAGCCTGTGGTGCAGGTTGCATCGGCCCATCGTACCCCGGATAAGGTACGCAATTTCGTTACAGATGCTGTCAGGGACGGGGTCGGTGTGTTCATCGTGGCTGCCGGGGCCGCAGCTCACCTGGCCGGTGTGGTGGCAAGCTATACCACCAGGCCTGTTATTGGCGTGCCCATCAACGCCACTCCATTGAATGGCATGGATGCCCTGCTGTCCACCGTGCAGATGCCCTCTGGCGTTCCTGTGGCGACTATGGCGGTGAACGGGGCGAAGAATGCTGCCATTCTGGCAGTGGAGATTTTCTCCGTGGCAGATGCTGGCTTGCAGCAGAAGCTGGCTGAATACCGCGAGGAAATGGTACAAGGTGTAGAGAAGAAGGCAGCCCGTGTAGTTGCACAGCTTTAAGCTGCGCGCTAGCGGACTGTTTTTTTGTAAACAAAAAAATTGAAAGCGAGACCAATAAGAAATGCAAAATAATGACTGCGCATTAAAACCCCAGTGGCATGAGGAATGCGGTGTCTACGGCGTTTATTCACGCACAGAAGACGTATCTGCCATGACTTATCTTGGCCTGTATGCCCTGCAGCACCGCGGGCAGGAAAGTGCCGGTATCGCTATCACCGATGGCGCCTGGATGGACGTGTCCAGGGGCATGGGCCTGGTGAATGAAGTGTTCCGCCATCAGGTGCCACACATGGAAAATCGGACCATCGCTATCGGTCATGTGCGTTACTCCACAACAGGCTCCAGCCTGTTGGCCAATACCCAGCCTTTGCTGGTGAATTATGCTAGGGGCAAGATTGCCCTGGCCCATAACGGCAATCTCACCAATGCGGCGGCTATCCGCGCCGACCTTGAGGAGCAGGGCACCATCTTCCAGACCTCCATCGATTCCGAGGTATTTGTGAACCTCATTGCCCGCTCCCGCCAGGAAACCATTGAGGAAAAAATCATCGAGAGCCTTAAGAAAATCAAGGGGGCTTACTGCCTCACCATAATGACGGAATCCAAGCTCATTGGGGCTCGTGATCCACAAGGGTTTCGCCCTCTTTGCCTGGGCAAAACCGAGGAGGGGAGCTATATCCTTTCCTCCGAAAGCTGCGGCCTGGATGTGGTGGGAGCCGAATTCGTGCGGGATGTCCTGCCCGGCGAGATGGTGGTCATCGATGATGAGGGGGTGAAGTCCTTCCCCTTTGCCACAGAGGAAAAGAAGGCCTCCTGTGTCTTCGAGTACATCTATTTTGCCCGCCCCGATTCTGTCATTGACGGACAGAGCGTACATGAGGCGCGTTTCATGATGGGCAGGCAGCTGGCCAAGGAATCAGGCTTCAAGGGTGATGTGGTGATTTCTGTGCCGGACTCCGGCACCACGGCAGCTACGGGTTTTGCCTACGAATCAGGCATTCCCTTTATGGAAGGGCTGATCAAGAACCGCTATATAGGGCGCACCTTTATTCAGCCCACCCAAAAGAAGCGGGACACGGCGGTGAAGCTGAAGCTCAACGCCATCAGCGCCGCCATCAAGGGCAAGTCTGTCATCATGGTGGATGACAGCATTGTGCGTGGCACCACCAGCGGCAAGATAGTGAAGATGCTCAAAGATGCTGGAGCCAGAGAGGTGCATATGTGCGTTTCCAGCCCGCCCATCGGTTATCCCTGCTACTATGGCATAGATACCTCCATACGCAAGGAGCTTATCGCTGCCACCAAGAGCGTGGAGGAAATCCGTCAGTTCATCGGGGCGGACTCTCTGCACTTCCTGTCCCTGGAGGGACTAAAAAAGTGCATGAGCGATCTGAATCCTGATGATATGTGCTATGCCTGCTTCAACAAGGCTTACCCCATCGAGGACGGTGAAAAGCCTGCGGGCAACAGCAAGTATGTCTTTGAGCACCCCAAGTGCTGAAAAGCGTATTTTTTTAGTGGATAGCTGATATTTTGATTGAGCATTAGAGGAGTTTTGTATTTCTTATGACTGAAAGAATGACATATAAAGATGCAGGTGTAGACATTGATGCGGGCAATCGCAGCGTGCAGCTTATCAAGGACTGCGTGAAGGCTACTTATCGTCCCGAGGTATTGGGGGATTTGGGTGGCTTCGGCGGCCTTTTTGCCTTGCAGGCTTCTAAGTACAAGGAGCCTGTGCTGGTGTCCGGCACCGACGGGGTGGGCACCAAACTGCGCCTGGCCTTCATGCTGGACAAGCACGATACCATTGGCCAGGATGCCGTGGCCATGTGCGTCAATGACATTCTGGTGCAGGGGGCGGAACCCCTGTTCTTCCTTGATTACCTGGCTGTGGGCAAGCTTGACCCGGAGCAGGTGGCAGATGTGGTGAAGGGCGTGGCCAGTGCCTGCCGGGAGTCAGGCTGTGCCTTGATTGGCGGTGAGACGGCGGAAATGAATGGCTTCTATCCCGAAGGGGAGTACGATATCGCCGGTTTTGCCGTGGGCGTGGCAGAGAAGTCTAAGCTCATTACTTCTGAAAAGGTCAAGAAAGGGGATATACTGCTGGGGTTACCCAGTTCCGGGGTACACTCCAACGGTTATTCCCTGGTGAGGAAAATCGTCTTTGAGCACAAGGGATTCAAAGGCAACGAATATATTGAGGAATTGGGCAAGACCATTGGCGAGGAGCTTTTGACCCCCACCCGCCTCTATCCCCAGTCCTGCCTGCCTTTGTTGCGGGAGTTTGATCTGCATGGTCTGGTGCATATCACTGGCGGCGGATTCTATGACAATATTCCCCGTGCCCTGCCTGAGGCCTTTGCAGTGGAAATCAATGCGGAAACCTGGCAGGTGCCTGCCATCTTCAAGCTTCTGCAGCAGTGGGGCAATGTAGATTGGCACGAGATGTACCGCACCTTCAATATGGGAATTGGCATGGTGCTCATTGCCAGCGTAGACGAGGCAGAGAAGGTTGAGGCCTTCCTGGCAGCCCGCGGCGAGACTGTCTATGAGATTGGCCGGGTAGTCAAGGGGAACCATGATGTGACCATCAAAGGCGGGGTGTTCCGTGGCTGAGAAACAGAAACTGGGAGTGCTCTGCTCAGGACGGGGAACAGACCTTCAGTCCATCATTGATGCCATTGACTGCGGTGAGGTGGAGGCCGAGATTGCCGTAGTCCTCACGGACAAGCCCAAGGTCTTTGCCTTGGAGCGAGCCAGGAAGGCTGGTATCAAGGCCGTCTGCGTGAATCGCAAGGAATATGAGGGCCGTGAGCCTTTTGAAGAGGCCTTGATCAAGGAGCTTGAGGAGGCTGGTGTCACTCTGGTGGTGCTGGCAGGCTTCATGCGGATTCTGACGCCTCTTTTTGTCCGGCATTTTGCCGGGCGCATCATGAATATCCACCCTGCCTTGTTGCCAAGTTTCCCTGGGGCGCATGCTCACAGGGATGTGCTGGCCTATGGCGTGAAGGTCAGCGGCTGCACAGTGCATTTTGTGGATGAGGGGACGGATTCCGGCCCCATCATCATGCAGGCTGCTGTGCCAGTGTTGCCGGGGGATACGGAAGAGACCTTGGGCGCAAGGGTGCTGGAGCAAGAGCATATCATCTATCCCAAGTGCGTGCAGCTTTACTGCGAAGGCCGGCTCAAAGTAGAGGGAAGACATGTGCATATCCTATAAATGCAGAAGGAGAAATGTAAGCAATGAAAATCAAGCGTGCGCTGATCAGCGTTTCTAATAAAGATGGTGTGGTAGAATTGGCCAAAAGACTTCACTCTGCCGGGGTGGAGATCATTTCCACTGGCGGCACCATGAAGGCCATCAAGGAGGCGGGCATACCTGTCACTTATGTCAGCGATGTGACGGGGTTCCCCGAAATCATGGACGGCAGGGTCAAGACACTGAACCCCTATATCCACGGTGGCATCCTTTCCGTGCGTGACAATCAGGAACATTTGACCCAGATGCAGGAGCATGGCATCAAGGGCATTGATCTGGTGGTAGTGAATCTCTATCCTTTCAAGGAAACTATTGCCAAGCCTAACGTGGAACTGGCTGAGGCTATCGAGAATATCGACATCGGCGGCCCGGCCATGATTCGTGCTGCCGCCAAGAACTTCAAGTTTGTGACTATCGTCACCAACCCTGCCCGCTACGAAGAAGTGGCTGCCCAAGTGGAGGCCAGCGGCGAGGTGGCGGACAGCCTGCGCTTGCAGCTGGCCCAGGAGGCTTTTGCCCACACTGCAGATTATGATACGGCCATCAAGGATTATCTGGCCAAGGTCATCAAACAGGAGGCGTGAGCATGAATATCCTGGTTATCGGCAGCGGCGGGCGGGAGCATACCCTGGCCTGGAAGCTCGCCCAGAGTCCCCAAGCAACGCAGATTTTCGCCCTTCCCGGCAATCCCGGCATGGCCAAGGTGGCCCAGTGCGTGGATGGCATTTCCATTGATAACAATGAGAAAATTGTGGCCTTTGCCCAGCAGGCGGCCATTGATATGGTGGTAGTGGGGCCTGAGGCACCGCTGACCCACGGTCTGGTGGACGCGCTGGAGGAGGCAGGCATTCCCGCCTTTGGCCCCAGCCGTGCGGCAGCAGAGTTGGAGGGTTCCAAGTCTTTTGCCAAGGCTATGATGGAGAAGTACAATATTCCCACCGCTGAATTCAAGGTCTTTGATAAGGCTGAGGAAGCCCGGGCTTATGTGAAGGAACAGGGAGCGCCTATTGTCATCAAGGCTGACGGACTGGCAGCAGGCAAAGGAGTAGTTGTGGCCCAGACGGTGGAGGAGGCCGTTTCTGCTGTCAACAACATCATGGAAGAACAAAGCTTTGGCAATGCAGGCAGACAGGTGGTCATTGAGGAGTGCATGGTGGGAGAGGAAGCTTCCCTGTTGGCTTTCACCGATGGCGAGACTATCGTGCCCATGATCAGCTCCCAGGATCACAAGCGAGCTTATGACGGCGACCAAGGCCCCAACACAGGCGGCATGGGCACTTACGCCCCCGCTCCGGTCATGACGGATGAAATGGTGGCTATCGCCGTGGAAAAGGTGCTGAAGCCCATCGTTGCTGGCATGAAAGCTGAGGGACGTCCTTACAAAGGCTGTCTCTATGCCGGACTGATGATCACAGAGGAAGGCCCCAAGGTAGTGGAGTTCAATGCCCGTTTTGGCGATCCTGAGACTCAGGTGGTGCTGCCTCTGCTGAAAAGCGACCTGGCAGAAATCATGCAGGCCTGCTGTGAGGGAAACCTTGCTCAGCAGAAAATAGAATGGTCAGATGGTGCCGCCGTCTGTGTGGTGCTGGCCTCCGGCGGTTATCCCGGCAGTTATATGAAGGGGGCGCCTATCCACGGTTTGGAAGAGGCTGAGGCCGCAGGTGCCCTGGTTTTCCATGCCGGCACGGCTGAAAAGAACGGCAAGATTATCACCAGTGGTGGCCGCGTATTGGGCGTGGTGGCAGAGGCCGACAATATCAAGGCAGCAGTGGACAAAGCCTATGAAGGAGTGAAGAAGATTCACTTCCAGGGGGTGCAGTATCGGAAGGATATCGCCCACAGGGCTTTGGAGAGAATGTGATTTCATAGGTAGAGATTGGCACATGGCTGAGGCTGTGTGCCAAATTTTATTGCAGACCAGTTTGCACAGCTATAGGGGTGATGGTACAATTATTCATAATCAGGTTAGATTGTGACGGACGGGAGGTTATTATGAAAGCCATATATTTGGATTGTTTTTCTGGCATCAGTGGCAATATGCTTTTGGGAGCGTTTTTGCAAGGTGGTGTGCCATTGTCCTGCCTCAAGGAAGAATTGCAGAAGCTGCATCTGCATGAAGCTTATGAGCTTAGAAGCAGTGAAACAAGCAAGCAGGGCATTGCTGCCATATATGTGGAAGTGGTGGAGGAAAATGAGCATCACGCTGAGGGGACGCAGGAGGGCCATAGCCATGAGCACCATCATCATCGTTCCTGGCAGGATATTCGCAGTCTCATAGAGGCTTCAGAATTATCCAGTCAGGTCAAGGCCAAAAGCTGCGCTATTTTTGAGACCTTGGCCATCGCTGAAGGGAAAGTCCATCATAGGCTCAAGGAGGAAGTCTTGTTCCATGAGGTGGGGGCATTGGATTCCATTGTAGACATTGTGGGAGCAGCTATCTGTCTTGAATATCTTGGCGTCGAAAAAGTCATGACCTCTGCTGTCAACACCGGCAGCGGCTTTGTTCACTGTGCCCACGGCCTGATGCCAGTGCCAGCCCCTGCCACGGCTGAATTGCTGCTAGGCTTCCCTGTCTATCACAAAGGGGCAGAGAAAGAGCTGACCACGCCTACGGGAGCAGCTTTCATAAAGGCACTGGCCAGTTATGAGGAAAATCTTCCTGCAGCCTTTGCAGCGCATAGTATTGCCTATGGAGCTGGCACCTGGGATTTGCCCATCCCCAATGTATTGCGCATGTATTTGGGTGAATTAGGGTAAGGCACGTTGTGGATTTTTGTGGTAAAATGATTGTAAGATAATTTTTGACAGAAAGGCAGGTATAGATATGGTCAGTCAGGAAACAATGATGTTCAAATTCGGCAATGATGAAAACAAGGCAGAAACGGTTATTCGCAATGCCTGTGCCGCCATGGAAGAGAAGGGGTACAATCCCATCAATCAGTTGGTGGGGTATCTGCTCTCCGGCGACCCGGCTTATGTGACCAGCCACAACGATGCCCGCAGCAAGATTCGCTCCCTGGAGCGGGACGAACTCTTGGAGGAGCTGGTCAGGGCTTATCTGGAGAAGAAGCAATGAAGCGATATTTGGGCCTTGACATAGGTGACCGCACCATCGGCATTGCGGCCAGCGACCTTTTGGGGCTGACTGCCCAGGGGGTGGAGACTATCCGTCGCAAGGATATGGAGTCAGACATCAAGCGGTTGGGCGAGCTTATGGAGCAGTATGAAACCAAATCTCTGGTTTCAGGTTATCCCAGGAATATGAACGGCACAGAAGGCGAGCGCTGCGAGTTCGTGAAGGGATTCATGGCCGAGGTGCAGAAAACCTATCCCGATACGGAAGTCTTCTTCTGGGATGAGCGCCTTTCCACCGTGGCGGCTACCCGCTCCCTGCTGGAGGCGGATGTTTCCCGCAGGAAGCGCCGCAAGGTCATAGACAAGATGGCGGCGGTGTTTATCCTGCAGGGCTTCCTTGACAGTCCTCAGGCCAAGGGTTGACAAGCGGGTTTGGCTTACGGTAAAATTACGATTAGATTGAAATAGAGCTGGAGAGGTGATTATCATGTCCGATAAGGAAAAAGATATGCAGGACGAGGATGTCATGGTGGTCATGACAGACGAAGAGGGCAATGAATACTACTACCAGGAAGAAATGATCATTCCCGTAGGTGACCAGAAGTATGCCCTGCTGGTTGGCATCCATGAGGACGAGGATGACCATGGTCATGGCTGTGGTTGCGGCTGTGGCTGCGAAGACGATGAGGATGTGCTGATTGCCAAAATTGTCGTCAACGACGAAGGCGAGGAAGAGTACATCGAGCCGACTGACGAAGAATTCGAGGCCGTGCAGAAGGCCTATGATGCTTTGGTCGAAGAGTCCGAAAAGGAATAAAAGCTAAGACATTGTGGGAGCTGCCATCCGATGGATGGCGGCTCTTTCATGTAAGGATGGGAGAGATGGGCATGGAACCTACACCGCCTAAAGAGGATAATTTCTTTGGCAGGTTGAAGGGATATTTTTCTGATGCCGTGGCATGGCTGTCAGGCAGCAGTTCCGAACTGGGAAAGATGGGCCAGTTCGAAGGAGTCAGGGATAAATTGGAAGAGCTGGCCGAGAAGCTTACCTGGAAGCGCTGGGCCATGCTGGCATCAGCGTTGTTGGTTTTGGTCATGGGCTCCATGTATCTGGCCTTTGGTGCTTCAAGTGTCCCTAAGTCTTCCCATGACCCCGATCAGAAGATTTACATTACGGTGAAGCCTGGCATGGATGCAGATGCCATTGCCGGGCAGTTGCTGGCCCATGGGGTCATTGACAGCAAATTTTCCTTCTGGTGGCAGGTGAAGACAGGAGGCTTGCAGGATAAGTTCAAGGCAGGCACTTATCTGCTGCATCCGGGCATGAAGACCGAAGATGCCATCGGCAAGCTCATTTCAGGAGAAACCACCTCCATCAAGTTCACCATTCCCGAAGGGTTTGGCATCAAGGAAATTGCAGAAAGATTGTCTGATGAAGGTCTGGTGGACAAGGAGAAATTCCTGAAGCTGGCCAAGGACTATGCTCCTTATGACTATGTGGAGAAGCATGAGCATGCCCGTTATGCTGCCGAAGGATTCCTCTTTCCTGACACTTATGAGATTCAGTCAGATGTGTCGGAAAAGGAGATCATGGCCATGATGGCGCAGGACTTTGACCAGCGGCTTACCAAGAAACTGCGGGCCAGGGCTGAGGAAATGAACCTTTCCATCTACGATTTGGTGACCCTGGCCTCCCTGGTAGAGAAGGAAGCCCGCTATGAGGAGGACAGGCCCATCATCGCCCAGGTCTTCTTCAAGCGTTTGCGAATCGGCATGCCCCTGCAGTCAGATACTACTCTGCAGTACTTGTTGGATGCGCCCAAAGAAGATGTAAGCATAGCCGATACCAAGATGGAATCGCCCTACAATACTTACCAGAATTACGGTCTGCCCCCAGGACCCATTGCCAGTCCTGGTATGGCGGCCATTGAAGCGGTGCTCTACCCGGCAGATACGGATTATCTCTATTTCGTGGCTGATCGTCAGGGACACAACCATTACTCCAATACCTATGCAGAGCACCTGGCTATTGTGGACGAAGTGCGTTGAATTTTAAGGAAGACGGGATTTGGAAGAACTTTTGCGGGAAATGGAAGCCTATGCGGAAAAGGAACATGTGCCCATCATCAATGAACGGGGCAGACATGCTTTCCTTCGAATAATTGAGGAATGCAAGCCGCGGCAAGTGCTGGAGATAGGCACGGCCATAGGCTATTCTGCCCTGCTCATGGCTGAGCAGGGGGCAGATGATATACATATCACCACCCTGGAACTTTCAGAGGAGAGGGCAGCTCTGGCAAAAAAATTTTGGAAGAGATCCTCCTACTATGGCTGCATGGAACTTCATTTGGGCGATGCCGGTGAGATTCTAGCAAAGCTGACGCCGCCTGCGGGGGGCTTTGATTTTGTCTTCATCGATGCTGCCAAGGGACAGTATGTGGATTATTTCCGCAAGGTGCAGCCGCTGCTTTCGAAAAAAGCGACAATCGTGGCTGACAATGTGCTCTTCCGGGGTTATGTGCTGGGACAGGAGAAGCCGCCCCGGCGGTATAAGACCATTGTGAAAAGATTGAGAGAATATCTTGAACTGGTGCAGAGTGCCCCGTTTAGGACAGAAATACTATCAAATGGAGATGGACTGGCTGTCACCTATAAAGATACATCGCAGTTGGAGGAAAGAATTTGATTTTGAAGAAACCGGAACTTTTGGCCCCTGCCGGCAATATGGAAAAAATGAAGATGGCCCTGCTTTACGGAGCCGATGCCGTCTACCTGGGGGGCAAATCCTATGGCCTGCGTGCCCTGGGGGGCAACTTCACCCGTGAGGAACTCAAGGAAGCTATGGACTTTGCCCACAATCTGGGCAAGAAGGTCTATGTGACGGTGAATATCTTTCCTCATAATGCGGATTTGGACGGCCTGCCGGACTATCTGCGCTACCTGGCTGAAATCGGCACTGATGCCCTGCTAGTGGCAGACCTGGGGCTTTTCCGCATGTGCCAGCAGGTTATTCCTGAGATGGAATTGCACATCAGCACCCAGGCCAACAATACCAATTGGGCTACCGTCAATGCCTGGCATGAGATGGGTGCAAAAAGAGTAGTGCTGGCCAGAGAGATGAGCCTCAAAGAAATCTGCACCATCAGGGAAAAGACCAAGGCAGATTTGGAGATGTTCGTCCATGGGGCCATGTGCATTTCCTATTCTGGCAGGTGCCTGCTGAGCAATTATTTCACGGGACGTGATGCCAACCGTGGCACCTGTGCCCAGTCCTGCCGCTGGAAGTACGCTCTGGTGGAGGAAACACGTCCGGGAAAGTTCTTTCCTATCGAAGAGGATGACCGGGGCAGCTATATCATGAATTCCAAAGATATGTGCCTGCTGCCCCACCTGAAGGATGTCATTGAAAGCGGGGTGGACAGCCTGAAGATTGAAGGCCGCATGAAGAGCGTACACTATGCCGCCAGCGTCACCAAGGCATATCGTCTGGCCATTGACAGTTACTTCGATAATCAAGATCATTTCGAGGTGAAGCAGGAATGGCTGGAGGAATTGGAGAAAGTATCCCATAGGCCCTATACCACAGGTTTCTATTATCATCAGCCTGATGCCGATGACCAGATTTATGGCACTTCTTCCTATATCCAGACCTCGGATTTCGTGGGTCTGGTGCTCAGCTATGACAAGGCCACTGGCTATGCCACGGTGGAGCAGAGGAACAATATGAAGAAAGGGCAGGAACTGGAAATCTTCCAGCCCAAGGGCGAGGGTTTCCGGCAGGAACTTTCGGATATGCTGGATGAAGATGGTCTGCCCATTGACGTGGCACCTCACCCCCAGCAGATTGTCAAGATCCGCATGGCAAGGCCAGTTGAGCCTTATACTATACTCAGAAGGGACGTTCAGAGTTAAACAAGAAAAGGAGAGTGTTTGTGATGGAAGAAACAGTGCGCTATTTTGCCAAGGCTTCCGGCCGGGTGCAGGGCGTGGGCTTCCGCATGTATGTGCGGGAAAATGCCAGCAGGCTGGGAATCCGGGGCTGGGTCATGAACATGAGTGATGGTACCGTGGACATGGAGGTGCAGGGGCCTTCTGACAAGGTGGACAAGCTCTTTGAGATTATCCAGGCAGGCAACTACTTCATCAAGGTGACGGAGTTCCACATGGAGAAGCAGAATCCTGTCCTGCCGCCGGAAAGCGGCTTCCAGATTCGTTACTGAGGAGACAGTTATGGCAAATGTTTTGGTGCTCCACGGTCCCAACCTGAACCTCTTGGGTACCCGTGAGCCTGAGATTTACGGCTCTGCCACTTTGGCAGACATCAATGAGATGCTGAAGAAGCGAGCAGAGGAAGCGGGGATTGGCATAGACTTTCTCCAGTCCAACCATGAAGGGGTGCTGGTGGATGCTGTGCAGGCAGCCAGGGGGAAGTATGACTATATCATCTTCAATGCAGCGGCATTTACCCACTACAGCATAGCCCTGAGGGATGCCATCGCCGCTGTGGAGGTGCCGGTGATAGAGGTGCATATTTCCAATATCCACCAACGAGAAGCGTTCCGGCACACTTCTGTGCTGGCTCCCGTGGCTTTGGGCCAGATTTGCGGCCTGGGGGTAGCCAGTTACCTGGCAGCTCTGGAGGCCATCATCTTCAGGCTCAAGAGCGAAATATGATATCATCATAGAGTCAATTATTAACGCCAGACTTTACAAGAATCCTTGTTAGCCTGGCGTTTTTGTATCATCTTCTTCAAAGAAGTGTTTCACTATAGACATGTCAACTATGCAGGATTTGTATGTGTAGCATAGAATTATAAATATGATAAAGATATAAACAACAAATTGGCTTATATTGGGGACGGATTTACAATCTAAGTGCAACAGCACATAGCAAAAAATAAAAATAACGCACAGACCTCTGATATAATGGTGTTTGCGACAACCCATAATCAGGAGGATCTATGCGTCATTACAAACATCTTACACTATTTGAGAGA
>JAGBLH010000022.1 GCA_017635515.1 Selenomonas sp.
ATAGCCTCTTCCAGCCAGCCACTCCCCCATGACCTTGTTGGGGGCCTGGCTGTCAAGGTTGATAAGCCCCAGCCCCGCCTTCTCCACTGCTATTAGATCATATCTGGTCTTGCGATTGGGATTATCTGCCTCTGCCAGAATATTTGCCCATTCCCTTTTCCTTCTTCCATATATTTTCTTAGCACAATCTATAGCCCAATGGCCTATCTAACCCTATAATACCTCTGATTCCGGCTGGCAGGCTTATCGGGGATAGTCATGGCTATCAGTCCCTGCCTCATGGCTGGCTCAATATAATTCCACTTCAGCCCAGCCGTGAACTTCAGCCCCAGCTTCCCATCTCCAGACTATACCATAAATCCGTTCTGCTTCAAAATTCTTTCCACAGCATGGCTTGCATTGGAGAACATGATACCCTGGGTACACCTGGCCTGTATCTCCTGCAGCAAGCGAAGCCCTGCCGAAGAGATATATTCCAGCCCTGAACAGTCTATCCTTATTCCCTCAATGGCCCTAGCTGTCTTCTCCGTCTCCCAGGCCATCAATAGTTCCGGGGCAGATATGCTGTCCAGCCTGCCCCCCAGACAAAGCTGCATATGTCGACCTCAGCTTGCCCAGGGAGTTTTCTCCAAATATGGAGCGGAAGGTCAATACAAACTGCAACAAGTTTTGGCTGTCATAAACACAGGATTAGTCCGTTCCTGCGCCTGAGTAAATTCTTTGCTCATGTCAATCACCTTAGCAGAAATTATCACTCAAAGACATTTTACCATCACATTTTCAATTTGCTCCACATGATATGCGGGGAGAATATGGCATCTTCCTCGCTCACTTATCCGCCCTCTGCAAGTACCTCAGCATTTCTCCCACACAGCCGAAGGTAGCCTTGGCTTTTTCCTTGACCAAGGGATTGGCATTCTCCATAGCAAAACCGCCAAAGCGCTCAATCATAGACAGATCATTGAGGTCATCACCGATCACATAGAGAGGATGCTGTTCCCAGCCCATGGCTGCTTGCAGATTAGCCAGCCCTGTCCCCTTATCATTCCCGGCAGAGCATACATCCACATAGTGCAGATTTACCTCAGCAGTCACACTCTCGCCAAAGCGCCTGTTTATATCCGCTGCCAGTTCCTCTGCCCGGCTTGCGGAGGCAGCTGCAAAACACATTTGCATCAGACGGGGGATTCCCAACGATTCCTTCTTTGTGACCTCTGGCAGGCCTGCATGACGCAGGGGATTATCCTCATCCGCCGTATTCCAATGGGCATAGGTCTTCTTCCCCTGAAGCAGCATTACATATGGGCTCTCCCTGGCTATGTCATGTTCCCACAGCTCTTCTATGACCTTCGTGGGCAATTCTGCGCCGAAAACCTCCTGCTCATTTTCATCAAATACAACTGCACCATTCAGCCCGACACAGAAATCCAGCTTTATGTCGTAGCTTTCAAGGCCCAGCTTGGCCAGTTCCAGGTTTCGTCCTGTCACCAGGCCGAACTTGTTGCCCTCCGCCTGCCATTCCTTGATCGCAGCCACATTCTCAGGAGAGATTCCCCTGTCTTTATCATTCAAGGTTCCATCAAAATCGCTTGCTGCTATTTTCAAACCAATGCACCTCCAGTCGATGATTTCACTGCTGCCTTCAGCATCTTGCCAATAGAGTCATGAATCACAAGGTCGGCCCACTCATCAGCCTTAGTTTCACTCTTGTTGATCAGAGCCAATTTGTTGCCTGAAATAGCGGTTTATTACTTCCAATACGCCGTTATGATCATTGTCACTCACCACAATATCACAGATTTCCTTGACGGAATCAGCAGCATTGCCCATGGCAGCAGAAAGTCCGGCTAATTGCAGGATTTCTAAATCATTCGGTGCATCACCAACAGCCACTGTTGCAGCCAGGGGAATTTGCAGCATCTTGCAAAGTTCTTGCAGTCCGCTGGCTTTGGTGATGCCTTGCGGGGATGCTTCCAAAGCGGTGCTTTCTGCCATTACAAGGTTCAAACCAAGTCCTGCAAGGCTCTCGCGGCTGCGCTGGCGTGATTCATCAGAACGATGATATAGGTTGATTTTCAGGATTTCATCAGCGTGTTCCTGAACATAAAGCATCAAGTCTTCCTGCCGGTCGCAGACACGTTCGTACATATCCTGATAGACGCTCATGGCAAAATCCTCCATATGCAGGATATCCTGCTCCCTGGCTACGGAAGCACGTACCGTAAGGATATGCACCATGGCCTGTTCCTCGGTGGCTGTCTCCAACAAGCGTTGGCACTGCTCTACCGATAACGTGTGCATGGTCAGGGGCTGCTCTTTATAAAAATCGTAAATCAGTCCCCCGCTTACGAGCAGGCCGTAGTGCATTCCTCTCAAAGAGTCCCGATAGTCAGCCAGTTCTGCCAGACCACGTCCCGTACCGACAACCACTTCAACACCTTGCTCCATCAGTTGCTGGATAGCCGCAGTAGTAGCGCAGGGAATCCGCTTGGCAGAATCAAGCAATGTACCATCCATGTCAAGGGACAACAAGCTGTAGTTATGATTTTTAATAGTATCATCTCCCCATGAAGCTGTATAATGCCTAATTATACAGCCATTGTTCCAGATTTGCCAGTGGTCTTGCTTTGGCAAAAAAAAACTAATCGTACAAACTTTTCTCTCTTTCCACAACCATACTCCCCCAGTTAATCTACACCTCTTATATCAACTATTTGATGTTTACCTCCAATCAGGTCTTCAAATTCCTGCAACTCTCTTAAATACTTCCTTCTCTCTTTCTGTTTCTCAGCATAAGCTTCCCCAGAAAACTTTCTATTCATTGCAACTATAAAATCATCCGTAAACACTTCTCTTACCATTTCCATGATTTCTCTAATATCTAATCGAAAATCTTTACGGCTATTTTGACCCATTTCAATCTTACTCCGAAAACTTTTCTCCTGAAGCTATTAAAAAAGGATTCTTATATAACTTACAGGACAATGACCTGATTTATATAGTAAACTGTCATATATAATTCAGCAATTAAATATCATATCGTTATGATATTCTAAAAATGTAGAATATGGTTGATTCCTTTCTGGAAACTCAATATTTTTATGGTCAAGTGAAACAATCCATTGATTTGTCACCTCATCAAGGCGAGGGTGCTTTTTTATTTGTGAAGAAACTATTATCTGCATTGTCTGACTATGTACTGTTATATAACCAAGGTCAAAAGCTCTATGTAGCAAATAATTGAAACATAATCCATTTGCAGGATTCAGACAATCACTAAAAGATTCACATTTACTCCATGGCTTTATATGGCATGCCTGCAATAACTCAGGTATGGCAATTCCTGTAGCGCAGCATCGTTCCCCATAGGCACTAAGCACAGCCTTTCTGAAGAAATTCTGTCCATTTCTGGACAGGACTTTTCTTTCGTACAAAGTATATTTATTATCTGAGAAAGCAATGTCTTTACAGGGCGTATTTTCTATTGAACTATTGGTATCAATAACCATAGATGACATTATTCTTTCTCTTTCCAATACAAGCTGTGGATAATTGCCTTTAAATTCCAGCCATATCTCCCTGTCTAATTTACTGACATGGGGCAGAGATGTGACGCCACGAGATAGATGGGTTTCATCCATAGATGCCAAATTTACCATTTTCATAATCAATGATGACAAACTACGTCCCATTTTTGCAGACATATCTTGCAGATACTTATTACTTCTGCTTATTCTCCCATAAGGCACTTCATAATAAAAACAAAGGGCGAGGATTGTTTCATCTCTCGTCCATTTATTTCCGTATCTACTAATCATTTTCCATCCTCCAAAACAGATTTCGTTTGCTTGTGATTTTTATCTAATAGAAGACTCAGGCGTGTTTCAAAAACAGCAATTTGATGTTTAAAATTCCTAGAAAACAGCAAAAAGCAACACCCTCCTGTGCGGCATAAAACGCCGTTAAGTTTTCACATTTGTATGCGATATTTATGCAACTTGTTCTTTCGTGTCTTTGTCCCAGAATCCATATTCCTCCAGCAGGTCTATGAATTCTGGCCACGGCTTGCCTGTAAGCAGTTCCAACGGGCTGTGGCCTTTCCTGGCTTCAACCCTTGACCTGCGGTATTTCTTCGCATTCATGTGGAGTTGAACCAAACTGTAAAAGTTTGATGAAACATGCCTCTTTATGTTCATGTAGGCACGAAGCCTGCCGTTGACATTCTCGACCATGCTGCTTGCCCTCTTGATGCTGCTGATTATTTCATCATGCACTTTTTCAACGTTGGCTAATTCCCCTGCCGGAATGAGGGCTGATGCTTGCCGGGTAAGCTCAGCATAGGCTTCGGACTCTTTGCATACTCCGAGTCTACGATAGAGAAGACGGAATACTTCCTCCGACATTCCCATAGCCTCAGCTTTAAGCCTGAAGCCATGGAATAGCCTGCATATAAAAAGCATGGTCGCAGGCAGTCGCTCCCTGAACCGCAAAATTTCATTGCCAAGCTTGTATGACCAACTATGGCGGATTGAGACAGCAAACATCTCGTCAAGGATCCAATCCATCAGTTCCATCACCTCATCATAGCTATAGCCGCTGAAAGAAACCATCTCACGCAGCCAGGAGTATAGAATAGCCAGTGTGTCAAAGTCTTCTATCAAGGCTGGAAGTCTAGACCTGTAATCGGCCAGTTTCTTCTGTCGCTTCTTGGCCTGTTGGCTCCATGGCCTTTTCTCGTTGGACACGGCACTTTCAAGCTTGTAATATTCAGCCAGCTCCTTGAAGGTATGTTTTTTGAAGCGGTAAACAGGACGGCCTATATCCCTTAGGATATGGAACAAATCAAGCTGAGTATCAGCGTCAGGGAAGGCAGCCTTTACACCTTTGAGAAGCCCGCTGCCAGCGTCGCTTATGGCAACTTTCAGATTAAGCCCTAAATCTTTCAATGTCTCCATGGCAAGTTCCCACGTTTCACCCTTGCGGTCAGCCATGATCTGCATCAGGTAAATGTAGGTGGAATCAGGGTCAACACCTGTAAGCACAGGATTGTCACTGCCATCGAACACTTCATCGTTTGCCCCATGGCAGATGCCGTCCAAAGGAATGGTCTTGGTGATTTCTGCTGCAAAAGCCCCTGCTTTTGACAGGAATTCACTTATATGGCCTATGGAACGATGGGCGTTATTGCAGCCTATAGTGGCCAGGACACGCTGTATGCCTTCCAAGGAGGCATGCGCATCCAGGGCTAAGGATAGGCATATCTTGCCAACATCCCTTTTTGTGATTATGGTGCAATCGGCGGGGAGGTCTGGCTGTGCATCGATTTTTGCTTCAAGGTGCGAGAGTCGGTTGATATTTCTGTAGACAGCTTGGGGAGTGACGCCAAAAGCTCCGGCTATCTCCGTTACAGGCAAATCCACATGGTCAGCCCACCTACCAATAATTCCCATAAGCAGGGAGCGTGAATTAAAACCACCGGGTAACGAAGTTGGAACTCCAGATAAAAGACTTTTCAGTATCGTCTTTGAGTGGTACAATAAGGTTAGCATACGGCACACCTCCTATGCTTAGCTGGATTGTGATTACTCTCAGTATAAAGCATTTGAGGTGAACGTATGCTTTTATTTTATTTGAACAGCAGTTGAGATAATTCAAGGCGAATTCAACAGATTTTTTTCAAGCTGGTTTTAAAGCTGATTTTGACGTTTTTGAAACACGCCTAGTAATACAAAGGCTCACTCATATAACCGTAGTAACTATCTGCTTCTCGTGTCAAAAAGAAATACATATAGAAA
>JAGBLH010000211.1 GCA_017635515.1 Selenomonas sp.
CATGGAGGGACGCTTGCTGCCCTTGACGCTTTGGAGCATCAGCTTGCAGGATGAGCGCATGGCGGCTCTTGTGCAGCGTCCCTTTGTGCAGGAGGCAGAACATGAGTGGACTGCGGATGAGCGTATACTGTTGGAGATGGAGTATTTCTACTTGTTGGAGCAGGCAGCTGTCAAGGGGCTAGTGACGGAAGTAGCAGACACAGCAAGACAGGCATTTCGAGAGAGGAGGGCAGCGTTGCTCGAACGAGGTCTTGCGGAGGGTGTGGAACTAGCACTGGTGACGGCGTATGAGCAATGCGGATAGGGAGCAAAGAGTCATCAGGAATTTTGGCTGGAGATTATGCAGGCGTGACTGAAAGCAGGTGAAGGAGCGGTGATAGCATGAAAAAGCCTTTGGTGTCTGTGATGATACCGACATATAATAGGCCGGCATATTGTGAGCAAGCGGTGCGGAGTGCCCTGGAGCAGGATTATTCGTCCCTGGAGGTCATAGTATGCGACAATAGCACCAATGAGGATACGGCTGATGCTCTGGCACGGTTTGCGTCAGACAGGCGTTTTTGTTATGTGCGCAACCGGGAGGCACGGACCAAGGCTGATAATTTTGCCCCTTTTGAGCGTCTGGCCCAGGGTGAGTATTTGCAATGGCTGATGGATGATGACCTGCTGTTGTCGGGCAAAATCTCACGGATGGCAGATTGCCTCAGCCAACATCATGATGTGACGCTCGTTACCAGCAATCGTCGTTTCATAGACGGGAAGGGGCATGTACTGTCGGATTGCAGTTCCTTTAATGGTGTTCCGGAACCGTATGGTGTGATGGAGGGAAAACTGCTGGGACGGGAGGTTCTGATGCACCAGATCAATTCCATCGGTGAGCCATCGGCGGTGCTTTTTCGCAGGCAAGATTTGGAGCATCACTACTGGCGGGCAGACTGCCGGGGCTATTTGGCCCTGTCGGATATGGCCATGTGGCTGGAACTGCTGGAAAAAGGAGACTGTGCGGTATTCAGTCAGCCCTTGTCTGCCTATCGGCGCCACGAAGGACAGGAAGGCCAGCAGCCTGAAGTGGTGCTGTTGGCCAAACTGGAATGGTTCCAGCTGGGAGAGGAGTCTTACTCTCAAGGCCGCTTTCTGGATAGGGGGGCTTATGTGCGGATGCTGGAGAGTTTGTTGGACTGGCATGAAAGGGAGTTTGGTTTGCTAGCTTCGCTGGCCTCGGCACCAAGTATAGGGGCATATATGCAGGGGATGGATATGGTGAGGGAACGTTTACGCCAGTTGAGGCAGGGGGGGCTGACGAGAAGCTACGACAATGCTCCTTCGTTTTTAACGACCTGAATCGACAGGCTGCTTGGTAGCAGTACATTGGAAAAGGATTGGTTCAAGCGTGGGGAGCGAGATAATGATGAATAAGATAGTATTGGTTACTATGGTCAAAAACGAGGCGGACATCATAGAGAGCTTTGTGCGGCATAGCCTGACTTTTGCCGATGAGATTATCGTTGCTGATCATATGAGCAACGACCGCACGCGGGAGATTCTGGCCAGCCTATTGCAGGAGGGGCTGCCTCTGACCATACATGATTTGCACGAAGTGGAGCTTGCTCATGGACTGGTGATGACCAAGCTGATGTGGGAGGCCATAGAGGAGCATGGTGCAGATATAGTTTTGCCGGCAGACGCAGATGAATTTCTGGTCAACACGGAGACGGAGGAAGATTGCCGTGCTATTTTGGGGCAACTGGATACGGGCAAGGTGCATGAGTTGCACTGGCGCCTGTATGAACCACTCCATCAGCATGAGGGGGAGTCGGAATTCTTATTGTCCAGGCCTTGCAAGCGTGGGCAAAGTCTGGCTCCGAATCAGAAATGCATAGTTGGGGCCAGGGCGGCCAAGGAGCAGCGTTTCCAACTGACTCAAGGCTGTCATTACGCCTTTTGGGGCGAATTGCAGGGGGAAAGGCGGCAAGTGCCTATGGAGCCGGTGCCCTTTATCCATGCAGCGCATTTTCATTGGCGCAGTGATGAGCAGTATGCCAGCAAAGTCGCCACCAGCTGGCTCAATAATGTTGCCAAGTATACTGTGCATACGCCCACGGCAAGCTACCTGAAAGGGTACTTTGAAAAGATTCGCTCTCATGAGAGGGTGGAGCCGGAGGGCATCCTGAAGGATGCCGAGAACTTTGATTTACGTCCCTTTGTCCAGGAGCAGATACTGCGCTACAGTGGAGCGGGGAGGCCGGATGTGCTGGCCAACCTCATGGCGGCAGGGGAGCAGGTAGCACAGTCATATGCCGAATACAAGACACTGCAAAAACGTAAACAAGTGAGTTTCGTAGTGCCTTACTTGGGGGATTATGAAGCTTGGGAGCAGGCGCTGGAACAGGCCGTGGGGCAGACCTATCCTTACAGGGAAATACTGGTGCCAGTCCTTCGGGGAGAGGATGAGCAGGTGGTATCCCAAAGGCTTGCTACCTTAGAACAAGAGCAGACGCAGATCTTTCGCGGTGATGTCTGGGGGGAGTTGTCTGCTCAGGCCAGGGGGGATTACGTCCAATGGGTACTGCCTGGGGTCGAGTATTGCCCAGAGCAGGCTGTGAGGCTTATCAGCTGCTTGGAGTCCCAGGATTATGATTTTCTTCTTGCCGTATCTAATGGGCGGAGAGAATTTGCTGCCTGGTCTATATATTACGATGTTATGGACCATGAGCCGATTTCTGTGCTTGATTGCAAAACGGCTTGGCAGGATTTGCTTTGTTTGGGCAAGCAACCGTCGGCAGGTCTGTCCGGAGCCATGATAAAGCGGAAGCTTATGGAAGAATGTGGCTGGCTGCGGGAGGGCTTCTTGGAGGGGCAGCCTCTGCTTTTTGCCATGTGGCGCATTCTGCTGATGAGTGGTTGCGATGGGAGGAAAAGGAGCAGATGGCTGGGGGTCGTCCATGGACAATATGTGAAAAGGGACTGGCAGAACATAGAGGGGGAGGCATGGTTGTGGCATCAGCTGGAGTGGGTGAACCTGCTGGAGTTGGACGGAACCATGCTTACGCAGGAACAGCTAGGGCGAGCGTACCAGGGGGTCACGTACAACTGGGAACTGCTGGGATACCGGGTACGGGAAATGCCGGGGGTAAATCG
>JAGBLH010000212.1 GCA_017635515.1 Selenomonas sp.
GACGTCTCTGATTGCTACCGCCGGTGGCAATGACGAGATCAGTCTTGGTAAGGCTACTAATTTGACCGTCAATGTGGGCAACGGTGCTGATAGTGTCACGCTCGGAGATGGTGAGACTGTCAAGAATGTCAACATCATAGGTGGTACCGGCGATAAGACCATCAATATCATCGGTGATCTTGATCCCTCCAATGTTACCTTGACGGGTGGCGGCAACGATGTGGTTAACATCGATGGTGCTCTCTTAGACAGCACCATCTCCACCGGCGCAGGCAGGGATTCTATCGGCGCAAACAGCTCCAAGGGCTCTGTCATCAATGCAGGCGCTGGCGATGATTCTGTGGTTATTCGCGAAGATGCAGATCGCACTTTCGTGGATCTGGGCGATGGCAGGGATTCGCTGACCATCAACGGCGAAGTGAAAAACAGCACCCTCGTCGGTGGTGCTGGCGATGATTCTATCGTCATCACTGGTGGTTCTTCTACTGCCAACATCAGCCTTGGCGCAGGCAATGATTCTGTGCAGATTGCAGCTCTTGCCAAAGACACCAGCATCTATGGCGGCGCTGGTGCAGATGTGGTTGTTCTCGGTAATGGTGGTCAGTATTCCTACGTTGACCTCGGTGACGGCGCAGATTCCATCCAGCTCGCTGGTGCTTATAAGGAATTCAGCATCACAGGCGGCAATGGCAAGGATACTTTTAACTTCACTGATGCTACGGGCAACATCACCATCACCAACTATGATGTCAACACCGATTTGATTGTGGGCAGTGCGCCTGCTGACACTGATGTTGATGAGTATGGCAATGTTACTTTAGGTGGTGCAGTAGTGAATGTCAGCAAGACTGGCGACTACTATGCCGTCCAGACTGATGATGGCTACACTGCTTGGGGCGATGAGGATGGTTCCGTCATCGATCTCCATACCATTGGCTGGAATGAAGTGACTACCATTTATGGTGGTGCCAATGATGATGCAGGTGATAAGATCATCGGCGGCAAGAAGGCTGACAGCATCATCCTGGGTGCTAATGACTCCGTCAACGGCGGCCTTGGCAATGACAGCATCGTCATGACTTCTGGCAACAAGACTCAGGAGTATGTGGCTCTTGCAAATGGCAATGGCAGTGATGAAGTGACTGGCTTCACTACGACGACCACCTATGGTGTGGATGGCGATGAAGCCGATGTGCTCTATCTCTACGAGAACCACCTCAGCAGCTTGAAGCTTGAGGCTGTGACTGGCGGTCTGGCTGCCAAAGTGGGCTCCGGCTCTGTATCTCTTGATGGCCTTTTGAGTGGCACCAGCGCCACTAATGAAGTGCTCAATGTGAAGGACAACACTGGCAAGACCTATGAAGTTGACTTCGTGGTTGGCACTGAGAATGTAACCGGCTCCACTGATGAGCTTGCTGATGTTTACTATGCAGGCACTTCTGCTGCCGCTTTGGACTTCGGTGCTGTTGATTCTGCTCTGGTGGTAGACCTTGCCAACAGGGGCCTCAACTTCAACGGCTCCAGCCTCACCAACACTGACGGTGCTTATTACTACGGCAACTTCACTTCCGTCACCGGCGGCTCTGACAACACTGTCCTCATGGGTGCAGGTAATGTGAAGGAATCCCTGCAGGCAGGTAATGGTGATGCTACTCTGTGGGGCGGCGGCACCAAGGCTGACAGCCTGGCTCATGGCTCTGGCACCAACAATACTGTCACCTTCATCTTCGGCGATGGCGATGGCAAGGACACCATCAGCGGCAACTGGGGCAACAGCGATACCTCTGATGTGCTCTGGCTGGGCAGCTCCGCTATCAAGGCTATCAAGAACAACGGTACCGATACTACCATCACTGTAAACGATGGCAGCAAGGCTACCCTCGCTGGTGTTGGTTCTACCATGACCGACCAGGTTGTCAAGTTCACCACTGATAATGTGAACATCCAGCAGGCTAAGATCGGTGTCACCGGCGCCTCCAACTC
Source organism: Selenomonas sp. (assembly GCA_017635515.1). Classification (GTDB taxonomy): domain Bacteria; phylum Bacillota; class Negativicutes; order Selenomonadales; family Selenomonadaceae; genus Selenomonas_B. Next base: position 1,984 of record JAGBLH010000212.1, read on the forward strand.
CTGGACTTACGATGCAGATGTTGACTTCTACATCGGTGGCAGCAAGAACACCCTGAATGTCACCAGCAGTGTCGATGATGCTATTGTCTGGGCTGACGGCACCAACAAGTTCGAGAATGTCACCACCATCGATGCCCGCGGCAACAGCGGCGCTTTGGTACTGGCAGGTGGCTCCCTCAACGAGACCATCTATGCAGGTGCAGGCAACTCCTCCGTCTGGGGCGGCAGCGAAGGCAACGATGTGCTGGTAGGCAACGCAACCGGCACTACCGACTTCTACTTCGGCAATGGCAATGGCAGCGATGTCATCACCAACAGCACCAGCGATGACAAGGTCGTGCTTTACAACGTTGCTTTGGGCGATATCGCATCCATCGATGTTACCAAGAGTGACTCCATGGTCATCGGCTTGAAGGATGGTTCCAGCCTGACTGTCAACAGCGTGAGCACTGGCGCCAACAACTTCCAGCTGGGCGATGGTTCCGCTTATAGCTACGATGCTTCTACCGGTAACTGGACTCGCACTAAGTAAGTTCGGTTATAACGGCCAAGCTTGAATAGCTGATACAAGCACCCTCCGTAATGCGCATACGGAGGGTGCTTTTTTGCATGCATAGACATTTATGAATTAATTGATACAAAAACTTGACATGAAATAAATAAAAATGTATCATATAGACACAACCTACAATGTCATAGATACAATAGATATGTGGTGCCCAGTTACGGGCACCTTTTCTATGCAAGGAGGACGCAGATGGAGAAGCAGGCATACTGCAAGGTGTGCGGATGTGAGCAGCCTTATCGCCTGAGCTCTGTGCCCATGGCAGGGCGACTGAAAGATGAGGTATATACCTATAGCGGCCACGAGGGAAGATGCCGTGTTTGCGGCGGGAGAGTCCAGGCAGCAGAGATAGATGAGGCGAATCTCCGCTGCCTCTATGACCTTTACAGGGAAAAGAAGGGCATTATCTCCCTGGAACAAGTGCGTGCTCTGCCCGGACGCTACGCTATCGGCAAGCGTCCCCTGTCCAAGCTCCTGGGCTGGGGGGAACTGACCTTCACCCGATACTATGAGGGCTATATGCCCAGCTATCAATATTCGGAGATGCTGAAGCGGCTCTATGAAGAACCCGCTTACTACAAGGAAGTGCTGGAGAAGAACAAGGCAGCTCTGGGGTCTGCCCGTTCCTATGAAAAGAGCCTGAGAGCGGTAGAAGCACTCCTGAGCATGGCAGGAAAGGAGTGTGAGACGAAAATAGACAGGGTGGCCATGTACCTTTTTTACAGATGCGAGGATATCACTCCCCTGATGCTGCAGAAAGCCCTGTACTATATACAAGGCTTCAGCTATGCTTTTTTGCAGGAGTTTCCCTTCCGTGAGGAGTGCGAGGCGTGGGCGCAGGGGCCTATGTTCAAGGAAGTCTATATGCGCTATAAAGATTATCGCTACGATCCTGGGGCAGTGAAGGACGATTTCGATGTTTCTGTTTTCACTGCGGGAGAGAGGGCGGTGTTTGACAGCGTGATAAATTATTTTTGTTGCTACAGCGGCAAGGTGCTGGAACGCATCACCCAGAACGAGGCACCCTGGCTGGCAGCAAGAGGCAGGCTGCCTCTGTCTGCCTATTCGGAGGAGGTCATGGACAGGCAGACTCTGGGTGATTACTTCCAAGAGGTGAAGGTGAAGTATCGGATGGTGAATCCGGGGGACATACGGGCCTATGCGGAAGATATGTTCCGCCAGTGCTGCGTGGTGCCATTGTGAATGGGCCTATCGTTGCATTTTTATATCATATGTGCGATAATGAGCAGGTATTTGTTTTGTGAAGATTAGCTGAAGGAGTTCTTATATGGAGAAGAAACAAACCCAGGAATATACAGCCCTGGGGGCCTTGGAAAAGGCTATTGGCACACTGGGGCACAAGATCAAGCCCGGTGACCTGAAGCGGGAGCATCCTGAGCTTTGGGACAAGAGCCTGACTTGGAAGCAACTGGAGACACTGGCCAAAGACAAGCAGATGAGCGCCATGTACCAGAAGATCAAGCTGGATGAGCTCAGAGAAGTGCCTGCTCCTGCCATCGCCAGGATGAAGAATGGCCAGTTCATCATGGTGGGCGCTCACAATGACGAGTCGGTCATGTTCCTGGACATCGCCCGGGACAAGGCCGTGGCCCTGCCTACCAGCCAGTTCGGCGAGGTGTGGACAGGGGAGATCATGACCATCGCCTCAAAGCTCACCTGGGAAGAAATCAAGCACCGCTTCAATCTGGAATGGTTCTGGCGGGTCATCAAGCGTTACAAGCATGTGCTGATGGAGATACTCCTAGCCTCTGCTTTCTTCCAGGCCATGGGCATCATGATGCCGCTGTTCACCCAGGTCATCATTGATAAAGTTGTCGGCAATGGCGGCCTTTCCACCCTGACAGTGCTGGGCGTGTCCTTGCTGGTGCTGTCGCTGGTGCAGGCCCTGCTTTCCGGTGTCCGCACCCACATCCTGAACCAGACCACCGTGAAACTGGATGCCATCCTGGGGGCCAACCTCTTCCGCCATCTCATCTCCCTGCCGGTGCCCTACTACGAGCATCGACGGGTGGGTGATACCATCATGCGCGTGAACATGATTGGCAATGTCCGTCAGTTTTTGACGGGCACCTCCATGACGGCTCTATTGGATGCGGTGTTCTCTATTGTCTTCATTGCGGTGATGCTCTACTACAGCGTGGGCCTAACCCTGCTGGCCCTCATCATCGTTCCCCTCTATGTTTTCCAGACTTGGTGGGCGTTCCCTATCTACTGGGACAAGATGATGCGAGCCATGTCCATGACCCTGCAGCAGCGGAACTTCCTCATCGAGGCGGTGACGGGCATGCAGACGGTGAAGGCTCTGGCCATCGAGCCGCAGTTCCTGAAGCGCTGGGAGAATCTGGTCTGCCGCCATATCCAGCGGCAGTTCGACATGGCGGCTTTCAACCTGCTCATCACCGGCGGCAACGGCGCCATCCAACTGGTGTCCACCTTGGTCATCCTCTGGGTGGGCGGCTATAAGGTCATGAACGGCGAGTTCACCCTGGGCCAGCTCATCGCCTTCCAGATGCTCTCGGCCCAGGCCATCGGGCCTCTCACCAAGCTCCTGACCATGTGGCCGGATATCCAGCGGGCTGTGCTGGGCATGCGCATGATAGGCGATGTGCTCCACAGCCGCATCGAGCCGGTGCTCATGCCTTCTCCCGCAGGACTCAAGGTCATCCGCGGGGATATCGAGGTGAAGGATGTGAGCTTCCGCTACCGCCTGGATTTGCCTCCTGCAGTTGACAAAGTAAGCTTCTCCATCAAGGCCGGAGAGAAAATCGGCCTGGTGGGCCGCTCAGGCTCAGGCAAGTCCACCATGGCTGGCTTGCTGGAGAAGATTTACATGGCTGACGAAGGAAGCATCACCGTGGACGGCACAGACCTCCGGGATGCGGACTATCCCTGGCTGCGCACCCAGATGGGCGTGGTGCAGCAGGACAGCTACCTGTATAACGGCTCCATCCGCGACAATATCGCTGCAGGCAAGCCCGCCGCCTCCATGGAAGAGGTTATCCGGGCCGCCCAGCTGGCTGGTGCCCACGATTTCATCCTGGAACTGGATGAGGGTTATGATACCAAGGTAGGCGAGCGCGGTGCCAGCCTCTCCGGGGGCCAGCGCCAGCGCATCGCTATCGCCCGTGCCCTCCTGACCAATCCCCGCATCCTGATCTTTGACGAGGCAACTTCGGCTCTCGACTATGAGTCAGAGCGCATTGTCATGAAGAATATCGAGGCTATAGGCAAGGGACGCACCATGATCTTCATCGCTCACCGCCTGGTGACGGTGGAGCATTGCGACCGTATCATTGTATTAGACCACGGCAAGGTGGCGGAGCAGGGTACCCCTGCAGAGCTCCTGGCTAAGGGAGGCATCTACGCCCATTTGCACGCACAGCAGTCGGTGGAGTGAGGTAAAAAGCATGTTAAAGGATATGTTCAAGAAATTTTGGCA
>JAGBLH010000213.1 GCA_017635515.1 Selenomonas sp.
GCCCCTTTCTACTCAGAGGAAGGTCGTCCTGCATGGCTCCCTTCCTCGATGCTGCGTTCCTACTTGCTTTCCATCTGCCTTAAGTCTACTTCCCTTGTTGACTGGGCCGAGCGTCTGCGGTCCGATGAGTCTCTGGCCATACTTTCAGGCTTTTCCCCCGACCATACACCGTCCCCGATGATTGCCAATTCTCATTTAGATTGCCGAGGTTTTCTAATTCACATATAAAGGCCGGCAAAGTCCTTTTTTATCGCCCGGGAGATATTGTCATGTGAGCTTTTTTTAGAGAAAATATGATAGAACATGCGCCAGGTGAGTAGTATCAGGCAAATAAAAAAACATTTAAACAGCAAATTGCCCCATCCTTTCGGTACAGATAGCAAAATAGACTCGGCAGCGATTGCCGAGTCCATCCTGCCACGAGGGGCACAAAAAGAAATTTTCATTTTGTGCCGGCCTATTGCAAATTTACTGCTTGTCTTTCGCTACGGAAGACCAGCCGCCGCCCAAGTCAGAATAGCCGAACCAATTTGCATTTGCATCCCAGTTGAACTGATAGCGGCTGCACTTGTTCCCCTTCTCAAAGGCCAGCACCAAGTTCCCGTTCTTCAACGCCACGATGTAGGGATATGCCCCAGGATCGTGGGCGTAGTTCTGGCTGTCGATGTAGACCACCATCTTCTTGGTGGCGGGGGAGTAACCGAAAAGGCAGGCGCGCTCAATGGACTGGAGCACATAGAACTGCTCGCTGTTGTTGGTGTTCTTGATGACGCGGAAGGTATAGCCGTAATCCACCTTGGGGAAATACTCGTCCCCGATTTTATTATTGTCCAGCCAGGCGATCAGGTGAAGCCGGTTGTCGCTGCTGGACTGCCAAAGCTTCCGCATCTGGAGCTTCAACGCTCCATAAGGGGTAGTGAAGGTTTCCGACAGGGCCTGATTGTTCTTCATTTCCTCGGTGAAGTTTTTCGCCTCGTAGGTCATCTGGTAGGATTCGGCGGCAAAGCACACCGTAGCGAATGCCATGACCAGCAAGCCCAGCATGACAGAAATAATTTTTTTCATTTCGTTTCCCTCCTTTGATACCGACATCATTCATTTATGCATTCTCCCTTGAATGGCGGCTGCCCGCCCTCAAGTTCCATAGATGCCACTCTTGCATTGAAAAAACTTTTCCCAAAAGCAGGCCGCTTTTCATTCGCCCAGCTTGAAGTCGTAATGCTTGGCGTAATCCTCCTGAATGTTCAGGCGGAGTGTTCTGTTCGCCAGGTCGTAAACCGCCGTGTGCCAGGTCAGCCAGAAATTATCGGGTTGGATGTTCCTGTCATGCAGCTTGTAGGTGTCCATGTTGGCCTGGATCTTGGCCTTGAAATCCGCAGGCGCGCTTGCGGCTGTCAAATCTCCTACGGTATACTCCGTGTACCAGAAGGGCTCCGTGCTCGCTTCATAAGTCTGGGTATATTTCACACGCTCCATCAAGCTGGCCATGCCCTCAGCGGATTTCGCGCCCTCTGCATAATGCTCCTTCAGGATGGCGTAGCGCTCAACGCCGCAGGCATGGGGCGTGAGAACCGGGAAGCCCTTGTAGGTTTTGCCCACGGCTGTCTGCCCTGCCTTCATGTGCTTGGCATAGGGAGTATTCGCTGCGTAGTTGACATAGAAATTGGTCATGATGTTGTCCGTGTCGTTCCTGGCAACCAGCTTGCCGTCAATGCACTCGATGATGTAAGTCTCCTTCTCGTCAGAGAGCATCCAGTGAAGCCCCCAGGAGCCATAGCCGCCGTAAATGTCCATGTTCTTCATCAGCTCCACACCATGGGCAGCGGATTTCGCATGGTCAAGGACGTAGCGGACGACGGCAACGGCATGGATGCGCGGCTTGCCGTAATTGGTCGAAATCGTGGTGGCGAAGTCCAGATCGGTGGCGGGAGCGACGTTGCAGTTCATGGCCACGCCGTTTTCATTGATGCCGTCAAAAGTCAGGTTGGGCATGGCGAGCAACTCAGCCTCCGAGACGTTGCCAACCCCCTTGGACTTCAGCGTGAGAATCGCGGCAAGCCCTATGCTGGCGTAGCGTCCCTCGGACTCTTTGGCGGCAACCTTGATCACAAATTCCGGGACGTCGGAGTAGTCAAGATCCAAATTGCGCCCGTAGAAGTTTCCGTTGCGTACAGCGGAGCAGGCGAAGCCGGTCTTGACCTTTTCGCCCGTCGTAAGGTCAGGCACATAGTCGGTGTACTCCATGTAGTACAGGTAATCAGCCAGCTTCTCAGGGGTCGTGAAAGGGGCTGCCTGCGCCGCTGAAACGCATACGGTGAAGCAGAAAGCCATAAGCGCAGACACAAAGAGACGGAACTCTTTTTTGAAAATACTCATTGCCGATCTCCTCCTAGTTTTTTTCCTACAGCGTGCTATTTTTCATTCCTGAAATTCCTGGGAAAACTTTGACGGGGCCGTAATCTCCTTGCTCCCGAAAATACTGCCGTGCCTCTCCTATGTGCTCATGATATCTCCCTCCTTTTTGCCTTTGCTGCTTGAACCTTCGTGCAATCAGGCCGAAATACTGCCAGGCCATAAAAAAGCGCCGAATTTGACAGGGCATAGTTAGCCCCATCAAATTCGGCGGTCATCCGTCCCGAATGCCATATGCGGTTTTATGGCAGCAAAAAAGAGTGCAGTCAGCCTGTGCTGTGCTGTGCGAATCGTAACACCATTCTTCATGCGTGTCAAGTCCTTTCCCGATATGTCTTGACAAACTTCGACTGCGCCCGAAGGGCCAATCCCAAAGGCTCCTCCAGGCAGTACCATATATACTTCGATGTGCGATCACAGTAACAGTTTGATGAAATCCCTATGTGGCATATGTATTCTTCATTTCCCCGCCAATTCCTTCTTTGGCGTGGGAATTTTCTTTATCGTAAACTTCATTACTCAACTTTCCCACCACGAAAATAAGGCTAATCTCTTGAAAATACTGGCATCGCATAGGATATAAAGCCTTTCTTGACAACAAAATAGCACCTGTTCTTGGTATAATGGAATCAGCTACAACCCAAATACCAAAAAGGTGCTGACTCCATGTTATACCAAAACTATTCTTTTGAACAGTCCCAAAATCAGATTTTCTCTGTCTTAAAGGATCTCCAAATTGCCAAGCTCCTTTACAGGGCCAATATACGCAAGGGCTGCGGTCTTTCTGCCCTTGAGATGTTCCAGCGCCTTGTCATGCTTGTTTTCCACGGGAAGAATCTGTTCCGTTCCCTGGAGTCAAAGCATAACGACCATGCTGCTTCCAAGAGTTCCTATTACCGTTTCCTCAGCAACCCTTCCTTCAATTGGAAGACAATGCGCTCTCAGAGGATGAGATAATTCGCATATATGGGATGCGCTGGAACATTGAAACCTTCTTCAAGGCAAGCAAGTCCCTTCTGAAGCTGGGTAGGGAGTTCCAGACCCGTAGCTATGACTCTGCTGTGGCACATACGGCAATTGTCTTTGCCCGCTATACATTTCTCAAATGGCTGCGCCGCCAGGAAAACGCCCCCAAAACCTATGGAGGCCTGTTCTTTGCACTTTGCGAGGATGTGCAGGACATGGAACTTTCGGATGCACTACGGTCGCTTATGAGTCTCTTCATGGAAACAATCAATGGCTACGGAACTGAAGACACGGAAACCATAAAAAGCAAAGTGACCAATTGGATTGCCAGCCAGAGCAGGTATATAAAGGGGTTGTTCCAGAATTTATGCTGGGAAAGTTGAGTAAATTATATTCATACAAAAATCCCACGAAAAACAGGAGGCTGAGAAGGGGTTAATTTGTTTATGGTGTGATTTTCATGATAAAATTTACCGGAAGTTCTGCTTCAGCATTTAACCATTTTTGCAAACGGACTTGTTCGTTTTCGTCAAGGGGCGATTTGCAAGTAATGATAGCCAGAAAGCCTGTATAGACGATTTGGCCTTCTTTGTTTTCTGTGGCAACGGAGGCTCCCTCAATGCCGGCGAAGGTGGGGAATAGAATCGGAGCTTTTTCCCGTATGCGTGCCAGCAGCTTTTTGTCGGCTTCAAATTGCTGATAGGCAGGACTGTAGCGCATGCTCAGTTCCTTGTACTTGCGCAAATCTTCCTGAGCTTTGGCCAGACTGGCTCCGCCTACGGCATTCCATTGGTTGTTTATGAGGTTTTGGACATCTTCAGTACGGACGGTGCCGGACAAATCGTTTTGAATGATATGCAGTTTCCAGTCAGCAAAATGGGAATAAGTCTGCAGTCTTTCTTCCAGTTCGGTCTGTTCATCAGTTGTAATGGTACGGCCAATAATGGTCAGAGCCAGTTCTTTCTCCTGGGGGGCCAGATGAAAGGCCACGACTTGCGGATCTCCTTGCTGGAAATTGCTTTCGATATAGGCTTTTACCTGAGCTTGTTCCAGATTGTTGAGGATGCTCTGGTAGGCCATGTACATGCTGGGCAGGATGATGATCACGCCCAATAGGGAGAGAAGCCAGCGTTGGCGGCGAAAAACCTGCTCGGAGACATAGGTCTTGGCCGGAATCTTGATGAATTTCAGCACGATAAAAGTGGTCAGGCAGATGAAAAAACTGTTGATAAAGAAAAGGTAGAGGGCCCCGAAGAAGAATTTGGGGGAATAGGTGGCCAGCCCATAGCCAGCTGTGCAAAGAGGCGGCATCAGGGCGGTGGCGATAGCCACACCGGGAATTACATTGCTTTTTTCAATGCGTGTGCTGCCGATGATGCCAGCCAGACCGCCGAAGATGGCGATAAGCACATCCCAGATGGTCGGCTCCGTGCGGGCTAAAAGCTCCGTTGAAGCAGTGTCAATGGGGGATAGGGTAAAATATACTGCGGAGGTCAGGACGGAGAGGCTGACCTGAAATACGAGCTTCAGGAAGGATTCCCGGACATAGGAACTATCGTAGGTAGCCATGCCATAGCCTAAAGACATGATTACTCCCATCAGGGGAGAAATCAGCATGGCACCGATGATGACGGCGGTGCTGTTCATGTTCAGGCCAATCGAGGCAATGAAGATGGCAAGAATCAGGATGCACATATTTGTGCCTTTGAGAGTGCCGCCGCTATGGATGCGCTCCGCTATTTCTTCCAGGGGGGCGCGGTCCTTTTCCAAATCAAAGATATTGGCTGCGACAGTTTTGAGGGTGTTCATAGGCAAACCTCCTTCGGAGAAAAGCTGGAACGTCTGTTTTTGCATAATTCCGTGATGAAGGTAAGTTTTCCTGCTGCAAAATTAACTAATCTACAATAAAGCAGAATATAGGTGCATGAGAAAATGCTCTGTCGGAGGTGGCAGAGCATTTTATTTATGGCCGGATGTATTTGGCTTCGGCAAATCTTACATGGAAAAAGCGTTAGTATGTATGAAAGATGATACTTGGCATCTGCCACCAGCATGCCCAGGCAGTAGTTCTCGTCCGTGGCGCTGGCGGAGTAAGTGAGGAAGATGCGGCCGTTTTTCTCCAGCACGCTGGGGCCTTCGTTCACCCAGAAAATCTATGCCACGGAAATTCCCATTGGCCAGTACAGTGACTTTTCCATCACGCCTACTTGCGGCCTGGCTACGCCGGAGGAACTCATTGGCAAGGTGGATGATCCTTCCTTCTTTGATGACCCTCGCAGGAGCCAGGCGGGGATTCTTTGGTTCAGCACCGGCTTTGTGGAGTACCGCCTGCCCAACTATCTGCAGAAGGGTCAGCAGCTATCCGAGCTGCAGCTTTCCTTTGAGGTGTCCTCTGAGGCGCCGGGAGTGGCGGAGAACTGGCCCAGCGAGCTGCGCTTCCGCATTGCTGCTCCTGCTGAGGCTCAGAATGCCGGTGGTTGCACGCTCTTTGGCCGGGGCTTTGGCAACTATGACCAGGGGATGAAGTTCAATATCATCTACACGGAGGAGTGAGGGAGGATTTTGCCTGTTGACAAAATTCTCCCAGTAGAGTTTACTTTTACATGTAAATGCATGAAGGTCATCTGTTAGGGAAGTGAGGTATGTCTTATGGAAACCATTGCTTTGATTGCTCATGACAAGAAAAAGGAAGAAATGCTGGATTTTGCCTCCCATCATAAGGAGTTGCTGTCCCATTTTCATCTGGTGGCTACCCGTACTACGGGAACACTTCTGAAGGAGAAGCTGGGACTGGAGGTAGAGACCATGATGTCAGGCCCGCTGGGAGGTGACCAGCAGATTGGCGCCCTGGTAGCTACGGAGCAGGTACATTATGTGATTTTCCTGCGTGATCCTCTGACTTCCCAGCCCCATGAGCCGGATATCAATGCCCTGCTCAGGCTTTGCGATGTGCACAATATCCCCTTGGCCACCAACAGGAAAAGCGGCCATATCCTCCTGCAGTATGCGGACAGGAAGCTCAAGGAATAGGCCTTTGAAATTTTTTCAAAAAAAGTTACAAAAAAGTGTTGACAGGTACTACAGGCATATGTATAACAGTTTATGTCCTGGCAGAGCAAATGACTCTTAATCAGTAGGTTTACGGTTCGATTCCGTGGTGGGTCACCATTGCATGTACAAGCCACCTTCGGGTGGCTTTTTTCGTATATGCAAGGGGCATGGCCATTCGCACCACAAACAGAGCTGTTGGCTCCAAGGCTATTGAATAATCTCTCTTTTTGTGCCTACAATGTAAATTGGCATAATAGGCAAGGGAGACTTGAACGTGAAAATTAAGATAGCTGTTTGTGACAGTGATATAGAGGCAGGGACTGCTCTGAAGGAACTGATAGGCAGTCAGAAGAAGGGAGCGCAGGTGCAGTTATTTGCTTCGGCAGAGGAGCTGCTGGCCTTTGGTGAAGAATTCGATATTTACTTCCTGGATATCAAGGGAGCCGGAGGCATGGCAATAGCCCGCTGCCTGCGGGCCAGGGAGCGGGGGCGGCGCCATATTATCATCTTTGTCACGGGATACAGGGAGTATATGGAGGCAGCCTTTGATGTGCAGGCGTTCCATTATCTCATGAAACCCATAGACAGGGAGAAATTTGCCCAGGTGCTGGACAAAGCCTGTCGGGAGGCGGAATTTCTGCATCATCAGGGGGAAGACTACGTGCTTTTGAAGGTGCGGGGGCAGGAGGGGGAAATGGAGAGCCGCAAGGTGCTCTTGCGTGATATTCGGTTTGTAGAGAGCAACAATAAGAACGTGATTTTCCACACGGAGAGAGGTGCTTTCCCTGCCCAGGGTACCATGGAGGAATTTGAGGAAAGGCTGGGGGCGGGCTTTTACCGCTGCCACCGCTGCTATCTGGTGAACCTGGCCTGCATCACGGCCTACAGCCAAAGGGAGATAAAAGTGACGGGCGGAGAAACGGTCATGCTGGCCCACAAGAAGTACGGAGCCTTTGTGAAGGCCTATCTTCGCTATGCCAGGGGAGGAGGCCTTATAAATGTTTGAGGATTATTTGCTGGAGGTCATGGTCAGCCTGGCCTCCGGCTTTTTGGCGTTTTGCTATACGGAAGAATTTCTGTACTTGAAAGCAGGACAGAGAAAAAAGGCGCTCGCCTTTTGGCTTGTTCTCTATGTGGTGGGGCTGGGACTCTGGGGGCAGGCAGTGGAGAGCTTCATGCCCCAGGCCCGGCAGAGCATTTATGGCAGCATGGTGAATCTCATGGCGGGAGCACTGTTTATGATGGTGCTGCAAAGGGGGATCTTCGTTAACAACCTGTCACGCCAGTTTTTTGTAGTAGTCAGCTTCTGGGCGGGCTGGGGCATACTGAAATTTGCCGTAAGTCCGCTGGCCCATGTGCTGCTGGATGTTTGGGGGCCTTTGTGGCAGTATTTGCTTGAAATGGCGATGGCAAGGGAAGTGCTGCCTGCCCAAAGCCTGCTGGCTATGATGGAGGCAGTGAACCGTGCAGCGGTGTTCGTTGTGCTGCTTTTCTGCCGTCTGGTGCAACTGGCGCTGCTGGCGTTGTACCTTCATCTTATCAGCAGGTATTTGCTGTCCAGGGACTATGAACTGAAGCCGCAGGAAAGTTTCTTCCTGCTCATGCCCTGCCTTACGGCTCTGGTCATTGATCTGACTTTGCGGGTCATGGCCTTTTCTGTGGACAACAGCGCTTTGATGCTTATCTATGACAGGGCACCGGAAATCTTGTTTCTCCTGCCGGTGGCAAGTCTGCTGCTTTTAGGGCTGGTGGTGTCAGCGGTGATTCTTCTGCGGGGATTGGTGCAGTTTAAGGAGGAGGAGCAGAAGCGCCTGCTGCTGGAAAAGAGTGTGGCAGATGTACACAGGCAGGTGCGTGAGCTGGAGGACATTTATGGAGATATCAGGGGCCTGCGTCACGATTTGCGAGGTCATATTGAAAACCTTCATGCCTATGTGGACAGCCACCTGCCAGGGGAAGGCAGGGAGTTGGCGCCGTACCTTGATGGCATGGCAAAGACCGTGGCCAGACTTGACTTTGCGGACAAGACAGGCAATGCCATCACGGACATTATCCTGCACCAAGCCAGGCAGCAGGCAGGGAAGAAGGGCATAGCCTTCGAGGCTGATTTTCACTACCCAAAGGCTGGAGACTTTGATGTGTATGATATCAGCGTGATACTAAGCAATGCTCTGCAAAATGCTCTTGAAGCCTGTGGGCAGGTGTCCGCGGGGGCGGTGGAAGTGCGCTCCTATCAGCGGGGAGGGCTGTATTTCATTGAGGTGACTAATGACTTTGTCGGGGCGCTGCAATGGGAACAGGGGACGGAGTTTCCTGTCACCAGCAAGCAGGACAAAAGCCGCCACGGCCTGGGTTTGACGAATATTGCCCGATGCGCCGAGAAATATCAGGGCACAGTGGATATCGATATAAAAGAAAAGAAGAGATTTTTCCTGACAATCATGCTATACCAGCGTAGCGACTGAGATGGTAAATGTTGTCTGCATCTACTACATTATGGCAGAGCATTGAGGATTGACCATGAAAAAAGAAAGAATCTGCACTGCGCTTATAGCAGCTCTGTTGGCATTGGCTGTCTGATGAATATGTTGGGGGGGCTTAGCTTAACAAGAAATCCAATAAATTTATAATTCTTATACCATCCTCTGTAAGTTTGATATTACTATCTAAGGTCAATACAATCTTAGGAAAGCTATCTTTTATCTCTTTTAAGGGAGCTAATTCTCGTGTGATGGTTTCTTCAGAGCGCATCTCTTGCGTAACTTGATAATATATCTTTTCTTCACCTTTTATAGCAATAAAGTCTACTTCTTTATTGCCAATTTTGCCAACGGCTATATCATACCCTCGGCGAAGTAATTCAAAGTAGACGATGTTTTCAATTTGATGTCCGGTATCTATACCTCGGTAACCTAGCAGATAATTTCTAAGCCCTGTATCTACCATGTAATATTTACCGAGAGTTTGCAAATATTCCTTACCTTTTATATCAAATCTTTTTATAGGATAAAAGAGATACGCTTCCGTCATATTATCTACATAATTAGAAATGGTTCTGACAGCGGGTTTTCCATGTCTTTTCCTTTCCTGCAACATCTTATTAGATACCAATGTATTGCTGATGTTATTGAAAGAAATACTGCTGCCGATATTATCAGCGAGGAATTGACATACCTTTTCGAGCAAGACAGAATCTATGGTGTGGGAGTTAGGTTTTAAATTAGCGCGGTCAATTATATCTCTTTTTACAACTGTGTTGTATATGCCATCTAATATAGCTAAAACTTTGTCCTGCTCAAGTCCTATATCACTCAAAACCGGGAAACCACCATAACGAACATATGCCTCGAATAGATCTGCAATTTCTGTCATTTCGCCCATAGAATTATAGGCGCGTTTTCTCTGTTCGCCGATTGGTGTAACATAAGCTTTCAATGTATATCCTTGAAAGCTTACGAATTCATTAAAAGATAAAGGCAACATCTTTATTTCAACATATCTACCAGACAAATAAGTAGCATATTCAGACGATAATAAGTAAGCATTTGAGCCTGTTATATATATATCGCAATTGAAATCAACCTGAAATGAATTTACAGTCTTATTCCAGTTTTCTATAGTCTGTGGTTCATCAAGAAAGATATACATTTTCTTTCCCGTAATGATTCTTTTTTGTACGTATTGATAGACTTGCTTACGGTCAAAATCATCAAACTGATTAGATTCAAAATTCATGTAGATTATTTGCTCAGATGGAATATCATGCTCAATCAGATATTGGATCATTAACTTCATAACTGTTGATTTTCCGCAGCGTCTGATACCAGTAATGATTTTTACTGGCTCCTGGTCCTTAAAAGACAGTAGTTGATTAAGATATAGGTTGCGTTGCTTAATTTCTTCCATAATGCACCTCCCTTGCAATGATAATACCACAAATTATCATTTACATCAAGTTTGTTATCTGAAATGCAACAAACTATTTAAATTAATGACTTTATTATCATAACGAAGATAGTCTTCCAGAGCTCCACGATGAAACGGAGCCGACCACCAATATCTACGCAGTCATTGCCGATAACAACAACCTTCTCTACAGGTGGACATCAAGGCACACATGGTGGCAGTTTTGCTTCCAAGGCCATTCACGCTCCAAATCCTGCCGTTCGCTCCTGTCCTCTTAAGAATAGCCGGAGCCTTACGATAAAAAGGTAAAGAGGAGTTCGTCTATACAGGGAGGTAAGGAGTATGCCGGTAAAAGTAGGAGCAAGCTTCGTGTCTGAGGCGGCGTATGAGTTCGCCAAGGCTCGCAGGGCAGAAAAAGAAGAAGGCAAGGAGGAGAAGGGGAAGGGGGTTCTCAAGGAACTGAAGGAAAAATATCCCGGCCTCAACATCACTGTGGGCACGGGGCCTTTCTCTGGCACAGGTACAAGCAATCTGTCCATCTCGCCCAAGATTCTCAAGCAGATGGAGCAGGATTCGGAGAAGCGCATGGAGTATGAGGCGTTGATTTATGATGTGGCCCATACAGATGTCAATGGCGGGATCATGCCGGGAAGGAAGCTGAAGTCCCACGGCTTCATCATTGATGACAATGGCGGTTTGCGTGGCTGGGGGATTTCGGAAAGCGAGGAGGGCAACAGGCGCAGCCAGTCGCATCTCAAGCGTTCTGAAAAAAAGAACTGGTGGGAGGAAATGCTGGGCAAGCCCAAGAAGAAAAAGTCCTCTGCCAAGGCCAGGCAGGAACTGCTGGAGAAGAACAGGGAGAAAGCAGCCAAGGAAGCCGAGGAACCCAAGGGCCTTCTGGCGGCTCTGCAAGTGCAGGCAAATCCTGTGCGTGATAAGGTGGTGCAAAATGCCAGAGATGAGAAAGCTGCCTGCTTTGCCAATAAGGACGAGCTATATAAGTATCTGCAGGGAAGTTTCGAGGTTGTCAAGGGCGGCATGGCCAGCATTTCCGGCAAGTTCCTGCAAAAGTGCGTGACGGACGAGGCGAGCAGGAACAGGCTTTTCGACATCTTGAAAGCGGCAGACGAAAGTTATGCTAAGCGTAAGGACGAAGTAGGATTCCAGGGCATGCAGGTCACCATTGACGAAAATGGTGAAGCAACTACGGAGTCCACCAAGAGCACCGTGTCCATAAATGAGGACAAGCGCCGCAGGCAGATTGCAGCGGCAGCTACCAAGGGAGATATGCAGGCTGTGCTTGCCCTGCTGGAGGAGGACTTGCAGCAGGTGGAGGACGGCCTGAAGCGGAATATGTGCGACGAGGCCGAAGTGGCCAAGGCGAAGAAGCTCTTGGAACTGGCCAAGGAGCGCATGGGCAGGCTGCCTGACAGGGCACCCAATCCGGCAGAGCAAAGTGCCATGACGGTGAACATGCTGATTTGAAATAGGGATGAAAAAGGCGGGCAGCCTAATGATAGCTTGCCTGCTTTTTTTTATGTGTATATAATTGGTGGTAACATATAGTTAGGCAGGTGATTGACTTTGACTACAGAGGAACGCAGGGGCGCAGTGCTGGCGCGGCTCAGGGAGGCCGGTTCTCCCCTTTCCGGCACGAAGCTGGCCCGGGAGTTTGGGGTGAGCCGTCAGATTATCGTGGGGGATATCAGCATCCTTAGGGCAGAGGGAGAGAAGATTTATGCCACGCCCCGGGGGTATGTCATGCCTGAGGGGCAGGGGACGGAAGGGCTCCTGGTGAGCTTTATCTGCCGTCACAGCCGGGAGGCGATGGAGCAGGAATTGCTGACCTTTGTGGATAACGGCGGCGAGGTGCTGGATGTGATTGTGGAACATCCAGTGTATGGGCCGTTGAAGGCAGATTTGCTCCTTACCAGCCGCCGGGATGTGAAGAACTTCCTCACGAAGATGCAGAAGTGCGAGGCAGCGCCTATTTCCGTGGTGACAGGGGGGCTGCACGTACATACGGTGAGGGTGCCGGACGAGGAGGCGCTTTCAGCCATCAAGGAAGATCTTGAGAAGCTGGGCATTCTTCAGGAGACTGGTGTATAGGACATTTTTCTTTGTCCTGGCAGTCTGCCTTTCGTGTCTGACCCATTGTCAAGGGCGTTTTTTTATGATAAAATCAGTCCCGTCTAATTGAATAGCAAGGCGATGACGGAGAGGAGTAGGGCTCTTTCACACTTTAGAGAGGAAACGGCTGGTGGAAGTTTCTGTGTGGCGGGTTTGAAGGTCGCTTCGGAGCTTCCGGGCTGAACTTGGAGTAGGCGCGGACGTATGGCTGCGTTAAGGCTTTGAGCCGGGGAGTTTCTCCGGGAACATTGGTGGTACCACGAAAGCAGGCGCTTTCGTCCTTTGGGGCGAAGGCGTGTTTTATGTGTTTGCGGACAGTTCCGCGAGTAGGAGGAAGAAAATGAGCGAAGCATTGGAGCAGGAAAACAATATCCCGAAGGTCTATGATCCCCAGTCTTTTGAGAAGAAATGGTATCAGTTCTGGGAGGAGAACAAGTTCTTCCACGCTGAAGTGGACAAGAGCAAGAAACCCTATAGCATGGTGATCCCGCCACCGAATGTCACGGGCCAGCTGCACATGGGCCATGCCCTGGACAATACTTTGCAGGATATTTTGATCCGCTACCATCGCATGCAGGGCTTCAACACCGTCTGGATGCCCGGCTGCGACCATGCGGGCATTGCCACCCAGGCCAAGGTGGAGGGGGCGCTCCGGGAGGAGGGCCTGAGCCGCTATGACCTGGGCCGTGAGAAGTTCCTGGAGCGGGTCTGGGACTGGAAGGAAAAGTTCGGCAACCGCATCATGTCCCAGCTGCGCTCCCTGGGTTCCTCCCTGGACTGGGACCGCGAACGCTTCACCATGGACGAGGGCTGCTCCAAGGCTGTGCGGGAGGTTTTCGTCAGCCTTTATGAGAAGGGGCTGATTTATCAGGGCACCCGCATCACCAACTGGTGCCCCTCCTGCAACACTGCTATTTCCGATATCGAGGTGGAGCATGAAACAGAGCAGGGCCATCTCTGGCACCTGCGCTATCAGGTAGAGGGCACTGAGGAGTATGTGGAGATTGCCACTACCCGCCCTGAGACCATGTTCGGCGATACCGGCGTGGCGGTGCATCCCGAGGATGAGCGCTACAAGCACCTCATTGGCAAGACTTTGATCCTGCCCATCGTGGACCGCCGCATCCCCCTCTTTGCCGACGAGTATGTGGACAAGGAATTCGGCACCGGCGCCGTGAAGGTGACCCCTGCCCATGACCCCAACGACTTTGAAATGGGCCTCAGGCACAATCTTGAGCAGGTGAAGGTCATCGGCAACGACGGCCACATGCTGGAAGGGGCCGGCAAATACAACGGCATGGACCGCTATGAGTGCCGCAAGGCTCTGGTGAAGGAACTGGAGGAAAAGGGCATCCTGGTTTCCGTGGAGGAGCATGAGCACGCTGTAGGCCACTGCTCCCGCTGCCATTCTACCATCGAGCCGCTGGTTTCCAAGCAGTGGTTCGTGAAGATGGAAACGCTGGCAAAGCCTGCCATCGAGGCTGTTCGTGACGGCCGCATCGAGTTCGTGCCTGCCCGCTTCACGAAGATTTACGAGAACTGGCTGGAGAATATCCGGGACTGGTGCATTTCCCGCCAGCTCTGGTGGGGCCATCGCATTCCTGCCTGGTACTGCGAGGACTGCGGCAAGACCCATGTTTCCCGCACTGATCTGATGGAATGCCCTCACTGCCACAGCAAGAACCTCCGTCAGGATGAGGATGTGCTGGACACCTGGTTCAGCTCCGGCCTCTGGCCCTTTGAGACCTTTGGCTGGCCTGAGGAAACCGAGGATTTGAAGCATTTTTATCCTACCTCTACCTTGGTTACGGGCTATGATATCATCTTCTTCTGGGTGGCTCGCATGATCATGATGGGACTGGAGTTCGGCAAGGATATTCCCTTCCGCCATGTCTTTATCCACGGCCTGGTGCGTGACAGCCAGGGCCGCAAGATGAGCAAGTCCCTGGGCAACGGCATTGACCCCATGGAGGTCATTGAAAAATACGGCGCGGATTCTTTGCGCTTCATGCTGATCACCGGCAACACTCCGGGCAATGATATGCGCTTCTATGATGAGCGCGTGGAATCTGCCCGCAACTTTGCCAACAAGCTTTGGAACGCTTCCCGCTATATGCTCATGAATCTGGAGGGCTTTGACAAGAGCTTCAAGCCTGAGGCGGCTGACTATACCCTGGCTGACCGCTGGATTCTCTCCCGCTATGCCCGCACTGTCCGGGATGTGACGGAGAATCTGGACAAGTTCGAGCTGGGCGAAGCTGGCCGTATGATTTACGAGTTCATCTGGAACGAGTTCTGCGACTGGTACATCGAGCTCACCAAGGCCCGCCTCTATGACAAGGAAAATGCCCGGGCCAGGAATACTGCCCTCTATGTGCTTAGCCATGTGCTGGAAGGCACGCTGCGCCTCCTGCATCCCTTCATGCCTTTCATCACCGAGGAAATCTGGCAGAAGGTGCCCCACAGCGATGAGCTGCAGAGCATCATGGTGGCTCAGTGGCCGGAAGGTGACGAAGCTTATATAAGCGGCGACATTGAAGCCCGTATGACTGCCATCATGGAGACCATCAAGACCGTCCGCAACATGCGGGCAGAGGTGGGGGCTGCTCCCAGCAAGAAGAGCGAGCTGATTCTCCTGGTGGGTGACGAGAATCTCCGTACTGTGTTCACGGAGAACCAGGCCTACCTTGACAAGCTGGCCTCCTCCGAGCCTGTCACCATCCTGCCTGCCGGAGCCGGAAAGCCCGAGAACGCCATGGCAGGCGTGGTAAGCGGCGTGGAGATTTATCTGCCGCTGAAGGGCCTGATTGATGTGGAGAAGGAAACTGCCCGCCTCCAGAAGGAGCAGGAGAAACTGGAAAAGGAAATCAAGCGCTTGAATGGCAAGCTGTCCAATGAAGGGTTCCTCTCCAAGGCACCTGAGCAGGTGGTGGCAGCGGAGAAGGAGAAGCTGGCTGGCTATCAGGAGAAGCTCAAGGCGGTGGAAGGCCGCATTGCCGACCTGGCAAAGCTTTAAGTAAATAGCGTCTCAGAATCACCCAGCCAGACTGGGTGATTTTGGGCATATAGAGAACTTAGAGAATAGGAGCATAGAGATGAACTATCAGGAAGCCTTGGACTATCTGGAGGGGCTGAATGTCTTTGGCATCAGGCTGGGCCTTTCCCGCATCGCAAGACTTTTGGAGCTGCTGGATTTGCCCCAGGAGCGCTATCGCACCATCCATGTGACGGGCACCAATGGCAAGGGCTCCGTGTCTGCCATGCTGGAGAGCATCATCAGACGCTCGGGGCTGCATGTGGGTCTTTATACTTCCCCGCACCTGTCTACCTACAGGGAGAGAATGCAGGTAAACGGCCAGATGATAAGTGAGCAGGAGTTTGCTGACTGCCTTTCCACCATCAGGGCCTATGTGGAGCAGATGATGGCGGAAGGGGAGGAGTGTCCCACTCAGTTTGAGGTGCTGACGGCGCTGGCCTTCTTTTACTTTGCCATGAAGCAGGTGGATTATGCGGTCATAGAGGTGGGGCTGGGGGGCCTTCTGGACTCCACCAATGTGATAGTGCCGGAAATCTCCGTCATCACCAATGTTGCTCTGGAGCATGCCGACCGATGCGGCGGCACTTTGGAAGGTGTGGCAGAGCACAAGGCTGGCATCATCAAGAACGGTGTGCCGGTGGTGACGGCGGCGAAAGGGATTCCGCTGGAAATCATCCGCCAGAAGGCGGAGGAGATGAACACGGATATTTTCGTGGCGGGAGAAGATTTTGCAGCTCAGGCCACGGGTTTTGACCTGGAGCGCCACACCCAGAGCCTCAGCTTCACCTCGGCTCTGATAGGGATTTCCGAGGAAAGCTTTGAAGTAAGGCTCCTGGGGCCGCACCAGGTGCAGAATGCCGCCCTGGCCATCATGGCGGCGGAGCTTTTGCGCAATGTGGAACCAAAACTGGATAGTGGCATCGTCCGTGAAGGGCTGAAGCTGGTTTCCTGGGGAGCGCGTTTTGAGCAGATGAACTGCGGAGGCAGGGAAATCGTCATCGACGGTGCCCATAATCCTGCGGGCATCAAGGCCTTGCGGGAGAGCCTTGACCTTTATTATCCGGCCAAGGAGCGGGTGTTCCTGCTGGGCATTCTCCATGACAAGGATATAAGTCAGATGCTGGAAAGCCTGTTGCGGCCCACTGATACGGTGGTGGTCACACCGCCCCAGTCGGATAGGGCAGCAACTGCGGTGGAACTCGTAAGACAGGTGTCAGGCCGGGTCTGCCATGTGGAATCATATGAGGATAATGAGGTGGCCCTTGACCGGGCCTTGGAACTGGCAGGAGAAAACCGCCTGCTGGTTCTCTGCGGCTCCCTCTATTTGGTGGGGGGGCTTCGCCAGAGTTTGCTTGACCGCAAGGGCAGAGAGCGGGGTGAGGCAAATGGATGAGCATAAGGATATGCTGGAACTGCGGAAGGAGGCTGCCAGGCTCCGCTACGCTGCGTATCTCAAGAGCTGGACGGAAAATGCCCTCTATGCGGAAGCCTTCCTGCTGGCTTTGTGGCCGACAGGAGCCACCATTGCCTTATTGGCGGGGGTAGTCCTGCTCCTGGTGCGGTTCCGCATGGAGAAGGATTTCTGCTTCCGTCATCTGCCCCTTGATGTGCCGGTGGTGCTCTTTGCCTTGCTGGGGGCGGCATCGATCATCATGTCCCCGGATAAGGGCTTCAGCTTCTACAACTATTACAACTTGGTTGGAGTATATCTCCTGACCTATTTCCTGGCGGGGCAGGTCTTGCGTGAGGGCAGGCAGGTGCGCATGCTGCTGGCTGTCATAGGGGCTGCTGCCTGCCTGGTCATCTTGTATGGCTTCTACCAGTTCTTGTTTGGCATTGATACCGCCGCTATGAAATGGGTAGACGGGGAGGCTTTTCCAGAGCTGAAGAAGCGTGTCTTTTCCACTTGGGAGAACCCCAACATCTTGGCGGGCTATCTGGATATCATGGCCTGCCTGGCCATGGGGCAGCTGGTTACCTGCGGCAACAGGGACAGGCGCCTGGTCATTGGCGTCTTCCTGCTGGCGGCGGTGGCGTGCCTGGCTATGACTTATGCCAGGGGAGCCTGCCTGGTGCTGGCAGTGGTACTGGCAGGGTATGGAGTCTTGAAGGATTGGCGTATCTTGCTGACCTGCGTGGGCGTGGCAGCGGCGCTGCTGCTGCTGGACCCGGTGCTCTATGAGCGCATGCTGTCGATCTTCACCAAGGTTGATACTTCCACGGAAATGCGGCTGGCCTTTTGGGAAAGCACCATTGCCATGATACAGGATCATCCCTTCCTGGGCATTGGTTGGGGGGCTTTTTATCTGGTTTATCCCGAGTATGATTTCTACATGCAAGGAGCGCCTATCCTCATTGTCCATGCCCACAATATGTATCTCAACTACGCAGCTGAGATTGGCCTGCCCGGGGCATTGGCCTTTTTCTGGTTTTTCTTCGGCACCATATATCTTGCCTGCAAGGTGAAGTTTTCCATGCCCAAGCCACATCTGGTCATAACGCCCTTTACGCTGAAGGACGAGGGGGCAGACAAGGAATTGGCGGATATTTCAGCTACTATAGAAGCTTCCATGCCTCAGCCCGCCAGGCAGTTCTGGCATGAGATTTTCGATGTGGAAGAATGGCGGCTGCTCTCGGGGCTTTCCCTGGGGCTGACCCTGGCCTTCATTTCCATTGCCCTGAATGGCCTTACAGACCATCTGCTTTTCAATATACCTTCGTCTATGTTCTTCTGGCTCCTGGCAGCCACGGCAGCAGCTGTATTCCTTATGCAGGAGGAGAATGAAGAGGCTGAGGGAGATAAAGAGCGCAAAGTCACTTTGCTGGAAACCGTGAAAGCAAAATTTGAAGCGACTATGGAAGAGGTAATGAAGGCGAAGCCGGAAGAAAAGCTGGAAGAAATGCTCAACTTGAAGCCGGAAGAGACACCTGAGACAAAAACTGAGGCGGCATCTGAAGGGAAAATGGAGTCCGACGGGGAGGACAGCGTCCAAGTCAAGGAAGTCAAGGAAGTCAAGGAAGTCAAGGAAGTCAAGGAAGAAAAAAGCCTGGAGGGCGAGGAAGAGCTGGAAGAGAAGCTTAAGCTCTTTGAGAAGATGAAGAAGCCGGAGGAGAGAAAGGACGGAGAGGCAGACCGTGAAGAAGGAAAAGACTAAGGTACCGGGCATTTCCCGGGCCACCATCGACAGGCTGCCCCTGTATTTCCGCACCCTGCGGCTGGTGCAGGATGAGGGGCTGGATATCATTTCATCTGATGAACTGGGCAGGCGCCTGGGCATCACCCCGGAGCAAATCCGTAAAGACCTGGCTTCCTTCGGCCAGTTCGGCAAAAAGGGCGTGGGTTACTATGTCAATGAACTGAAGCGCAATGTGGGGCATATCCTCGGGCTTGACCATCAGTGGAACATTGCGGTGGTGGGCATAGGCCATCTGGGAGTGGCGTTAGCCAACTATCAGAATTTCGTGGCTCTGGGCTTCAATCTGGTGGCTCTCTTCGATCAGGATCCCCATGTCATAGGCACAGTGGTGAATCATGTGAAGGTGGAGGACAGCAGGAATCTGCGAAAGATCGTCCGGGAACGGCACATAGATATCGGCATCATCGCCGTCCCTGCCGCCTTTGCCCAAGGGGTAGCCGATGAGCTGGTGGAGGCAGGAATTCAGGGCATCTGGAATTTTGCCCCCATCAAGATGCATGTGCCGGAGGAAGTACCTTTGGTAAACGAGGATTTGTCCATCGGTCTCAGCAGTTTGTCCTACTATCTCACACGCTCTCAGAGCTTAACGTGAATTTAGTAACAAAAACCGCGAACGCCGTCAAGTCAAGGCTTGACGGCGTTTTTTTTTCGTGCTACCATAGGTGATGGAGCATAATTTGTATTGGGTGGTATGATAATCCATAGTTATGATTAATCATAAGTATAACTTCGTGTTATGACCATCCGTTAGGGGAGGACTTTCGATGATTGACATTCTCGATCGTGTACGCAACAAGGCCCTGCAGTCAAAGATTGTCACGGCAGAAGAAGCGGCAGCTTTCTTCAAGCCCGACATGAATGTGGCCTGCAGCGGTTTCACCGCTTCCGCCTATCCCAAGGCTGTGCCCATGGCATTGGCAGAGCGCATGAAGAAAGAGCCGTTTTCCGTGAATATCTGGACTGGTGCATCCACCGGCCCGGAGCTTGATGATGTGCTGGCTCAGGTTCACGGCATCAAGAAGCGTCTGCCTTATCAGACTGATACTGTCCTGAGGAAGGAAATCAATGACGGTTCCGTTGACTACCTCGACCTGCATCTTTCCGAAAGCGCGCAGCTGAGCCGTTGCGGCTACCTGGGCAAGATCGATGTGGCACTGGTGGAGGCTTGCGCCATCACTGAAGAAGGCAATCTCATTCCTACCACTTCCCTGGGCAACGCTGCTTCCTATGTGCAGAGCGCTGACAAGGTCATCGTGGAAATCAACACCACCCAGCCGCTGGAGCTGGAGGGCATGCATGATGTGTATGTGCCTCTTGACCCTCCCAATCGTCTGCCAATTCCCATAGTTAAGGCAGATGACAGGGTGGGGACGAACTATATCCCCTGCACCCCGGACAAGATTCTCTACATTGTCCCCTGCGACATTGCAGACCATACCCGTCCGCTGTCTCCCATTGATGAGAACTCCAAGAAGATGAGCGCTTTCACTCTGGACTTCCTCAAGAAGGAGATTGCTGCAGGCCGCATGCCGGAGAACCTCCTGCCCCTCCAGAGCGGCGTGGGCAATGTGGCTAACGCAGTCATTGCAGGGTTCGTGGATTCCGACTTGAAGGATCTGACGGTTTATACCGAGGTTATCCAGGACGGCATGTTGGACCTCATCGACGCCGGCAAGCTGAACTTCGCCTCCGGCACCGCGTTCTCTCCCTCCCCGGAGGGCATGGCCCGCTTCTACAAGGATGTGGCCAAGTACAAGAAATATCTCCTGCTCCGTCCCGAGGAGATTTCAAACTCTCCCGAGGTGGTGCATCGCTTAGGTGTCATTGCCATGAATACCGCCATCGAGGTGGATATCTACGGCAATGTGAACTCCACCCACATCACGGGCACCAAGATGATGAACGGCATCGGCGGCAGCGGCGACTTTGCCCGCAACGCTTACCTCACCATCTTCTACACCCCGTCTGTGGCTAAAGACGGCAAGATTTCCTCTGTGGTGCCCATGTGCTCCCATGTGGATCACACTGAGCACGATGTTGACATCATCATCACCGAGCAGGGCATTGCCGATCTCCGTGGCAAGGCTCCCCGTGAGAGGGCGCTTGAGATCATCAACAACTGCGCTCATCCGGACTACCGTCCCATCCTGCTTGACTATTACAACAGGGCGACGGAAGATTGCCATCATGCCCATACGCCCCATATCCTTGAGGAAGCGCTTTCCTTCCATGAGAAGTTCCTCAAGAATGGCGCTATGAAATAATTGAGGATACCCCGAAAATTTATATAGAGGCTGGCATTCAAAGCAGCCAAAATCATTGAATGAAACTTAATAGGGAGGATTCACCATGAGCAACGAAAAGATCCAGGAGGAGCTCGCCAAGTACAAAGCGAGTGTCGAAAAGGCCATTGCCCGTTTCCCGGAGCGTGACCACCTGCCGGAGCAGCGCCTCTACACTCCCCTTGACATCAAGGGCGATGACTATGCAGAGGAAATCAGCTTCCCCGGTGTCTATCCCTACACTCGCGGCGTGCAGCCCACCATGTATCGTGGCCGTTTCTGGACTATGCGCATGTATGCAGGCTTCTCCACTGCTGAGGAGTCCAACAAGCGCTATCGCTATCTGATTGAGTCCGGCGCTACGGGCCTGTCCTGCGCCTTCGACCTGCCCACCCAGATTGGTTACGATTCCGATGACCCCATCTCTGAGGGTGAAGTCGGCAAGGTTGGCGTGGCTATCGACTCTCTGGCAGACATGGAAGTGCTCTTTGACCAGATCGACCTGGGCAAGGTTTCCACCTCCATGACCATCAATGCTCCTGCCTCCGTGCTGCTGGCTATGTACATTGCTGTGGCAGAGAAGCAGGGAGTTGCTCCGGATCAGCTCAAGGGTACCATCCAGAATGATATCCTGAAGGAGTATGCAGCCCGCGGCACTTATATCTTCCCGCCGCGTCCGTCCATGCGCCTGATTACCAACATCTTTGAGTATTGCTCTCAGAATGTGCCGAAGTGGAATACCATTTCCATCTCCGGTTACCATATCCGTGAGGCAGGTTCCACTGCTTCCCAGGAAATCGCTTTCACTATCGCAGACGGCATCGCCTATGTCGAGGCGGCCATCAAGGCCGGCCTGGACGTTGATGCTTTTGCAGGCCGTCTGTCCTTCTTCTGGAATGCCCATAACAATGTGCTGGAGGAAGTGGCCAAGTTCCGCGCTTCCCGCCGCATCTGGGCAAAAATCATGAAGGAGCGTTTCCACGCCAAGAGCCCCAAGTCTATGATGCTCCGTTTCCATACTCAGACTGCAGGCTCCATGCTGACTGCTCAGCAGCCTAACAACAACATCATCCGCGTGGCTCTCCAGACGGCAGCTGCTGTCATGGGTGGCACCCAGTCCCTCCACACTAACTCCCGTGACGAGGCCCTGGCTCTGCCTACGGAAGAGTCCGTCATGATCGCCCTGCGCACCCAGCAGATCGTGGCTTATGAGAGCGGCCTGGCCGATGTCATCGACCCGCTGGCCGGCTCCTACTATGTAGAGGCCATGACTGACCGCATCGAGAAGGAAGCCATGGAGTACATCCAGAAGATCGATGACATGGGCGGCGCTGTGGCAGCTATCGAGAAGGGCTACATCCAGAAGGAAATCCAGGACAGCGCTTACAAGTGGCAGATGGATGTTGAGTCCGGTGCCCGCACCATCGTAGGCGTGAACAAGTTCCAGATTGAGGAAGAACCTCCCAAGAACCTCCTGCGGGTAGATGCTTCCGTAGGCGAGAAGCAGGTCAAGAAGCTCCATGATATGAAGGCTAAGCGCGACAACGAAGCCGTCAAGGCAGCTCTTGCCGACCTGAAGAAGGCCTGCCAGGACGAGAATGAGAACCTGATGCCTCATATCCTGGCTGCTGTCAAGACTTACGCAACTCTCGGCGAAATCTGCAATGTGATGCGCGAAGTCTTCGGCGAGTACGAAGCACATATCAGCCTGTAAGATACGGAGGTAATTGAGATGGAAAAGAAGATCAGAGTATTAGTTGCAAAACCGGGCCTTGACGGCCATGACCGCGGTGCAAAGGTCATTGCCCGCGCCCTGCGCGATGCTGGTTTTGAGGTTATCTACACTGGCCTCAGGCAGACCCCGGAGCAGATTGCTGAGGCAGCTCTCCAGGAGGATGTCAATGTGGTGGCTATGAGCATCCTTTCCGGCGCTCATCCGCACCTTTTCCCGAAGGTAGTGGAACTGGTACGTGAGAAGGGCCTCACTGATGCCCTCATCATCGGCGGCGGCGTCATTCCTGAGGGCGACATTCCCGCTCTCAAGGAAGCCGGCGTAGCAGAGGTATTCACCCCCGGCACCAACACTGCCGATGTGGTGGAGTTTATCAAGAACAACGTGAAGCTCTGATAAAGCAGTTGACATGGCAAGGGATGACAGCAGCGGTTCTGCTGCCGTCATCCCTTTTGCAGTGTTATTGTAAACGTCCCTAGAAATAGCAACATATGCCTTCCCCTTTGGGGAAGGTGGCAGTCCGAAGGACTGACGGATGAGGTGGGGCGTTGCAAGGCATGACACCATAACTGGTTAGGTCGCACCTCATCCGCCCCTTCGGGGCACCTTCCCCGGAGGAGAAGGCCTGTTGACACTCTTTACGACAATCATTATAAGGAGGTGCATGGTTTGGATATAGCAAAGGAACTTCTGGCGGGCAACCGCCTGGCTCTTTCCAAGGCCATCACAGCTATAGAGAACGAGTATGAGGAAGCCACCGATATCATGCGGCAGCTTTATCCCCATACCGGCCATGCCTATGTCCTGGGCATCACCGGCCCTCCGGGAGCCGGCAAGAGCACCATGACGGAAAAGATTGCCAAGGCTTACCGTGACCAGGGCAAGACCGTGGGCATCATAGCTGTCGACCCCACCAGCCCCTTTACGGGGGGCGCTATCCTGGGGGACCGCATCCGCATGAATTCCCTGACCCTTGACGAAGGGGTTTTCATCCGCAGCATGGGCACCCGCGGGAGCCTGGGGGGACTTTCCCACAAGACGGCTGATGCCGTGAAGGCCCTGGATGCCTTTGGCAAGGACATCATCATCGTGGAGACCGTGGGTGTGGGCCAGTCAGAGGTGGACATCGTGAAAGCGGCGGACACCACTGTGGTGGTGCTCATTCCCGGCATGGGTGATGACATCCAGGCCATCAAAGCAGGCATCCTGGAAATCGGCGACCTCTTCACCGTCAATAAGTCAGATTTGGACGGGGCGGACAAATTGGTCAAGGAAATCAACATGATGCTTGACCTGGACAGCCTCATGACTGACTGGCGTCCTCCCATTTCCAAGGTGGTGGCAAACCGCAATGAGGGCATTGACCTCTTGCTGGCAGATGTGGCAAAGCATCGGGCTTACATCGAAGGCAATGGTGAACTGAACCGCCGCCGCACCAAGCGGGCCAAAGACGAGCTGCTGGATATCCTGAGCGCTGGCATTGAGAAGCGCATCAAGGAGCACACGGAAGGCCGCATGGATGGCTTTGTGGAAAGCCTGAAGAAGAGGGAGACAGATCCCTACAGTCTTGTTTCAGATATCATGAGCGAGATGCTCAAGTGATATAGATGTATTTTAGTTAGGAGGATTACTATGTTTAAGATTCTTGGCGTAGATCATATTGGTGTTGCTGTTCCGAACCTGGCTGAGGCCGGCACTTTCTGGAGCGATATCCTGGGCCTGCCCCATACCAAGGATGAGACGGTGGAGGAGCAGAAGGTCACCACTGGTTTCTTCCCCACTCCCAACGGCGCTGAGTTCGAGCTCTTGGAAGCTACCTCCGAGGACAGCCCCATTGCCAAGTACCTTGAGAAGAACGGCGGCCGCTGCGGCATCCAGCATGTAGCTATCCGTGTGGACAACCTTGAGCAGGCTCTGGCTGACCTGAAGGAGAAGGGTGTGCGCCTCATCGATGAGAAGCCCCGCAAGGGTGCAGGCGGCGCTATGATTGCCTTCATCCATCCGAAATCCTCCGGCATTCTCTTGGAACTCTGCCAGCACGATTGATGCAGCCTATGGCTTCCTAAGCCACAGTTATTTGATACCTAGTCATAAATAAGCTTGCAATTTTGTGCCGGATAGTGCAAAATAAGAGAAGCGTGATATTCTCTAGGAGGGATATAATGGCTACAGTTCAAGAGAAAATTGATTTGATGAAAGCCAAGAAAGAGCACATCATGCAGGGGGGCGGCGCCTCCCGCATTGAGAAGCAGCATGCCAAGGGCAAGTACACTGCCCGTGAGCGCATCGAAAAGCTTTTCGATGAAGGTTCTTTCGTAGAGTTGGATATGTTCATGAAGCATCGCTGCACCAACTTCGGCCAGGACAAGAAAGACCTGCCGGGTGAGGGCGTTGTTACCGGTTACGGCACGGTGGATGGGCGTCTGGTCTATGCCTTTGCCCAGGACTTCACCGTAGAGGGCGGCTCCCTTGGTGAGAAGCATGCCCACAAGATCTGGAAGGTCATGGACCTGGCCATGAAGATGGGGGCTCCCTGCATCGGCATCAACGATTCCGGCGGCGCCCGCATCCAGGAGGCCGTTGACGCTCTGTCCGGCTACGGCGGCATCTTCTTCCGCAACACGGCAGCTTCCGGCGTCATCCCCCAGATTTCTGTCATCATGGGACCCTGCGCAGGCGGTGCTGTATACAGCCCGGCTATCACGGACTTCATCTATATGGTGAAGAACACCAGCCAGATGTTCATCACCGGCCCGGCGGTCATCAAGTCCGTCACCGCTGAGGAAGTCACCGCAGAGGCTCTGGGCGGCGCTATGACCCACAACAGCCGCAGCGGTGTGGCTCATTTCGCAGCTGAGAACGAGGATGACTGCATCCAGCAGATTCGCTACCTCCTGTCCTTCCTGCCCAGCAACAACATGGAGGATGCTCCTATTGTTGATACCGGCGATGACCCTGATCGTCAGGATGAGGCGCTGAACAGCGTGGTGCCTGACAACCCGAATGCTCCTTATGATATGAAGGATGTCATCCGCGGCATCGTGGATAACGGCGAGTTCTACGAAGTGCACCAGCATTTCGCTACCAACATCATCACCTGCTTTGCCCGCTTTGACGGCCGCAGCGTAGGCATCATCGCCAACCAGCCCAATGTGATGGCTGGCTGCCTGGATGTGGATGCTTCCGATAAGGCAGCACGCTTCATCCGCTTCTGCGACGCCTTCAATCTTCCGCTGGTGAACCTGGTAGATGTGCCGGGCTTCCTGCCTGGTGTGGACCAGGAGCATAACGGCATCATCCGTCACGGCGCCAAGATGCTTTATGCTTACAGTGAGGCTACAGTGCCCAAGGTCACTGTCATCACCCGCAAGGCTTACGGCGGTTCCTACATCGCTATGTGCTGCCGCGAGCTGGGCGCTGACCAGGTCATGGCTTGGCCGACTTCCGAGATTGCGGTCATGGGCCCTGCCGGTGCAGCAAACATCATCTTCCGCAAGGATCCGGACAAAGAAGCCAAGACGGCAGAGTATGTGGAGAACTTCGCTACTCCGTACGTGGCAGCAGAGCGCGGCTATGTAGACCAGGTCATCGAGCCTTCCGAGACTCGTCCCTATGTCATCACGGCCCTCAACGCTCTCGCCAGCAAGCGCGAGTCCGGCCCTGCCAAGAAGCACGGCAATATTCCTCTCTAAGATAACTGAGGAGAGGTCCTGTCCCGTTCATTCAGGGAGGTAAATACCATGAGTTCCAAAGAAATCAGCCCGGAAGTGGTGGCAGCTATTTCAGCCGCCGTGCAGATGATGGGCGGTGGCAAAGTCCGCGCTGTCCGCATCAAGCCCAGCAACGCCTGGATCATGTCTGCCCGTACCAACCGCAAGTAATCAGATAAGTTTGGAGGAATAAGCATGAAGAAGTTCAATATTACCGTCAATGGCACCGCTTATGAGGTCGAGGTCGAGGAAGTAAAGGATAAGGTTGCCGCAGCTCCGAAGGCCGCCGCTCCCGCTCCGAAAGCAGCTCCTGCTCCGGCAGCTCCCGCTGCTCCCGCCAAGGCAGCCGTAGCCGCTGGCGCTGGTGAGCACTCCATCGACGCCCCCATGCCCGGCAAGATCGTGAAGCTGGTTGCTTCCGAGGGCCAGGCTGTGAAGGCTGGCGACGTGCTCCTCATTCTTGAGGCCATGAAGATGCAGAACGAGATTGCAGCTGATGCTGACGGCGTGGTCAAGACCTTCAATGTCACCGCCGGCCAGAGCGTCAAGGTGCATGATTCCCTGGTTATCCTGGGCTAATTGTCATACAGACAAAAAATTATCCCTCACCTGCGGGTGAGGGATTTTTGCGGTGCGCCCGGCATGGGCGCACTCTAATGGGTGAAAGTCCCTAGACCGCCCGGTAGCGGGAAGGTCATAGCCGAACACCAAGGGTGTCCATCGCGAGGTGGAATCTGAAGGAAGGTGCAGGCAAATCTCTGGTCTGACGA
>JAGBLH010000214.1 GCA_017635515.1 Selenomonas sp.
AATTATTTTTTCTTGCATGTCAACTATCTCCCTATTTTTTTTATATACTAAAACCATCCTCTTGATTGTTACCAAAAATCCAATCATACAGGAGTAATTCCTCGACATCTCCCTGTCCATCTTCGATAAAGATACTATTCGCTTCAGTTCTACAAACCTAGCGACTATACCAACACCAGTGTATTATATCGAAAATAAAACTGCCCCGGCCTCTTCCTGCACTCCAGCTGCTTCCTGCTGTTGTCCACCCAGACGGCGGCGGTGGCGAGCTCATAGGCCCGGTTTTGCAGGGTGTTCTCCACCTTGCGGATGCCCGGCGGGAACTCCTTTGCCATATCGTCCACCAGCCAGACCAGATCCAAATCCTGCCTGCGCCTCAGAAGCTCCAGGGCGATGTACTTGGGATTGCAGGAAAATCCCGTGGTGCCCTCAATGGTGGTGAAGACGATTTTCTTGGAGTTGATAGGATACTTACGGCAATAGTAGAATTGCCGGGCTTGTTTCCTGGCCTGCCGCAGACGGCGGCGTATGTAGCGGTCTTCCTTGGTCAGCTTCATCAAATGTCCCTCTTTGTCTGCTGATGTTTCATTCAAAAAAGAAACCGAGCAGGCAAAAAGGGCTCATGGCTATTGATCCAGCAAATCCAAGAACCTTTCCAAGCTGAAGAGCAGGAGTTTTTGCTCCCCTGTCAGTCCTTGGGCACAGCCGGGGATGAACTCATCCCGGTGAGGCCCTTCCCAGTCCTTCAGCCAGGCATCCGCCGGGCGGGACATGGGGAGCTTCTCCGGAACTTCCATGCCGGGGTAGCGCAGACGGAACAGGTCGCGAATCAGGTACTTGCTGTCTCCCCTTCTGACCCTTGCCAAGTCCAAAGGCTCACCCAGACAGCAGTGCTCGTAGGGATCCACATGCTCCAGTCCCACCGCATCCATGGCGTTGGTAAGGGCTCCAGCTGCTGATATGGCATAAGGACCTGCTATGAAGGAAATGAAATCTATGCCGTCCTTGCCCTGACGATATGGCGCATATACCTCGTCCATGTCCACCGGATTTTTCAATACCCGCTTGGGGGCAAGGAAGGTAAACCTTTCCACAAAGCTGTCATAGTCCCAGTCCTTTGAAAGGAGCTTGGTCATGCCACCAAATTCGCTGTCAGCACAGTTGCCGTATACAATACACTTTGCCCCGTCTGCTTTTGCCTTTTTCGCCATCCAATAGGCTTGCGGCTCGTTGGGGATAATGGGGCTTCCATCGTGAATCATCAGTTCCTCCATGGCCCGGAGATAATCCCCCCAAGTCACATCCACGACAATATGCTCCAATCCGTAAGCCTTGCAATAAGCCGCTGCCCGCTCGGTTTCGTCGACAGTGCCTGCGCCTATGCAGCGAGCTGTATAGGCACGGGTTCCTTTTGGCATGTAGGATGCCAGGATCGCCGAGTCCATGCCCCCGCTGAGAAACACTGCCGCTGTCTTCGGGGGGGAGGCAGAAGTCTTCGTATCACGGAATCAATATCCCCGGCAGAAAAACAAGGGATTTTCTTGTCCCTTGGCACCTCCGGGTGCTCCCTGTGGAAAAGCCCTTCCTTGAACAGCTTTTCCTTGCGGTAAACATACCTCACGGTGAGATATGAGCTCATGCAGTATTCTTTATCTGCTTTCATCGTCAACCCCCAATTATCATCGCCCAGCCGGTCCCGGAGCAGCGTGGAGGATGTGCCCCCTGTGTGGGGCAGGTAAATTACCTTCACGCCAAATTTGGCCATATCCCGCTCGGTTTTCTGCCAACGGGGATTTCCTTTCCAGTCATCCCCGATGAAGATCCGGTGGTAGTGCAGGCTCTTCCAGCTCTTTTCTTTGTCCAGGCTGTCAATCCTCACTACCTCATCCACATATTTGATCTGCCGGATGATCTCCATACGCTCCCGCAGAGGCACAACGGTTTTCTTATCCTTGTAGCTTTCCACCAGCTCATCGGAATTTACGCCTACGAT
>JAGBLH010000215.1 GCA_017635515.1 Selenomonas sp.
AAGGACATCACAGACATTCCTGACGATTACATACAGGAAAAGGTTATCATGTTGAACCTGCGTCCGAGGAAATGTCTAGATTATAAAACACCATATGAGGTTCATTTTTCAAAAGCGTTGCACTTGGCTTGACAATCCGTCACTGATTTAATTTTTATTCTTTAGCTGCTGCTTCGGCTATAACTTTCTCTGCTGCCTTCTCTGGCATAGGCTCATAGTGAGAGAATTCCAAGCTATAGGAGCCGCGTCCCTGAGTAAGGGAACGCAAATCAGTAGCAAATTTGAAAAGCTCTGCCACAGGAATCCTGGCCTGAATCTCACTCATATCTTTACCCTTGCTATCTACGCCCATAATCTGTGCCCGCTTGGAGTTCAGCTTGCCCATGACATCGCCCATGTAATACTCGGGTGTCGTCACGGTAATCTTGTCAATGGGCTCCAGCAAAATGGGTCTGGCTTCCATAATGCCTTTCTTGATGGCCAGGGCCGCAGCCGTCTTGAAAGCCGCC
Source organism: Selenomonas sp. (assembly GCA_017635515.1). Taxonomy (GTDB): domain Bacteria; phylum Bacillota; class Negativicutes; order Selenomonadales; family Selenomonadaceae; genus Selenomonas_B. The sequence goes on from JAGBLH010000215.1 coordinate 510, forward strand.
TCAGAGGAATCCACCGCATGATAAGAACCGTCATAAAGGTTTACCTTTACATCTACTACAGGATACCCTGCCAGGACACCGTCAGCCAAGGTTTCCTCCGTGCCTTTTTCTACCGCTGGGATATACTGGCGTGGCACACTGCCACCGAAGATGCTTTCTGTGAAGGCATTGCCTTCACCGGCTGCCTGCGGACTGATTTCCAGCCATACATCGCCGTACTGTCCGTGACCGCCGCTCTGTTTCTTGTGCTTACCCTGTACCTTCACGCTCTTGCGGATGGTCTCGCGGTAAGCGACCTTGGGTTGCGTCAGCTTCAGCTGTACACCGAACTTACGCTCCAACTTCTCTGCCAAAATCTCCAGATGCACCTCGCCAATCCCCCGCAGGAGAGTTTCACGTGTTTCCTTGTTCTTACAGATAATAAGAGTTGCATCTTCCTCCTGCTGCTTGGCCAAGGCAGAGAAAACTTTGTCCTCCTCCCCCTTCTTGGAGGCAGAGGCTGCCATTTCCAACATAGCCTCTGGGTAAGAAATAGCCTCATACTGGATGAGATCAGCCTTGTCACAGAGAGTATCACCAGTCTTGACATCCTGCAGCTTAGAAGTTACCACAATATCACCTGCCGCAGCCTGAGCAAGGTTGAACTGCTGCTTGCCCTGCATGGTGAACAAAGTGCCGATGCGCTCTGGCTCATCCTTATTCACATGATAGTAGGTTGCATCGCCCTTCATATCCCCGGACAGAATGCGAATAAAGCTCTGCCTACCCACAAAGGGATCCACTATTGTCTTGAAAACCTGTGCGGAGAAGGGATCCTCAGTCTTTCTCTCTTTGATTTCCCCATCAGCAGGGCTGGTGCCGATGGAAACTTTGAAGTACGGTGTAGGCAGGTATTCAACAATGCCATTCATCAGGTTCTTGACACCAACATTCTGCTTGGCAGAACCGCAGAACACTGGGAAAATCTTCCCTGCCTGAATGCCCTCAATCAAAGCGGCAGCCACTTCAACTTCTGTGATTTCCGTCCCTTCAATGTATTTTTCCATGAGCTCGTTATTGAACTCAGCCACAGCCTCGATCAACTGCTGGCGAGCTTCTTCCACCTCGCCCCTGATGTATTCTGGCAGTTCTGCCACGATGTACTCATGCTCGTTGCGATTAGGTACAATCTTCATGTGCAGGGTCAAGAGGTCTGCTACACCCTGGAAGGCTGCCTCCTTGCCGATAGGCACCTGTACGGGCACCACACCGTCACCAAAGCGCACCCTAAGCTCATCCACCACGCGCTTGAAGTTAGCGTGTTCCCTGTCCATCTTGTTCACGAAAAAGGCTCGAGGCAGTTCTGCCTCTTCGGCATACTGCCAGAGCTTCTCTGTTTCCACCTCAATGCCAGATGTGGCAGAAATGAGAATCAACGCGCTGTCAGCCGCTGCGAGAGCACCTTTCACATCCCCGACAAAATCAGGATAGCCCGGAGTCTCCAGGAAGTTTAACTTAAACTCCCCCCACTCGCAGGCAACCAGCTTGGCGCTGATGGTCATGCCCCGTTTGCTTTCCTCAGGTTCATAATCCAGTATGCTGGTGCCCTCCTCGACACTGCCCAGCCTCTTCACGGCCCCGGTATCAAAGAGACAGGCATCCAGCAAGCTGGTCTTGCCTGTCTTACCGTGGCCTACCACGGCAACATTCCTTATGTTCGTGCTCTTGTACATTTTCATCGAATCTTCCTCCTTCTAAGCCCTATGTCCAGATGTGATTCTCCGATATGTTGCATATTTCCTTATTCTCTGAAAATGTCGGATATTCCTTCTACCAAATTGCAATTAGTAAAAAAACGGGCAATTTTTTACCCATAATGGCATTATAATAGTGATGGCAATAGTAGAAGCATTATTTTCGGGATAGGAAAATTCCCCCAGAATTACTGTAATATCTTCATAGATGCAGAAAAAACATCTGCATAGAAAAATGTCCATCAGCAAATCTTTCGAACTTGCTGATGGACATTTCATTTATACTGTATCAGTCTTTCGGATGATACTCGCTGTCCAGAATTTCTGTCTCATTGAAGAAGATATGTATTTCCCGTTTGGCATTCTCCGGGCTGTCAGAGGCGTGGACGGCGTTGCGGCTGCCGCTGGAGGCGTAGAGCTTACGGATGGTGCCTTCCTCGGCTTCCTTGGGGTTGGTCTTGCCGTGGAGCTTCCTGACCCTGGCTATGGCATCCTCCCCCTCCAGCACGATGGCGATGAGGGGAGCCGAGGTCATGAAGCCCACCAGATCCTCATAATAATACTGGCCGATATGCTCGGCGTAGTGGATGGAAGCCAGGCGCTCATCCATCTTCATGAGCTTCATGGCGACGATGCGGAAGCCCTCTTCCTCGTAACGCTTGATGATATCGCCGCTGTAGTGCTTGGCAAAGGCATCCGGCTTGATAAGAACTAAAGTTTTTTCCATGGAGACACTCCTTGCTGTTTTATTTGCTGATTACAAAAGCTCTGCTTTATACTTCTGCGCAATCTTGGCATAGTTCTCGGCTGATTCCCGCAAGGCTTCAATCTCATCATCCCTGAGGCCGCGGATAATCTTGGCCGGATTGCCAAAGACCAGGGAATTGGCAGGAATCTTCTTGTGCTGGGTAATGAGACTGGCAGCACCGATGATGACATTATCCCTGATGTCCGTGTACCCCAGGACAATGGACCCCATGCCCACCAGGCAGTTGTTGCCGATGCGCCCGCAATGGATGATGGCCCCATGGCCGATAGTGACCCCATCGCCTATGATGGTGGGCTTGTCGCCCATGACGTGGACGATGGCATTATCCTGCACATTGGTGCCCTTGCCGATGATGACGGGCTGAAAGTCCCCCCTCACTACGGCACCGAACCAGATGCTCGAATCATCACCGATTGTCACATCTCCTGCCACGGTGGCTGTGGGAGCTACAAAGACATTCTCGCCCAGTTTCGGCATGATGGAGTTGTAAGGTAAAATATGACCCATAATTGCCGCCTCCTCGTACTTGGCATTTGAATCCCATTTCTTATTCTTTCATATTATATACGTTTTTTTGAAATTTTTCAAGTCCACCCCCTAAGAGGCAGCGGCCTTACTCGTATATAATTCCACCAGAAATCATCTGAGCATACATTAAATAATCAAGCTGCGGCATGCAGACAGCCATCTCCCTAGCATACATATCCACATAACCCCAAGGCATATCCGCAGGCCATAGCACTCCATAAACCGTACCACTGTGAGCAGTATTCAGCCCCAGCGCTCCCCTTGATAGAGCATGGTTCAGCAATTCCTCAAAGCAGGGCTTGGGCAATGCCATTTGATTGGCCTGAGCACTTCTTGTGGCAGCTTCGGCAATCTGCTGCTCCATGGACACAGCATCCGACAAAAATACAGGTGGCGGCATTTCTGCCCCCACCATGCCAAATTTACTATGCAGCCATAGAGTGTCTACTGTACCACCCGTATCAAAGATTGCAATCTTAAGTTGCGGCCAGTCTGCATACTCAGCATAGATGCTGCCATCCTGCTGGTTTGCACAGACATATCCGGGGAAGAATACAGGATCCGTAGGTTCAATGGCAGTAGCTATGCGAAAGATTTCCTCCGGGCTCAGCCTCTTTCCCAAGGCAGACGCTGCCGCTGCGCTTACAGCGGCAATATCCGCGCTTGATGAAGCCATGCCTTTCCCGTGAGGCAGCTCGCTTTTCAGTCTGATGCCATAGGGAAAAGATGTCTTGCCAAGGAAATCCAGTGTGAGTTTCAACGCCAGACAGGACTTTTCTCCTAGCCCCTCCTGCCCCTGCCAAGCATCTGACACCCATACGATAGTGTAAGCATCAATAGGACAGGTAACAAGGTAAGGCTTGCCTTTATGAACCCCCTGCACCAACTCACCGCAGGAGCCGGGCACACGCACTTTTATTTCCATAAATCAAAGGAGCACCTTGTGGCTGACATTCACGCGGCCCTTGTCATCAATCTCCACTACCTTCACCTGGAGCTGGTCGCCTTCCTGCACTACATCCTCCACCTTCTCCACCCGGCGCTTGGCCAGCTGGGAGATATGGCAGAGGCCTTCGCGGCCAGGCAGCAGTTCTACAAAGGCACCGAACTTCATAAGGCGAGTGACCTTGCCGGTATATACCTCGCCCACTTCAATCTCATGGACGATTTCCTCAATCATTTCCTTGGCCCGCTTCATGCCTTCTGCATCGTTGGAGGTGATGAAGATATTGCCGTCCTCGTGGATATCCATCTGCACACCAGTTTCCTCGGTGATTTTCCTGACCACCTTGCCGCCGGTGCCGATGACGTCGCAGATCTTATCCACCTTGATGGTGACCGTCTCCACCCTGGGAGCATAGGGAGAAAGCTCCTTGGCAGGCTCAGGAATGCACTCCAGCATCTTGCCTAGGATGAAAGCGCGGCCACGCTTGGCCTGCTCCAGGGCAGAGTGAAGGATTTCGCGGGTGATGCCTGCAATCTTGATATCCATCTGGATGGCGGTGACACCCTTTTCCGTACCTGCCACCTTGAAGTCCATATCGCCTAAAGCATCTTCCATGCCCTGAATGTCGGTAAGGATGGTATACGCATCCCCATCCTTCACCAGGCCCATAGCCACTCCAGACACAGGGCGCTTGATAGGCACGCCGGCGTTCATGAGGGACAAGGTGCTGCCACAGACACTGCCCATGGAACTGGAGCCGTTGGACTCCAGCACCTCGGATACCAGACGGATGGTGTAGGGGAATTCCTCAAGGGAAGGAATCACCGGCACCAGAGCGCGCTCAGCCAGAGCACCGTGACCAATCTCGCGGCGGCCTGGGCTGCGGATGGGCCTGGCTTCGCCTACGCTGTAGCCGGGGAAGTTGTAGTGATGAATATAGTGCTTGGTAGTCTCAGGGCCAAGGCCGTCGATGATCTGCTCATCCCCGATGGCACCAAGAGTAGTCACATTCAGAATCTGGGTCTGGCCACGGGTGAAGAGAGCGGAGCCATGGGTACGGGGCAGGATGCCCACCTCGCAGGACACAGGACGCACCTCGTCCAGGGCACGGCCATCAGGACGGATCTTCTCATGGGTGATCATGTGACGGACGATATCCTTCTCCAACTTGTAAAGGATGTAGGAAATCTCCTTGTCAGACTCAGGCCAGTCAGCCAGGAAATGCTCCATGGTGTCAGCCTTGATCTCAGCAATGTTGGCATCCCGCTCCAGCTTGTCAGGATTGCGGGTAGCCTCGTCCAGACGGGCTTTGGCATAGTCGCTGATGGCGGCAGAAAGCTCCTCAGGCACAGAGAAAAGCTTGGCTTCCTTCTTCTCCTTGCCGCACTCCTTCTGGATACCCTGCTGAAACTCTACCAGACGCTGGATTTCCTTATGGCCGAAGAGGATAGCATCCAGCACTACCTCCTCAGGCAGTTCGCTCACACCTGCCTCCACCATCATCACAGCATCGTGTGAACCTGCCACCGTCAGGTTCAAGGTGGAAACCTCCCGCTGGGCCTCCGTGGGGTTGATGACGAACTCATCATTTACCCGGCCTACACGCACACCGGCGATTGGTCCCATGAAGGGAATATCGGACACGGTAAGGGCGCAGGAAGCGCCAATCATGGCTGCCAGTTCCGGGGCATTGTCCTGCTCCACGGACATGACAGTAGCTACAATCTGCACATCATTGCGGAAGCCCTCAGGGAAAAGAGGACGAATAGGACGGTCAATAAGTCTGGCACAGAGAATGGCATCGCTGGAGGGACGGCCCTCACGCTTGATGAAGCCGCCGGGAATCTTCCCTGCTGCATACATCTTCTCCTCATAATCCACCGTCAAGGGGAAGAAATCCACACCCTCACGCGGCTCTGCCGAGGCGGTAGCCGTTACCAGCACCACCGTATCGCCGTAGCGCACCAGCACTGCGCCATTGGCCTGCTTGGCCATCTTGCCATTTTCAATGATGAGCTTGCGTCCGCCCAGCTCCGTTTCGAAACTATGCATCAGTTTCCCTCCTGAATATTCGATAACTTTCATACAACATTTACTATATTCTAGGAAAAATCCGCGAATCCTCCCATAAAGAAAAAAGCGGGATATAATCCCGCTTTTCCCGAAGCTGAAGGGCAATTACTTGCGCAGGTTCAGCTTGCTGATGATGGAGCGATAACGCTCGATATCCGTCTTGTAGAGGTAGCTGAGAAGACGGCGGCGATGGCCGACCATCTTCAGCAAACCGCGACGGGAATGATGATCCTTCTTGTGCTCCTTCAGGTGGTCAGTGAGGTACTGGATGCGAGCGGTTAGCACAGCAATCTGCACCTCTGCAGAACCAGTGTCGCCCTCGCGCACAGCGTACTTCTTGATGATTTCCTGTTTTGCTTCCTGAGTCAGCATGAAAAATTCCTCCTAAAAAACTAAATTCAGCGCCTGCAGCCAAGAGTGCGTTGGAGAATCGCTATCTGGGCTGAGGTTCCCTAGGGCGTGTTGATTAATTCACTCAGCCCATCTTCACGGGTCTTGACTGTCCCTGCGTCGTTAACAAATCCCCGACATAGCACCGCTATGCCTGCGGTTTGTCGCCTAGCAATGGACAGCCAATCCCCCATAAATCTGCGCCAAGTTCATTTAATCAACACGCCCTAATGTCATCGACATCTTTTGCAGTATACCATAGAAAATGCCTGCATGTAAAGAAAAAACTGGCTCTTTTACGAGTTTTCCCTAAGCCTTGCCAGATACTCCCTGTCCTTATCCGTCAAGGGCGCTTTTTCCAAAAGGTCAGGGCGGTTCTTCAGGGTAATGCGCAGTGACTCCTGCCGCCGCCATTCCCTGATCTTGCCATGGTCGCCGGAAAGCAGTATCTCCGGCACCTCCATGCCCTCAAACTCCCGGGGACGGGTATATTGGGGGAACTCCAGCAGCCCTTCGTAAAAAGAATCCGTGGGAGCAGATTCCTCATCCCCCAGTACCCCGGGCAGCATACGGGACACAGCATCGGTAATGACCATGGCAGGCAGTTCCCCGCCAGTGAGCACATAGTCACCTATGGAGATAGCCTCATCTGCCAGATTCTCTGTTATGCGGGCATCAAAGCCTTCATAGTGGCCGCAGATGAAAATGAGCTGGTCATAGCCTGCCAGTTCCTTGGCCTTAGCCTGGGTGAAAGTGGGTCCAGAAGGCTCCATCAAGAGTACCCGCCGATTCCCCTCAAATTCATTTGTTTCTTCCTTCAAAGCCCTGACCGCCCTGAAAAGCGGCTCCGGCTTCAATACCATGCCAGCCCCCCCCCCAAAGGGAGAATCATCCACATGGTGGTGCTTGTCAAAGGAATAATCGCGAAAATTGAGGTAGTGTATATCCAGGATGCCGCTTTCGATAGCCCGTTTGGTGATGCTGTCACCAAAGGGACCCAAAAACATCTCCGGGAACAGGGTCACCATGTCAATGCGCATGGCTGTCTCCTGCGGCTTCTTTGCCGCCTGCCGTAATTTCCTCGGGCATTTCCACCGTCATAGTGCCCCCTGGGATATTGATTTCCTTCACCACTGCCTTGAGGGCAGGAATCAGCAGTTCTCCCCCATCGGGCTTCCTGGCCTGGTACACATCATTGCTGCCCGTGCGCAGGACATTTTCTACTGTGCCCAGTTCCTGCCCTGCAGGGTCAAGCACCTTGAGGCCAATAATGTCGAAGGTGTAGAACTCTCCCTCGTCTAAGGGAACAGCCTCCTGGCGGTCAATGGTAAGCATCTTACCCGTGAGAGCTTCGGCCTGCTCCCGCTGGGGATATTCTTTGAATTTCAGCAGTACATACTGCTTGTGGTACTTGCAGCTTTCGATGTGCAACAGTTCATTTCCCACCATGACTTCTTTCATGGTGCTGAAGCGCTCCGTGAAGTCAGTCAAAGGGATGATGCGCATCTCTCCCTTGATGCCATGGGCAGCCCCCACCTTGCCGATAGTGATGCGATTCTTGGACTTAGCCTCTGATGGCAACGATCTTATCATCTTCCACCAGCACTTCCACGTTCATGAGCTCGCGCATGTCATCGCCTACGTGAACCTCCACCTGGCGTTCCAGGGTTCCCTGGACAATTTCGGCACCCAGAACCAGCTTCTGAGCATCCTCACGGCGCTGCTTGGACTCGGCAATGAAGTCCAGGCGCTTCTGGCGTTCCTCGCCGAAATGCTGCTTGATCATGTTCAGACGCTGAATGTCCGTCACCGTAGGCTCAGGCACTTCGTTTTCCTGAATGGCTCGCTTGGCCTGGATTTCAATCTGCTGCACTTCCAGCTGAGCACGGCTGATGCCTTCGTCCAGCTCTTTGATCATCTTCTCGCGGAGCTTCTCGGTCAGCTTTGCCTTGATGGTCACAGGCATTTTAAGGGAAATAGAATCCATGTCCATACCTCTTTCTTTTATCAGATAGCAAAGAAAGCGGCCAAGCCTCAAAAGGGGCCCTGCCGCTTTTCTTCAAATAATCTCAACCGTGACTTTTTTGTTCTCCCGGGTGGCTGCAGCCTTGACCACGGTACGCAAGGCTTTCGCTATACGTCCCTGACGGCCAATGACCTTGCCCATATCATCCTCGGCAACACGGAGCTCCAGCAAGAGCTGATCCCCGTCCTGCTTCTCAGAGACCTCCACGGACTCGGGATGATCCACTAAGGACTTAGCGATAACCTCAACAATTTCTTTCATGTTTCAGTTCTCCTCTTAGTTCTTAGCCTTCTTGCTCTCAGCAAACTTAGCCATGATGCCCTGCTTGCTCAGGAGATTCTTGACGGTATCGGTCGGCTGAGCACCTTTGTTCATCCAATCGAGAACCTTGTCCTCGTCAACGCTGACTGCTGCCGGCTGCTTGGAAGGATCGTAGTTACCGAGGATCTCGATGAAACGACCATCACGAGGAGCGCGGGAATCAGCTACCACGATGCGATAGAAGGGGTTCTTCTTTGCACCCATGCGGTTCAAGCGAATCTTTACTGCCATTTATTTCACCACCTTTCGTTGGTTCTTTATGTCATCCACAAAGGGATAAAATCAAACTTACTTCATAAAGGGCATCTTGGGAAGGCCAAGACCGCCCAGAGCACCAAGGCCGGGGAAGCCGCCCCTCTTGCCCTTCTGCATTTTCTTCATCTTCTTCATCATCTTGCGCATTTCGCCGAACTGCTTCAAAAGCCTGTTCACATCCTGCACCCTGGTGCCGCTGCCCATGGCTATGCGCTTGCGGCGGCTGCCATTGATGATGGTGATGTCTGCCCTTTCCTTGGGGGTCATGGACTTGATGATGGCCTCAATCTGGCGCATCTCCTTGCCATCAAGGTCTATATCCTGCCCCTCAAGCTGCTTCTTGAGCCCTCCAATGCCGGGAATCATGCCCAGAATACTTTCCAGCGACCCCAGTTTCTTGACCTGCTGCATCTGGGAAAGGAAGTCATCAAGGGTGAATTCATCCTTGCGCAGCTTCTTCTCCATGGCCTTGGCTTCCTCCATGTCGAAGGTAGCCTGCGCCTTCTCCACCAGAGAAAGCACATCGCCCATGCCCAAAATGCGGGAAGCCATGCGGTCGGGGTGGAAGGGCTCCAGAGCCTCCAGCTTCTCCCCCATGCCGATGAACTTGATGGGCACGCCGGTGACGGCCTTGACGGAAAGCGCCGCGCCGCCGCGGGCATCGCCATCAAGCTTGGTCATGACTACGCCATCCAGCCCCAGGCTGTCATTGAAGGTCTGCGCCACGTTCACGGATTCCTGGCCGGTCATGGCATCTACCACCAGCAGGATTTCGTGGGGCTTCACATTGCCCTTGATATCCCGCAGCTCCTGCATGAGCTTTTCGTCAATCTGCAGGCGGCCTGCCGTATCGATGATGATGACATCATTGGCATGGCTCTGAGAATATGGCAGGGCGGATTTGGCAATGGTCACCGCGTCCGTGCCCTGGGGCATGGTGAAAACCGGCAGCCCCAGCTGCTCACCCACTACCTGCAGCTGCTTGATAGCAGCCGGGCGGTAGATGTCTGCCGCCACCAGCAGGGGACGCTTGCCCTGTTTCTTCAAAGACAACCCCAGCTTGCCAGCGGAAGTAGTCTTGCCAGCGCCCTGCAGTCCCACCATCATGATGACAGTAGGAGGATTAGGGCTCATGTTGATGCGGCTCTGGGTACCTCCCATGAGGTTGGTGAGCTCTTCATCAACGATCTTCACCACCACCTGAGCGGGAGTCAGGGTCTCCAGGATTTCCTGGCCCACAGCCCGTTCCTTGACGGTCTTGATGAAGTCCTTGACCACTTTGAAGTTCACATCGGCTTCAAGTAGTGCCATGCGCACTTCCCGCATGGCTTCATTGACATCGTCCTCCGTCAATTTGCCATGGCCCCGCAGCTTCTTGAAGGTTTCCTGCAAGCGCTCGGATAAAGATTCAAAAATCAAAGGTTATGCCTCCTGGCCAGCCTGCCCCAAAAGCGGGGTCAGCCTCTCTAATATATCATCCACAGCCGCTTCGTTCCCCGGCTGTCTCAATCCTTCTATCTTTCCGGCCAGCTCTGTGAGCTCCTGCCGTTCCAGGTGATAACGCCTGGCCAGCTCCAGCTTTTCCTCATACCCCTCCATGGCCTTCTGGGCACGGTGGATATTGTCGTACACCGCCTGCCTGGATATCCCCAGGCTCTCTCCGATCTCTGCCAGAGAGAAATCTTCAAAAAGATGAAGTCTCAGGCACTCCTGCTGTTTTTCCGTCAACAAGGGACCATAGAGGTCGAAGAGTGTAGATAAGTACAAAAGCTGTTCCAGCATATCCTCACCTGTCATTGATATCTGCCAAGGTCCTCCCCTTGACAATGGCTATTATACGCACTCTTGTCCGGGCTGTCAAGCATTTTTCCTTGTCACATAGGATTTTCATAGAAAAATTTTATCTCTGCTCTTATTTGCCATAAATGTTCCTATAAGCCCTGCTCCCATCCTTGGTTTTGGCCATCTCCTGCAGATACCTGGCAAAGCTGCCCCAACCGTGGGTGCGTATCAGCTCATAGGCCGCTAGTTCCGTCAAGGAAGCGATTTCCTTCTCCCCATACTTCTCCACCGCCCGGCTGAAATCTGCCTCGCTTTGCAGCTCCACGGCCCGGGGCAGGTTCCTGCCCCGCACATTCTCCCTGGCTGTCCTGAGATAGTCTCCCACAGCGTAGCCGCTGGTCTCGGCCTGGCGGCTGACTCCCGCCAGATAAGCCGCCCCGTGCATGAGCCAGGCAGCCCCCGTCTCCTTCATGCTGCCCAGCATCTGCCGCTCATAAGTACGCATGATGAGGAGCCCCAAGCTGAAAGCCCGCTGCTGAGATTCCTGCAAATGGCCCGCATTCAGCACCAGCAGTCCCCCGTTTTCGATGCAAAGGCTCCGCTCAGCCATCTGCTCCGCTTCCTTTTGCGGCATCTCCGTATATTTGACCAGAGCCTTAGCCATGTCCGCCTCGCTTGGGGAAAGCACAACCTGGTACTCCCCCCGGAGCTGGCTGCCCAAATTCCGCCCCAGCCATGCCTGGGAGGCCTCCATTTCTTTCCTGACTGCCTGCTCATGGCTGCTTTTCTGGCCCGCCCCATGATAATTGAAGACCACGGGCTGACGGACAAAGCCCTGCCACCAGGTCCTGTATTCCTCCAGGAAAGCCGGCAGCTCCATTCCAAAGACCTGCCTGAAAGCCGCTTCCCCATCTTCCGACTCCGCCAGCGCGCGGAAGTATTCTGCCAGCAGGGGCAGGCGCCTTTCCTCCGGGAAGCGCTGCAAAAGATGGCTGGTCATAAGGTCTGCCACCTGATAGGTGTGGTATTCCTTGCCCATGAGCTTCTTGCGCATCTCAAAGTTGCAGTGCTGGATAGATTCCGGCTTCACGGTAGATTCAGCCCGAGCCAGGGCTGCCTTGACATCAGACTGCCATTTCCAGAGGGGCTTGCCACCCAGATGCTCGGACATGGCCGCCCCCACATAATCCGCCGTGCCTTCCTCCAGCCAGAACAAGGAACTTTCCTCCACGTCCCTGCCATGGCTGAGTTCGTGCTGCAATTGGTGGAAAAGCTCATGGCTTGTGGTGTTGTATCTGTCTCCATAGGTGGACATGACCCCGGCACTGGCATTGATGGCCGTGACATGGCTGCTGCCCCCGGACCAGCCCCCGGAAATGGAAGCCACCTGGGCAGCTTCCTCAGCTGTCAGGCTGAACTCCCGTTCCAGCACCGCGCGGTAGGAGGCTTCCTCCCCCGCCACATATAACTCCACTGGTCGCTGCAGGGAGGCTCCCATCTGCTGCTGGAAAAAGTCGTTGAAAACATGGGCTGACTTTTCCACATCCCTGAGACTTGCCTCCTCTACCTGCCCTTCCCCATGCACCTGAATCCTGCCATCCTTTGCCGACACCAACCCCAGCCGGTCGCCTATTTCCCAAAGGGCATGCTGCCGGGCAAGCTGATAGCCGGAGAGGGAGCCAGCCCCCAAAAGAATCAGCGCCATCAGCGCCAAAACAAACTTCTTCATCTTCGCTTCTCCGTAACATGATTCATAACAGGCTAAGTATACTATGAAAGGACACAGTTAGTCAAAAAGCCCCGGCTCCAAAAGGAACCAGGGCAAAAGGATATCTATATTGTCTTACAGCATATTCTTGGAATAGCTGTCGTAGAGGGCCTTGAGCTCCTCCATCTTGTCGTACATCTCCACCTGGAGACCGGAAGCGGTGGCGTAATCGCCCTCATTCAGAGCGTTGATCAGCAGGGTGAAGAGAGACTTTTCGTCGATGCTGTCCTTGGCCAGATAGTTGCGCAGGATGGAAATCTTGTTCCAGTTGTAGGCATCCTGATCCGTGACCCAATCTGACTCAATCTCGCGGGCCTTGCGCACGATGTCGCGGTTCTCGGGAATGATGCGGGCCACCAGCTCGGTCTTCCAGCGCAACAGGGCACCGGCGCGGAAAGCGTTGATGATCTGGTCGCGCAGGGCACCGCCAGCGGTGATGACAGCCTTCTTCTCAGGATAAGCCTCGAAGTTCTGCATATTCTCCCATACGGTTGCTGGCGGCGCACCGAAGAGACGGTTGCGCTCTTCTTCCGTGTAATCTTCAAACACATCGTTCTCGCTGCGATAAGCGCGGTCCTTCTCCAGATAGAACCCCTCTTCGCCGGCATCCTTGGAGAGTTCCTTCAAGAGTTCCTCCGTGGTGTGCTTCACTGCCATCTTGATGCCATCCAGGCAAGCGGAATAAATGGCTGCCAGCACCAGATAGGTGTTGGTGTAGGGGTTGCAGGCGCGGAGCTCGAAGCGGGTAGCCATGGGGTTCTCCAAATCGCGGATCAGGCCTGCCAGGATGGTGCGGTTGCGGGAAGGAACCTCTGGGGTGTGGCCCAGGGAGGTAACGATGCAGACCGGGGCTTCGAAGCCGGGCTTCAAGCGGTTCAGGGAGTCATTGGTAGCGGAAACAAAAGGATTGATGACTTCGTAGTTCTTCAGCATGCCCATGAGCGCACCATAGCCCACGGCACTCATGAAGTCTTTCCTGGCCTCAGCAGGAGCAAAGAGATTGTGGAATTTGCCGTCCTTGGTGACAGCAGCCATGCCGATATGGGTGTGCTCGCCATTGCCTGCCAGGCCGATGATGGGCTTGGCCTTGAAACTGACTTCCAGGCCGTTGGCACGGAAGATTTCCTTCACCACCATGCGCACCAGGATTTCATTGTCCGCCGCCTGCATGGCATTGTCAAAGCGCCAGTCAATCTCAATCTGCTCACAGACATGGGCAATCTTGCCGCTTTCATCAATCTGAGCTTTGAGGCCGCCCACTTCCTTGTGCCCCATCTCCACGTTCAGGCCATAGCGGTCAAGCTCCAGCACGCAGCCCTCCAGCGCCGCGCGCACAGCGCCGTGGGTGCGCTCCCAGTACTGCTCCTGCATGACCTGGGATGCTTCCATCTCCTCAATGGACGCTTCATCCAGCGGGGTCTTGACCCAGAACTCAAGCTCTGTAGCTGAAGTGAAGGAAATATCCTCCACCTGGCTGCCATTGATATCTGAGCCAGCAATCTTGGGATTGCTGTGCAAGAGATCCAGCATGCCCTTCTTCACGAACTCAAGGGTATCTGCCAGTACGGCGCGGGAATCAACGCGCTTGCCCTCATGCACCAGGAAAGCAGGGATGCGCAGGGTGCCGACAGGCTTGCCCAAAGTCTCGTCATAGTGCTCGTAGTTGTAATCCACGAACCAGTTCACCGTGGAATCGATGGGCATATCGACCTTGGCGTTGTTCAGGGTGGCAATGCCGGTCAGCACCACGGAAGAACCGTCAGTCTGCACGGCAGAACCGGCATAGAAATCATCGATATCCTTCACGAAGATGTGCATGGGAATCTTTTCATCAGTATCGTTGCCGGCCATGTCGATGCCCACCAGGGAAACGAACTTGATTTCCGGATGCTCGCTGACATACTTGAGCACCTCTTCCTTGCTGGAGTTCGCGGGGATCACATACAGAAGTTCATCCATCTTTTACCACCCTTTTTGAAATAAATATCAGCTTCATGGTACAGGCAAAGGGGCACATAAAAAGCCATGCCAGAAGAAACCACCCCCACGGGCGGGAATTCCTCTTGCATGGCACCTTTGCCATTTATGACTTTCTACGCGACCTATAGTAACACAGTTACAATGGTTTGTAAAGACATTCCTCCATGTATACAAAAATAGACACTACCACCACACAGAAAGCTCAAGTATGGCCTCAGTGACTCCTCCTTCAGTACCAGGAGCGTCGTCCAAAACCATAGTGGACGCCGTGCCGCCTGAACCAGCAGGCCGCAGTCGCCTATGAACCGTCCGGCATATGTCCGCTATGACTTAGGCGCGTAGCGCTCAATGAATCCACTCATCGTCCCTTAGGAGGAGACGCTTACAGCTCATACCCACAGGGTACGTTCCCTGCTACGGATCCGCTTCTGTTTTCTATAGGACTATTGTACTACGCCCTTAGCGGAAAGTCAATTATTTTTTCTGATAAATCGAAATATATAACATTTTCCTTCTCCACAGTAAGAAACTGTGCGTCTATGAATCCTAGCTAGGGCGTGTTGA
>JAGBLH010000216.1 GCA_017635515.1 Selenomonas sp.
ATCACCAAGCTGAATGACTATCTGGACGAATTGAAGCGTCATGCCAAAGAGTGGCTGATCCTCATAGCCGCCAGGGATACCTTGGGGCTGGAACTGAAGACGGAAGCCAACAAGCGCCTGATGGCTCTGGGCACTCAAAATCTTCTGAGAAAGCACTGGCGGGGGTATGTCTTTGCCTCTTATCTGGGAGAAGTCCTGGCTGATGAGATGGGCAAAGCAGATGAGTCCGCGAAGGTGCGCCTGGCAGTCGAAGGTCTTGCCATGGAGTTGGAGAGCCATCCCCTACATGACGGCGACAAGGCTGTGCTGCGTGTGGGTGGTCATGACTATGCCATCAATGAGCGCGGCCTGAACATCGTGGTGCTGGATCTGGCCAGAAATCAGCTGGTGGATTCCGTCAGCTTCGACACCCATGATGCAAAAATGCCCTGCACCCGTTCAGAGTTGTATATTTTGCCTGAGGTACAGAAGAAGATAGCGCTCAAAGCGACAGTGAGCAGCTTCGTAGATAAAGATTTGCCCAAATATCGTTATGAGGCAGGGATGAAAAAATTACAGCGCAGCCTTTTTCAGGATGAGGGCAAGTCTTTTGAGGAAGTGCTGCGGGACGCAGGTACGGAAGAAGAGCGTCTGGCGGGTTTCTTCACCTCCATGTGCAGGCAGGAGGAGCCGGTTGTCCTGCCTGAGGATAAGATAGCTTTCTTCTCGTCTCTTGAGGACATACCAGTGGAGAAGATGACCAGAGGCATGGCCCGCAGGCTGGGCTTGCCTGTGGGCGAGGCTTGCCACTTGGCGGAGAATGTGTGCCCGGATTTCCATTCTGTGCTGGCTGAGGGGTTGATGGAAATTCCTGAGGCAAAGGACTGTCACGAGGCTCTGCTGGGACTGGCAGACCGCTATGCCGAAGAAGCAGAAAAAGTCGGCAATGAGGTGGCAGCTGCAAGTTTCCGTCAGGTTCCGGCTCATCCTGCCAGAAATCTCACGGAAGCCCTGCAGTGCGTGCGCTTCCTGCTGGCCGCCCTTCATCTGGCAGGTCACAAGGGGACGGTGCTGGGGAGGCCGGATCAGTACCTCTTTGGCTATTGGCAGAGAGACCTGGAGGAAGGACGGCTGACTGAGCAGGAAGCCGGGGAGCTTTTCTGTGCATTCCTGGCCTCTCTGGCCCGCTCTGGTGAAGTGCCTGTCCTGACTCTGGGGGCCTGCAATGATATGACCCGCAGCATCCTGGAAATGGCTGCGCGCAAAGAATTGCCACCAGTGATTCTTGTCCTTCGTACCAATGCGGATACACCAAAAGAAATTTTCGAGCTGGCAGGAAATTGCGAGGGAATCTATCAGCTGCAGGACAGCGAGATACTGTCTGAGCTGGCAAGGCTTGGCATCGATGAGGAACTGGCCAGGGAATATGTTCTCGCAGCCAACGGAGAGGTCGTACTGCCGGGATATGCACGTTCGGGCCGCCTGGAGGGAGACGTGTCCTTCACCAAAGCTGTCATGGAAGCAAAGCAGGGCTTGCGCGAGGAGATGGAACTTACCGAGGTAGAGGAAGTCCTGCGGGATGAAGTGAGGGCTCAGGTACTGAACATGCTGGTTCATCAGCTGGTGCATTTGTTGCCCTCGCCACTCATGTCCCTTCTCTCAGTCAGGACAGATGAGTCCCAGGGAGGCAAGGCACATATCTATGTACCCTATGATGGCCTTGAGAAAGCTGCCCCTGGCTGGCTGGAACTCCTGACGGAAGCGAAGATTTCAGGTGCCGAAAACCTTGGCGTAGAAGAGGCTTGTGCTCTGATGAAAGATAGTCTGGCAGAGGCTTGCGAGAGGTATTCCATGTTTGACAAGACCCTTAGGCCCGAGCCGCATGTGAGGGAGGTTTCCCATGAGTGAGACAATGTTTCCCCTGTCCCATATTGTCTTTCCCGATGGGGACTTCATGGAAGCAGGGGAGCTGTTCTATAGGTTTGACCAAGCCTCCGTCAGGTTTGATGATGGTGAGATCAGGGACTGCAGGAGAATTTCCTTCGACACTTGGATGAATCTCTTTGCCGCAGGGAAATGGCATCACTATTGCGAACTGGGCAAGCTTTATCTGAAGCTGCAGGTGCAGGGGAGATTCCGCCTGCAGGTCACGGGCCACGAGTTCACGGCGGCCTTTGGCGTGGTGGACAGGGTGCTCTTGAGCCAGTGCTATGAGGCAAGGGAAATCAAAGAATTCCTGGTTGAGATTCCCATGGCTGCAGACTATGCCGGCATCTCCTTCAGCCTGGATTTCCCCAAGGGATCAATATTAGTTACTTC
>JAGBLH010000217.1 GCA_017635515.1 Selenomonas sp.
ACGAAGCTGCCCGCAGCTGCCAGGGCCAAGCAGATGGTAGTGGTGGCTGCCGTGAGCAAGCAGACTGCCTGGATTTCCCTGCATGAAAGGGACAGGGAGGGCAATTGGCAGCAGGTTCTGACCACGCCTGGCTTCATTGGCAAAGAGGGCCTGGGCAAGACCAAGGAGGGAGATGGCCGCACCCCTGTGGGCACCTTCCACTTCACCAAGGCTTTTGGCATTTGCCCGAACCCCGGCACGAAGCTGCCCTATACCCAGGTGGATGAAAACATCTACTGGTCAGGTGATGCGCGCCCCGGCAAGCATTACAACGAAATGGTGGATATCCGCCAGATCCCCGATCTGAACCAGGAGAACAGTGAGCACATTGTGGACTACAATCCTCATTACAAGTATTGCTTGAACATCAGCTACAATGAGGAAGGCACTCCGGGCAAAGGCTCCGCCATCTTCATGCACTGCTTCGGTCCCAACAAGCCCTTTACGGGCGGCTGCGTCTCCCTGCCGGAGGCCAAGATGAAGGCCCTCATCCAGCGGGTGGAGCCTGGCTGCGCCGTAGTGATTGATTCTTTGGAGAATATGGGCGGAGCACTGTAAAACGTGCTCTTGCCAGATAGCGAGCAGCCCTCATGTTTAACGTGAAACATGAGGGCTGCTTTTTTTTAACACTTTTGCTTTTTGGGGATATAAAGAGCAAAAGCAAGACATGAGAGACTGCCAAGCAAGAGCGCAGGCAACTAGGGCGTGTTGATTAAATGAACTTGGTCCAGATTTGCGGGGATTGGCTGTCCGTTGCAAGGCGACAAACCGCAGGCATAGCGACGCGAAGCTAGTCCTTTAGGGCGGTGCTATGTCGAGGATTTGTCAACGACGCAGGGACAGTCAAGACCCGTGAAGATGGGCTGAGTGAATTAATCAACACGCCCTAAGCGGGACTGTTGCCAAATATTTTTATAAAAGGAAGGTTTTTCAGCGTATTATGCTATATAATATAGGAAAGGATGTAAGAAAAGAGACATACTTTGTTTCACGTGAAACATGCAGAAATGAGGGATTGCTTTGAACAAGAAAGTCTTGAGCTTTTTGACTGCCCTTTGTTTGGGTACGGCCAGTTTCATGCCCTTGGCAGGAGCAGCGCCGGCAGCTGAGGGGCCGGGGGTGGGGAAGAAGATTGTCTATGTCCCCATCGACAACCGTCCCGTCAATGAGAAGCAGACGGTGGCCGTGGCGGAAAAACTGGGGTATGAGGTGCTGGTGCCGCCCAATGAACTCCTGGGGCAGCGGGAGGGCTATGGCCTGCCCGATGAGCTCTGGCAGTGGCTGGAGGAAAATGCCCGCGGGGCACAGGCGGCAGTAGTGTCCTCCGATGCCATGCTCTATGGCAGCCTGGTGGGCTCCCGCAAGCACGACCTGAGCGCAGAGAAAATCATGGAGCGAGCAGAGAGGTTCAAGGCTTTTCACGAGAAATACCCTCGCCTGCCCCTCTATGCCTTCGGCACCATCATGAGGACTCCCCGTGGTGCAGCTGCTTCCAGCGAGGAACCAGCGTATTACAAGACCCACGGGGATCAGATTTTTGCCTATACTGCCCTGCTGGACAAAAAGGAAATGCAGGGCCTCTCCCGCAAGGACAAGAAGCAGCTGGAGAAGCTCAAGGCTGAGATTCCTCCCGAGTATCTGGAGGACTGGCTGAACCGCAGGGCCAAGAACTACGATGCCAATGAGCGTTTCCTGACCCTGGCGGAAAGCGGCGTGTTCAACTATTTCCTGCTTGGCTGCGATGACAGCGCCGTGCCTTCCCAGACCCATCGGGAGAGCCGCCATCTGGAGGAACTGGGGCAGACTTTGGGCAAGACCCGCTCCGTAGTCACCTCCGGGGCCGATGAGCTGGGGATGCTGATGGTTTCCAGGGCCATCCATGACAACTTGCGGGATGTGCCCTTCGTCTATGCTGAGTACGCCAAGGGCAAGGGGGCCGAGACCATTCCCAGCTACACCAATGAAAAGATTGGCGAGTCCGTGGACAAGGCCATCAGTGCCCTGGGGGCCATCAAGGTCAATAACCCCAAGCGGGCTGACCTGGTGCTCCTGGTCAGCACCAATCCTGATGGCAAGACAGGGGAAGCCATATCCCCCGACAATACCACGAAATTCCGCAAGGGCACCAAGGCTTTTGTGGAAAAGGTCGATAACTATGTGCAGCAGGGCTATCCCGTTGCGGTGGCGGATATCGCCTTCGGCAACGGTGCGGATAATGCCCTCATGGAAGGCCTGCGCCAAAAGAGCCTCCAGTTCCGTCTGCAGGGCTATGGCGGCTGGAACACCGCCACCAACAGCACCGGTTTCCTCCTGGGCGCTGCCACCTTGGCGAACAAGATGAGCAAGGAGGATGTGGCAGATCTCCTCTACACCCGCTACACCGATGACTGGGCCTATCAGGCCAATGTGCGGCAGCAGGTGGCCAATATGCTGGGCAGCCTGCCCGGCGAGGGGAACTACAGCACTTTGGATACGAAGAAGCAGCCTGCGGCGGAGAAAACCGCAGCCCTGCTGAAGGATTTCCTCCAGCGGAACCTCTGCTTCCCCTGGGGGCTGAAGGTAAAGGAAGTACATGCAGCCTTCCCTTGGAACCGCATGTTTGAGTGCGACTCACAGGTAGTGCTCAAGGACGAGAAATAAGCAAAGCCCGGCAGCGTTCATTTCAAATGAAACGTCTGCCGGGCTTTTTTATATTGGACAATAAAATAGCGATACTGACAAAGGAGATAATCTGCTGCGCGGAGAATATCTCAGCATGATTATTGTGGGGAGGTGGTGTCGTGCGGAATTGGAATAAATTCAAGCTGGTGGGGGATGGGGATTTTCTGCGGAAATATGCCAGGGAGCATGGCTTGTTCATCTATCCTTATGATTTGCTCACAGGTGCTGATATTGCGCTATTCGAAGATTTTGAGGCCAAGAAGAATGACGAGCATTTCCTTGTCTGTACCATGAATGATGTGAAAGTTCGCCCGGATAAACTGGAAAAAATTTACAGGCTATCGGCTCATAATCGGGGCAGGGATGTGTTTGCTTGCAGGGGCGCAACCTACGAAGCGGCTCTGGCTGGCTGGAACAAGGAGATGCAGAAACTCGCCAAGACCCTGCTCAAGCCCCTGCCGCAGAGATTTTTGTCCATAGAGAGCAATGGCCTTTTTCTCAATGTGCTTGGATGGGGAATTTTTGTTTACATCCTTGGCGCTATCCCCTTCGTGCATGATTTTCTGAGAGAAAACGTGCTGGCAATCATCTTTATCCTCCTCTGCTGCAATCTGGAGCACCTTTTCATCTATTCCTATGGGGAGGAAATTCCCCGCAGCACTTTGGAACTATGGGCAGCCCCCATAAGGGGAAGATTTTCCGAGGGCATTTATGGGCAGATGATGGGAGAATGGGAGGAGCGGAAGGAACGCCATGAAAACGCCCTGCCCTGGTATCTGCTCTGGAAGCGGGGAAAGCTGCGTCCCGGGGCAGAGACGGAGGAAGTGGCGGAGGAAGCCGCTCCCGCCGTGGAGGAAGAACCGGAGCATCTGCGCTATTGCCGTGAGATCAGGCAGAAACTGACAGAACAAATCACCACCATCGAGGATCAGCGGACGAAAATCGCTGACAGGGCGATAAGGCGCTATGCAGATGAAGTGCTGAAAATCCTGGGAGAAATAAAGCAGGCTGTTTCCCCCGGCACCTTGGAAACTCAGGTCATAGAGGCGAGGAAAGTGGTGAGCTACTGGAATGAAGAGACAATTTCCCTGCTGGAAAACTACCTGCTGCTGGCCCGCAATTCCTCCCGCGAAGCCCAGGACACCCAGAGCAGCATTGCCGCCCTGCTCCACGACATGGCAGCTGTTTACCGCAAGGAATTGGGCCGCATCACTGCCAACCATACATTGGAGATGAAGGCTTCCATGAATGTACTGCAGAAGGAGATTGAGGAGACTCTGGGACGGGAGAGAAATTAGAGTGCGGAGCCTATTTCTGAATCAGCCCTGCCAGTTGCCAGCCTAGATAGACTGTCAGCAGGGACACACCTACGGTGGCCAGGATATTCAGCCCTGCCAGCAGGTGGCTGCCGCCCCGCAGGAGGGTGAGGGTTTCCAGGCTGAAAGCAGCCAGAGTGGAGAAGCCCCCCAGGAACCCCACGGACACCAGCAGTCTCAGATGCTCAGGCATGAGGTGGAGCCGCTGGGCCAGGGGCAGCAAGAGGCCCATGACGAAGCCCATGAGGAAGCAGCTCACGGCATTCACTGCCAGCGTTCCGATGGGGAAGTGCGCGCCGAAGCGCATGCCAATGGCGGCGATAAGGGCATAGCGGCAGACAGCTCCCAGCCCGCCGCCGATAAAGACGTAAAAATAATTGCTCATAATCTTCCTGTTTATTTCCTCTTATGCTATACTTATGGACGAGCATCGTTTGGCGGTGAAACTCGCCCCGGAAAGGGGCGTTGCAATATGAATGACTCGATTATCATACTACTATTGATACTAATGATTCTTGTCGTTGCAAAGAAATAACCGCCTGCTAGCGTCCAAACTTCAGGCGGTTTTTCCTATTTGAAAAACTTGTCGTGGGGCGACCGCTAGGCGGTGCTCTTTATATGTATTATAGCATTTTTATCCTGATTTGACCATAGGAAAAACCAGCGATGTTTCACGTGAAACATCGTCTTTTTGTATTCGCTGCGCCCCTTTTCCAAATCCCTGATTGGTGCTATACTGTGAGTGAATATCATTTCTCACAAACTGGGGAGGTGTTTTATGAAGAAAGAAGTTTTCAATGTGACAGGCATGACCTGCTCGGCTTGCTCGGCGCGGGTGGAAAAGGCGGTGGCGAAGCTGCCGGGGACTGAGGGTGTCTCGGTGAATCTGTTGACGAATTCCCTGCAGCTTTCCTACGATGAAACTCAGCTGGATGCAGCGGGGATTATCCGCGCTGTGGAGGCGGCGGGCTATGGGGCTTCTCGCAAAGGGGCGAAGCCAAGCGGGGAGACGAAGCAGGCTGATGATGTGCTGGCAAGGGAAGCCCAGGCCATGAAGCAGCGGTTGCTCTGGTCGGTGGTATTCCTTATCCCCCTCATGTATATAGCCATGCACCACATGCTGCTGGTATGGTTCGGCTTGCCGGTGCCGGAGGTGGTGAAGGAAGTCTTCCACGGGCCGGAAAATGCCGTGGGCTTTTCCTTTGCCCAGTTCCTGCTGCTGCTGCCCATCATGTATCTAAATAGAAAGTATTATGTAAACGGCTTCAAGAATCTCTGGCAGGGTGCCCCCAATATGGACAGCCTAGTGGGCCTTGGCTCCATGGCGGCAGCCCTTTTCGGAGCCTTTGCCCTTTTCCGCATTGGCTGGGGGTTGGGACACGGGGACTTGGCCCTGGTGGAGGAGTACAACCGCAATCTCTACTTCGAGTCTGCGGGCATGATTGTGACCCTGATTACCGTAGGCAAGTTTTTGGAAGCTCGTGCCAAGGGCAAGACTGGGGCGGCTCTGGCCCGCTTGCTGGAACTGGCCCCCCAGACTGCCCTGGTAGTCAGGCAGGGGCGAGAAGTGAAGCTGCCGGTGGAGGAACTGGTGGCCGGGGATGAGATCATCGTGCGCCCCGGGGAGCGCATCCCTGCCGATGGAGTGGTGCTGTCCGGCCAGACCAGCGTGGACGAATCGGCCCTGACGGGCGAGAGCCTGCCTGTGTTCAAACGGGCGGGGGATAAAGTGACTTCTGCCACCTTGAACAAATCAGGGGCCATCCACTTCCGAGCGGAAAAGGTGGGCGGGGATACTGCCATCAGCCAGATTATCCGCTTGGTGGAGGAGGCCAGTGCCAGCAAGGCTCCTATTGCCAGACTGGCGGATAAGATTGCGGGCATCTTCGTGCCTGTGGTGATAGCCATTGCCCTGCTGGCTGGCGGCGTGTGGCTGGCTTGGGGGGAGAGCGCGGAATTTGCCTTTTCCATGGCTATTTCCGTATTGGTGATTTCCTGCCCCTGCGCCTTGGGACTGGCTACCCCTGTTGCCATCATGGTAGGCACAGGCAAAGGCGCGGAGAATGGCATCCTCATCAAGTCCGGGGAGGCACTGGAAATCGCCCATGATATTGATACTGTGGTGCTGGACAAGACCGGCACCATCACCGAGGGGAAACCTGCCGTCACCGAGGTGCTGTCCTTTGGCCTGAGTGAGGCCGAGCTGATAGCTCTGGCGGCGGGGATAGAGAAGGAAAGCGAGCACCCCCTGGCAGAAGCGGTGCTGGCCTATGCCAAGGAAAAGGCGATTGCTCCCCTGCAAGTCGCTGGCTTCCAAGCCATCATCGGCAAGGGCCTCAAGGCTGAAGCAGCGGGCAGTCCCTGCCTGGCAGGAAATGCGGCTTTCCTGCAGGAGCAGGGTGTGGATATTTCCTGCTGTGCCCAGCACTTGGAGAAATTGGCAGATGAGGGCAAGACCCCGCTGCTCTTTGCCCGCGGTGGAATGCTCGTGGGCCTGATTGCCGCTGCCGACAGGGAAAAGGAATCCAGCGTGCAAGCCATCCGGGCTTTTGAGGACATGGGTCTTGAGGTCATCATGCTCACGGGGGACAATGAACGCACCGCCGAAGCCCTGCGCCGCCGCCTGGGACTGAGCAAAGCCATTGCCGGCGTGCTGCCCGCCATGAAGGAGCAGCATATCGCCGCCTTGCAAGCTGAAGGGCACAAGGTGGCCATGATCGGCGACGGCATCAATGATGCCCCGGCCCTGGCCCGAGCTGACTTGGGCATGGCCATCGGCGCAGGTACAGATGTGGCCATAGAGAGTGCCGATGCAGTGCTCATAAAGAGCAACCTCTTGGATGCCGTCAGCGCCATCAAGCTCTCCCGTGCGGTGCTCCGCAATATCAAGGAGAATTTGTTCTGGGCCTTCATTTACAATATTATCGGTATACCCTTGGCGGCAGGTCTCCTGTACCCCGCCTTTGGCATAAAGTTATCCCCCATGATAGGCGCAGCGGCCATGAGCCTGTCCAGCGTCTGCGTGGTGATGAATGCCCTGCGGCTGAAGTCTTTCCAGCCGGAGCACAGGGCGATATACAGAAGTGAAGGGCAGGAATCTGCCCCTGAGGAGGAAAAAACAATGCAGAAAGAACTGAAAATCGAAGGCATGATGTGCCAGCACTGCCAGAAGCATGTCCATGATGCTCTGGCCAAGATGGCAGGCGTCACCGAAGTCACGGTTGATCTGGAAGGCAAGAAAGCCAGCGTGACCATGGACAGGGAAATTGACGAAGCCGAGTTCAAGGCCGTCATCGAAGAAGCCGGGTATGAGCTGGTCGGATAAGATGCTATCAGTCGGGCGGGGGATGTTTCACGTGAAACATCCCCTGTTTTGCTATGGGGAGGAAAATTTGCTCTGACGGCGAATATTTTCCATAGTAATTCTCCCTTGTTTTCCAGAGAGGAATGGTGAATATGAGATACGGGAAAGCAGCAGCGGTGGCCTTGATGGCGTTTGCTCTTGCCTGCCCTTGGGGCGGTTTCGAGGGCGTGTGGGAGGTAGGGCTCTCTTATGCAGAGGCGGCAGAGGCGAATGCCGAAAGGCAGGCGAAGTTCTATGAAGCGGAGGGCTGGCGGCTGAGAGTCCCTGCTGGCATAGCCAAAGAGGTGCAGGTCGAGTGTGGCACCGGAAATAAAATCTTCTCTGTGAGTGAGACGGCTTCCCTCAGAGCGGCTCAGAAGTCAGGGGATGACTATCCGGGAGCAGGCTGGCTCTTTGCCATCGGCAAGGTTTCTGAAGGGGAACTCTATGAGATGCTCTGCGAGGATATGTCCGGCAGGGAACTCTTTGCCAAAGATGGGCAGGGTGGTTACTATATTTTCTACCACTCCACGGATGTGCGCTATGTGAGGCAGACCCCGGAAGAGATGCAGCGGGATCAGGAGGCATGGTCACGCCTGACTGTCTGGGCTTACAAGAAGGTGAGGGCAGATTTTGTCAAGGACAATCCCGGCCTGACAGCCCTGGAAGCAGATAACAGTGCGGTGGGGATTCAGCTGGCGCAGATTCTTTATCGGGGCGCGAAGTACACCTTGGGGAGAACGGGGGAAGAACCTATCGACAACAAGGGTTTCCATAGTATGTCGTATGCAGAAGCCATTCTCTATGGCAACTCTTTCCGCATGGTGAAGAAGGTCAAACTGCCGAAGAACTACTACACCCTTTACCTGCCGGAAACACAGGAGACCCTGACTTTCTTCAAGAGAAGGGGAGAGTGCTATGTCAGGGAAAGCAGGCCAGGGGCAGAGGATATTTTCTATCAGGCGCTGCCCTGGAAGCAGAAGGAAGACCCTGTCCTGCAGATAGCGGAGTGGCGGCTGGCGCTGGAGGCTGCCAAGGATATGGGAAAGATGGAGATTTCCCCTGAGACATCAAACAAAGGCTGGTCTGCAGCCCTTGACCCCAAGGGACAGGTGAATGTCACCGTAGGCCAAGGCGGCGGCAGGGTGGCCATCAGCTTGTGAGCAGCAGGAGGGGTTTGCCCCTCGGGAAAGCTATCGAAGGAGGCACTGAGAAGGGCTTGCCCCTGCAAGAAGATACAGTGGTATCGTACTGAGCACATAGACATATAAGGGAAACAGGATGTTTCACGTGAAACATCCTGTTTTTTATTAATCAATGGCGTTATGTCACATGGGCTAAGGCCCCTGTGACGAAACTTGAATAAGTATATTTTGTCTATCGACAAAATCTGAACAATGGCGTTATGTCGCAAGGGCTAAAGCCCTTGTGACGAAACTTGAATAAGTATATTTTGTCTATCGACAAAATCTGAACAATGGCGTTAT
>JAGBLH010000218.1 GCA_017635515.1 Selenomonas sp.
CATCCACGAAGAAGACCGCAACGACTACTACGCTGCTCTGGAAAGCTGGGACACAAAACAAGATTTGGCTCCCCTAAAGGAATTTTTGACAAGTCAAATCGAAAAAACTTGGCAAAGACAAATCCAGCGGATGAGCAGAAATCAAAACCAGGTTCGAAAACAGCGTCCCTGAAGCAGGCCGGTACTTCTTCACCATCATATCCTCTGCTTCCCTGTATTCTCGCTCATTTATGATTCCCTGACGCATCATTGACCGCAGCACAATCATTATAATCTGGTAGCGGTCTTCAAGCCTTAACATTCTTCGAGTCATCATTTCCTCCAAACCTTTCTTCGATGTAACACTGATGTGAACAATACTTACGGCCAGTCCTGCCGTGAAATGCTCTGCCACAATGAACGCACACACAATTTGCCTTCATCAAATACGTGTGATGGCTCCACCACTTGATGCGACATCCATCAGAGCAGAACTTCTTTCCCTTCCTGGCATCCCCCTGTCCAGAGGTCTGCCACACGCCATACATACAGACTTTCTAGCTCCGCTTACCACATTATTTCTGAGACAGTAGGATTTTACCGTGCTAAGCGGTATATCCAGCTGGTGGGAAATCTTGCCATAGCCCATCCCCATGCCCCTCAGCTGAGCAATTTCTCTTTTCTCCATATCAGTCATGGCACTTCACTCCTCCCGCTTTTTTACTACCATTTATCACTCAGTACCAGCATTTAGTCAACGCCTTATTGGAATATGGGGATACCAATATTTCTCCAAATGTTGTATAATCAAAGTAGCATATCGGCAAAAATATCATTTTTTGCCGATATGCTACTGAAAAGGAGGGAAACATTATGAGCACAGAGATACAACCAAGCTATTTAGCCTCACTCAGTGGCAACGCAATCTTCTCTCGCTCCGACCTGCTGTCGGCCTTGCAATCGCATGGCATAAACATCAATATGCCAAGCTTCAAGAAACTCCTGCAAAAACTGCTTTCTACCGGAGAGATTGCCAGAGCTGGAAGAAATGCCTATTTCATACCTTCTGCCAATCTTGCTGAATATCAGCACAACTACTCCGAGATAGCTTCCGGCATTGCCAACAGCATAGCAGAAGACTTTCCTGCACTTGAATATGTCATATTTGAATTGCAGCAACTAAATGAGTTCGTCAATCATCAGATAGCCCATAACGCCATTTTCGTATATGTGCCAGCCGATACAATAGATTTCGTTTTTGATACGCTGCAGGATCAACCGTATGATACCGTTTTGCTGAACCCCGGCATTAACGAATATCACAAATACTGGAGCGACAACATGATCGTGGTCAAACGGCTGATATCCGAGTCGCCACCAGGTCGTAATGTCAAATGGCATAGCCGTGTGGAAAAAATTATGGTGGACCTGATTGCGGACAAACTTCTGTCTAAAATCATAAGCCCTGCAGAACTGCCCAAGATATATGAGGATATCTTTGCCAAATACATCGTTGACGAGAGCAGTATGTTCCGCTATGCCAAGAGAAGAAATTCCCTTGGCAAAATCAAACAATTCATCAAAGAAAAAACGAGTATAAAACTGAGGTTAGAGCCCAAATGATAAAACGAGAAAATTTCACAGAAGATTACATCCGCGCCCTGCAAAAACAAAGCCGCCGTGACCCAGTTCTCTTGGAGAGAACCATATATGCGTTTGGTCTGCTGGAAGCCATATCACTAGCAGGACTGCCCTTTGTCTTCAAGGGCGGCACCTGCCTGATGCTGCTACTGAATAAGCCGCGTCGCTTATCCACTGACATCGACATCATTGTGGAGCCAGGAACTGATGTTGATGCCTTTATTGATAAGGCTGCCCAGATATTCCCCTTTGTTCATCAAGAGGAGCAAGTACGCATCGGACGCAACAATATTGTAAAAAGGCATTTCAAGTTTACCTATGACTCTCCCATCAACAAGAAGCCATTTTACATTTTACTGGACGTCCTTTTCGAGCATCATCAATATGCGAAAATTGTCGAGAAGGAGATTCGTAATGATTTGCTTGCCATAGAGGCCCCCGCCACAACGATACGAATCCCTAGTGTCGAATGTATCCTTGGTGACAAATTGACTGCATTTGCTCCACACACCACAGGAATACCTCTCAACATTGGCAAGGACCTGGAGGTAATGAAGCAGCTGTATGATGTCAGCACCTTGCTGGATGTTTTCGAGGACTTTGACCTGGTTCGGGAAACCTACTGGAAGATTGCCAAGGATGAACTCGCCTACCGTGGCAGCGACAGCAGCGTAGAAGGCTGTCTGGCTGATACATTTAGGGCAAGCCTATGCATTGCCTCAAGAGGAAAATTTCTGAAGGATGAGTATAGGCTTTATGTTGCCGGCATCCGAGAACTACGAGGACACATATACTCCGAGAACTATTCCCCAGAGGTAGCCGTCGGACGTGCTGCCAAAGCAGCCTATATGGCACTTTGCCTCCTTACAGGCCACGCCTATGAGAAGATTTCAGACTATAAGGAGACACTTGCCGAGCAGCTAACCCATGAGGAATTATCATCCATCCGCTTTCTCCGCAAGGCAGCCCCAGAGGCTTACGCCTACATGGTCAGTGTAGACCGCATTCTTGCTCCGGCATTACAACTCTACCCAGGTTTATTCGAATAGCAATAGTAGCATATCGGCAAAAATTACATTTTTAGCCGATATGCTACTTTCATTTTGTCACAACATAAACCAGCACTCAAACTTTGCATACCCTGCAAATGATGCTCTTTCAAGCAACTCCCCCCTGCAAACGGGCTAATTTCAGCCATGCAACCCCCTCGAAGCAAAAAGGACGCAACTCCCCTCTTGCCTCCCATCCCCTTGTTTCAAACCACTCTCCCTCAACACAAAAACACCCCGAAGCCCTTATACCATAGGTTTTCGAGGTGTTTATATTTTTTCTTAATTTGTATCAAATTGCCTACAATTTTGTCATAAATGGAAAAAGCCGGCTCCCCTTCTTTGCCTTTGGTCACAATGCGGGTGATTAGTTCTGAAACAGCCTGCGGGGTATAGAACTCCCCGGCCTTTTTTCCCGAACCTGCGGCAAACTGGCCAATCAGATATTCGTAAGCATCCCCCAGAACATCCGCACCATACTGGGTGAAGTCAATATGCGCCAGTTCCTTCATCACATCCGAAAGCATAGCATTGCGCTTTGCCGGAGTGGTGCCAAGGCTTTTGGAATCAATATCAAAATCCTCGAACAGGTCTTCATAGAGCTTCTGCCCGCGGATAGCTTCACCGCCCTGCTCAATATCCCGCATAGCCTGACGCAGATGGTCGGTGGTAAAAGTCTTGTTGTTGATTTCATTGTACAGCGCCGTAAATGTATACTGCGGCTCAATCG
>JAGBLH010000219.1 GCA_017635515.1 Selenomonas sp.
ACTTTTTTAGTGGCCTCTGACCGCTTATTTGTCATGCCGTTTTTACGATAAGGCTGTATTTCTCGTACCTGTTTACCCTGAATCCTGCATGGTGTCTATACTCAGAGCATTTTTTCATGCCACTAACTTAATGACATTGGGTGGAGGAGTTGACTGATATTTTTGCTCGACACAATTTGAGTAGCCGCGAACTGGCAGTTATTCTAGAATCCGTTCAGCTTCGCAAAGGCATTACGCTTGCCGACATTCCAGCGGAGCCGAAAAAGATTAAGGCGAATCCGTTAAATGCCGATGAGCAGAAGCAGTTGATAGATACGGCTGAACGGGCGTTGGGCTGTTTGCGTACAATCCGTGATTGCTCAATTCGTGACCACGGCGACAATGATTACGCGAAGATGATTGATTCCGCTATCAACATCTTTACGAAGATGCGCGAGCAGTGGGCTTTGGCAGTTGGGCATCCACAGGAAATTAGCCGTGATACACTGATGAAAATTGTGGAGGCAACCATATTCCACATGAAGCCGATTATTAAGCAGCAGATTGCTGATGGAAAGTTCTGAAGCGGAGGTGTCGGCATGATTTCTGTGATTTTCAAAACAGAGAATGATGAGGTCGCAAAAGCATCCTATGATTCGGTAGACGCATTGAAAAAAGAATATTGGAGCGACAGCATTGATATGGATGTCCCGCCCAACGATGCACCTGTGATTCAAGCCGAAGTCGATGGAAAACAGCTTTTTGACGTAGCTATATTTGAAGATGTAATCGTGGCTCTCGGGATTGATAAAAGGGGTAAGTAAGTTGGCAGATGAATTGAGCATCAAGGTTGATGATAAAATGTCAGAAGCGGAAATCACAATTCCCGCAGATGGTGCCAAGGCAGTAGCTATGCTCGCAACTCTGATTCACAATGTTGCTGAAATGACAGATTGGGAAGATGACGAACTGCTGGCGCTTTTGTCAACTGTGATGAATGGCAAGGAGGACGAGTAAAATGTATGGGCTGAACCGTGATGAAAAGTTGCGCGACGAGATTATTTTCGGCAAGCATGAGCCAGATAAATACCTCGGTGGTATTCGCAGATTTGAAGGCTTGAAGATAAGTCAGTTGTTTGACTTGTTCTGCAACCATTTCATTACATGGGATGAACGTCATAACGCGGCCCCTGATTTGCGGGAAATCGTGGGGTACATAGCAGAGCATCCCGGATATGGAATGTCGGGCTATGCGGTTGCTGCGCAGCGTGATGATTACCGTGTAAGCATTGATGGCTTAGAAAAAGAGGGTGTTGCGATTACTAAGCAGGAGCAAGAGGACTTCAAAAAACTGTTTGGGGCTGCTGACGATTTCGAGGCAAGCAGTCGTAGGCTGTATGCGTGGTATGACTGAGGAGTAATGCAAAATGCGATGGGTAACTTTTTACCACGATGTTATGCACGGCAAAGTCGTGGTTGATTACAAAGAGCATAAAGACAAAGCAGCGGCCACGAAATATTTTCAGCAGAATTATGCGAAGTATTTTCAGCTTGCACAGAAAATTAAATGCGAATTGCCTATGTGCTACGGCTTTGCATTTAGGGCATATTATGGATGTTCAATTAGGACATTCAAGTCGAAGTGGGGCGAGTATGAAATTATCGAGGAGTGAAAAGATGATGACGAATCGCCAATGGCTGATTTGGCAGTTAATTGATATGAGTGACGAAGAGCTTGTTAAAAAGTGTCCGGGGTTTTTGTGTGATATATGTGCGGATTATATTACACCTGGAAGTGGGCCTTGTATTGCTGACTGCGATAAAATACTTATTGACTGGCTCAATCAAGAACACAAGGAGGGCTGACGATGAAACTATTTAAGAGCAGGGGAAATCCTTGGGAGCCTCCGATATATCACGGTCGTTATAAAAAACGTCGTGTGCATATACAAAAAGACATCGGACGAGGTTGGTTTTTCGTGATATACGGAAGCAGGAATTTTAATTCGCTGTGGGAGAATCTGCGATTCGATTCGCCGGAAGCGGCAAGTGAGGCGGCCATAAAGAGGATTGATGAAGGAGGAAAAGGCTGATGAGCATGAAGGGTAAGAAACTGGCAGTGCAGCGTGTCACGGACATTTTGAATGCCGAGGCTGACTGCGGCAAGGTTCGCAAGATTTTTGAACTGATGTACCTGGGCCGTGACAGCTATGTGGTTCTGTTTGAGGCTGATGGCCCGTGGTATGGAGCGTTCATAGCTGAAGGTCATGTCGTAGAAGCGGGCGGCACAGGGAATAAAAACTGCCGGGAGCTTATCGGCGACCGACTGATTAACGGCGGCGAGTTTCGCTGGTAAAGGCGGTGAAAAACATGAAATATTTTTTGGCTATAAGGGCTTCGCCCTGTGCTTTCTCGGTGAACACACCATCGTTGGCAAAATTATCCACAGCCCGCAATCCTTTACCACACAAAGGCTCAGAGAATATCGCTCACATAGCGCGTAATCAATTTTCGTATATTCTTCTTTAGGCCACCGTCGCAAAAATAACTAGAGGCGCACCAGAAGAATCCAAGAG
This sequence comes from Selenomonas sp., assembly GCA_017635515.1. Lineage (GTDB taxonomy): Bacteria > Bacillota > Negativicutes > Selenomonadales > Selenomonadaceae > Selenomonas_B. The sequence continues at coordinate 2,556 of JAGBLH010000219.1, forward strand.
CTCAAAAATTTACGGCTCATGGACATTTACCCGCTTAGGCGTTTGATTGACTATGACACGCTATCATGTTAGAATGAAAGTATGGAAAGGACTGTGCAGAAATGATGAATCCATGTATGGTCAAACCAGTTCGTCAGCAGTTGCCAGACAAGCAGATAGCTGAGAATGTCAGGGCGACTTATGAAAAGGTGCTGGACATCTGTGCACGAAAAGCCATAGAATATGGCAAGGACTGGCGCAAGGAATTGAACCCAAGCGGCTGCGCAAGCAATGCACAGCTTTGGATATTGGGCAACTGCCTGGGGCATGACAGCACGTTCGAGACAGACGATGATTTGAAAAAACGCATCAAACAGATGCGAAGGGAGGATGGAAACAATGATTAGGAGTTTTACGCCAAGGCCGTTTGACGGCCTGAACCAAGTGCCTAGCTACGCAAGCAACGTGAAGGCGTACACGTTGACTGGCAAGGTGACTGTCGGAGGCGGCTTGCCTTATGTGATTACGCTTGCCAAGCTGTCGATAGGCGATTCTGTGAGTGCTGGCAACCCGCTGGCTCATGCTTCGTTTGAGAGTTTTAATGACCACGGCGAGCGAATGGCAACAGCAAGAGCACGGATGAATGGCCATGAAAGGGAGTTCTCCGCAGTGAAGAATGCCATGATGGATGTCGGGGTGGAGTTCGCTCCTGTCACACCTTGCGAGCCTGAAAAATTGCTGGAAGGGCTTGGGGACTGGTTCCGCGAGCAAAATCCGGACATCAAGGAATGTCGCATCGTGTCACAAAGCCGCCATTGACGTGGCACTATGCAGGTGATAAAATGATAGCATCGAAAATTACGCACAAGCCCGCATGGGCCTGTGGTATAATCATGTTATCAGCATCCGACGATACTGCGAAGTGTGAAGTGTGCAGAGCGAAGAAAATGCGGTACGAGGAGTGATGACTATGATTTATACAAGCCGGTTTTCAAACCCGGAGCTAAGCAGCGGGAACTATACGGTGGTCGGCATTGTCAGAGGGCTGCCAAGGTTTAAGCTGAAGTACGAACGGGCTGGAAACATCATCGACATTGCCCCGCCGAGGGAGCTGTTCAACATTTACGATCGTGACGAGTTCACGCCACCGTATATGGAACATCTCGACCGTCTCGGTGTGGAAAGAATCTCAGCTCAGTTGCGAAAGTATACCGAGCTAGGCAAAGATGTCGTCCTGTGTTGTTATGAGGATGTGCGAAAGCCGAATGAATGGTGTCATCGGCTGGTGTTCGCGTCATGGTGGATGAAGCGAACGGGGCAAGTCATTCCAGAACTGAAGGACGATTCGCCTGTCAAGGGCGTGAAGAAAAAGACGGTCGAAGAACCCGAAATCAAGCAAGAGGAACTGAATTTTTCAGAAGAAAAGCCTCCTGCTGTTGTCGAAGAAAAGCTGCTCGTTAAGGCCATCTACTCATTGTGGCATGACGAGAATGGCTGGCAAGGCGGAGATATGTACTATCAGGTTGACCGCGCTACTGGCAAGAAAGCGAGAATCGCTGATGCCGTAGCTCTTGACCTGCTGGCACAAGGAAAAGCTGAATTGCTGAAAGACGATGACTCGAAGGCAAAAATCAGATTAGTGCTTTCCCGTGATCCCGCCAACAAAGCGTTTTGGGTTGACCGAAAGGGCAATGAACGAGAAATGGATATTGAAAGCGCAGTCGAAATGCTGAAAAACGGCAAGGCTCGCGTTCAACATATAACGCTGGAATGATAATCCAGCAAAACTGAATAAACCGTCGATAGCTTAGTGTCAAAGCACCCGACTCTTTATCGGGAGGACGCAGTGTTCGATTCCTGCTCGGCGGACCAGAAAATGAAGCCCCGGCTATATTGGCCGGGGCTGTTATATTGCTTAGAGGAAAGGACAGGTTTGCATGGCGAAATTCCAAAATCCAGGGACGTTTTTCCTTGGTACGCTAGTGCCATCGGAACAAAAATTCCTGAAGACGCTGATTACGAATGCGGCCCGCAATGGGTACACAAGATTTGTGGAGCCGTGCGCTGGCGCTTTTGCCATGTCGCATCTTGCTACGCAAGCTGGGTTCAAGCCGAACCAGATTGAAGCGTCTGACGTGTCAATGTTCACGTCGATTATGGGCTATGCAATAACTGGTCAGTCGCTGGAAGAATTGGAGCTGCGGGCGAACGGCTTTACTAATGAGGAGTTGCTTGACCCGGCAGTCGCGCTTTACGCATGGAAGTATCTCAGCATGGTAAAGAATGCTGGCAAGGATTACTTCTACAACTACATGGTTGACATGGAGCAAAGACGCGAGGAGCATATTAAATTCCTTCGCGAACAGCTTGATAGGGCCAGAAGTATTCTCGGTGGCATGAGCTACCGTGCGCTCGATATGTGGAAGCACATGGATGAGGTGCTTGATGACCCTCATGCTCTTGTGATTGCAAACCCGCCAACATACCTGGCTGGGTTTGAAAAGTATTATGACACTGGCGGGAACATGACGTGGAAGGAACCGGAATATGGAATGTTTGACCCGAAGACGGGCTTGAAGCAGTTCATGGACTTGGTTAAAGACGCGAAGTGCTTGGTGCTTTGCTACGAGGAAAATGTCCCCGGAGCCACCGCAGGTTCTCCTGTGTTTGCAAGGTATGGCGTAAGAAATGGCGTGAACGTATATTTGACGACGAACCGCCCGGATGAAGCCGTTGAATTGGCAGAAGGCAAGAAAATTGACAGGCCAAACGAGTCAGAATTGCTGCCTCTCGATTGCCCTATGCTGCCTATTGATTATGAGATACAGGAAACCTCCGACATTCAAGTTTGCCGGATTGAGTCGAAGTCAGCGCAGTATTACCGCAAGCTGTGGACGCATAATTTCACGGGGGCGGCTGCGCAGATAAACATAGCTTTGTTCATCGACAAAAAAATTGCCGGTGTTTTTGGTTTGGATAAAGCAGCCCTGACGATGGGAGCTTTTGGCGGACTGGTATCAGATTCCGTTTTTGTGATGTATGGAATGACAGTCCCGCATAGGGTTTACCGCTTGAATCGTTTGCTGACGATGGTAGCACAGAATAGGCAATTCATTCTCGGACTTTGCACAGACTTGGAGCGCGAAAAAGCAAAAACGCTCAAAACAGTGCAGATGACAAAGTACCCTGAAGCGAAAGAAATGCGTGGCATTATGAAGCTGACGAAACGGGAAAAAGACCCAAAGTTTGGTTATCGACTGACCTATGTGTCAGAGCTGAAAGACAGAACTGAAAAGCAGACGTTGATTGAATGGCTCAGGAGGGAAAAGAAGTGGAGAACGGAACGGGCGAAAAGCAAAAAATAGAATATGAGAAAATAGCTGACATGGGTTCAGGCTTGGTTATCGCAAAGGTAGCTGCAAACCATATTCGTGAGCAGGACATCAATGCTCGCATTATGAAGACGGAGATGCAAAAGCAGTTGACCGATAACATCAAAAAACGTGGTCAGCTAGAATCTCTCCCGTTCTGCGCATTGACGCAGGATGATACGAGGATTGAGATTATTTCTGGGCATCACAGAATACGCTCCGGCAAGGATGCTGGATTGAAAGAGTTTTATGTTATTCTTGATGTGAGTGGGCTGAATCGCTCGAAAATAACGGCAAAGCAGATTGCTCATAATGCAATTTCCGGTTTCGATGATCAGTCCACTTTGAAGGAACTGGCGAAGCTACTTGACGATGTGGACGACATGATTGAATCGTATGCCGGAAAAGATGTGCTGGCTGAAGTGCATGAGGACATTGACAAGTATCTGAGTCCAGTTATGACTTTCGAGTGGAAGAACATCGTGTTTACGTTCCTGCCGCACCAGATAAACGACATGGACAAGCTCATCGAGGCTGTGAAGCGTATGTCACCGGATTGCGTTGGTGTGGCAAGCATCGAGGAATATAAGCCATTCCTTGAGGCGCTGGCAAAATACCAGGGCTTCGCAGATGTGAAGAATATCGGGGCTGCAATCCATGCTATGACCAAGCTGACGTTGCAAGCGATGGACGAGGCTGGCTATACAGGCGAGGAACAGTGGGTGCAGATGACTAGCATCTTCGGTTCAAATGCCTTGCCGCAGGAATCGGCTGACATCATTTCCAAAGCCGTAAAGAAGATGATTGACGAGGAAGGGCTAGACCCGAAAAACAAACTAGACTTCCTCCGCATCCTGTCAGAAAAGTATCTGGGTGATTGAGGTGGGAATCGGTGTTTATAAAGAGTGGATAGAGGGCAAAGGTCTTGAAATGGTTTGCAAGTGGGCAAAACTTGGTTTGACCGACCAGCAAATCATCAAGAAAATGGGCATAAAAGAACGAACCTTTTATTCGTGGCAGACGAAGTATCCTCAATTTCAGAAAGCGTTGAGGGAAGCGAAAACCGAGCCGAACCTGGACATCGAAACTTCGATGATTGACCTTGCTTGCGGACGCGCCTATGTCGAAGAAATCAAATCAACGATTGACCCTGAATCTGGGAAAATCTTGAAAATAGAAAAGGTGAAGAAGCAGATACCTCCCAACGCTACGATGCAGATTTTCCTTGCGAAAAATCGCTTGAGGGACAAATACCGCGACTATTGCCCTGTCAATGATAGCGAGCAAATCGACGAAAATGCACAGCAGGACGTTCAGATTTACTTGCCGGACAATGGGAGTGGTAAAGATGATTCTTAAGCCGCAGAGAGGGCCGCAAGAAAAGTTCCTCGCAACAAATGCCGACATCGCAATTTACGGTGGGGCGGCTGGCGGCGGGAAGACGTATGCTCTGCTTCTTGAACCGTTGCGTCACATGAACGTGGATGGCTATACCGCGACAATTTTTCGTAAGAATGCCACGCAGATAACCATTGACGGTGGTTTGTTGGACGAAAGTATGCAGATATATGGCCTTTTACGAAGCGCTGTATATAAGGCCAGTCCGAAGCCTCATTGGACGTTTAACGGCAAGGCGAGAGTGTCCTTTATGCACATCGACGGCGACCGCGATTTGCCGAAATGGCAAGGCTCTCAGATTTGTTATTTGGGTTTTGATGAGCTGTGCCATTTCTCCGAAACGCAGTTTTTCTATATGCTATCACGAAACCGCAGTACCTGTGGCGTGAAGCCTTGCATCAGAGCGACTTGCAATCCCGATGTGGATAGTTGGGTCGCCAAGTTTATTGCATGGTGGATTGACCAAGATACTGGCTATCCGATACCCGAACGGTCTGGAAAGATTCGCTGGTTTTTCCGTGATGCGGAAGAAATAACGTGGGCTGATTCCGTAGACGAGTTGACGGAAATGCTGAAAGGCAACCCTGACTTCAAGCCAGAGTTTTGCAAAAGCGTGACCTTCATAGCATCGAATATCTATGACAACAAGATTCTGCTGGAACGCAACCCGTCATATCTGGCGAACCTGCACGGCCTCGGCATCGTGGAGAAAGAACGATTGCTCAGAGGCAACTGGAAAATTCGCCCTGCTGCCGGGTTCTACTTCAAGAGGTCGAAAGTGGGCGAAATGCTCAATGCGGTGCCGACAGATGTTGTTCGTTGGGTTCGAGCCTGGGATTTGGCTGCGACCATACCAAGCGAGAACAAGGAAAGCGCTTGCACGGCTGGCGTTTTGATGGGCAAGCGGAAAGACGGCAGAACTGTTATTGCGGATGTGATAAATGTTCGTGAGAACAGCGCTGACGTTAGACGGCTGATAAGGAACACGGCAGTCAGCGACAATGCGCTCTATGGCAATGTCACGGTGCGCTTGCCGCAAGACCCCGGACAGGCCGGTAAAGACCAAGTGCAGAGTTTCGTAAGACTGCTCGGCGGATTCCATGTGATTACGATGCCAGAGACGGGTGACAAAATAACTCGTGCCGAGCCGTTTTCATCGCAGTGGCTGGCTGGGAATGTTGATGTTATGACCGCTGAATGGAATGATGAGTATTTCAGACAGTTGGAGAATTTCCCCGTGATGGCGTTGAAAGATATGGTTGACGCATCGGCAAACGCTTATGCCGAACTGGAAAACGGCATACCAGACTTTGGTTTCTCGTTCTGAGGTGGATTATGAGTATATTTGATACCCTGTTTGGGAGAAAGAAATCGCAAGAAGCGTACACGGACAGCAACCGTAACAGCTTCATATCGAGGTGGACAAGACCACCGACCATGAACACGTCGGAATGGCTTGCCATGTTCTCGAAAAGCCCCCGGCTTGCGGTGGTGGACAGGATTGCCAGCGATCTAGCGAACATCGAAGGCAAGCTGTATCAAATCCAGCCGGACGGCACAGAAGTCGAGGTCTTGAGCCATCCCTTCCTTGACTTCATGGGACAGCCGAACCCGCTGTATGAGATGACGAGTTCTGCGATGTGGCGGCTGCACGAGATATACCTGATGCTCGTCGGCGAAAGCTATTTCCTGATTGAGAGGAATGAAAGCGGTATGCCGGTGGAGTTGTGGAACGTCCCGCCCCATTGGGTAAAGGCCACGCCGTATCTCGGCAGTCCGAAATACTCGATAGTCTCGCCGGGTGGTTTGAACATGACCGTCCCTGTGGATGATATGTTTGTGATGAAGCAGCTCAACCCCCTTGACCCGTTCATGCGAGGGCTGGGCATTGCTGAAAGCATTGCGGACGAGGTTGAGATTGATGAGTACGCTGCCAAGTTCCAGAAGCGGTTCTTCTACAACGATGCCACGCCGCCTGTTGTGTTCAGTATGCCGAATGCGACGAAGGAACAGCGTGACGCATTCCTGGCCCGCTGGAACCAGAAGCACAAAGGTGTGGAGAACAGCCACAAGGCGGCTGCCCTGTCCGGCGATGTCAGCATTCATGTGATGGGCAACGCCAACGGCGGCAACCTCGGTTTCATCGAAAGCCGCACAGCCATGCGCGATGCAGTCCTTGAACATTTTGGTGTGCCTCGTGAAATCATGGGCATCACCGAGAACAGCAATCGCTCGACGGCTGACGCGGCGCAGTACATCTATGCAAAGAATGTGCTGACACCGAAAATCAGGAACCGTGAGGAAGCGATAAACAAGCAGCTCATTCCGCTGTTTGGCGAGAACATCGTCTGGCGGTATGAAGCCGTAATTCCTTACGACAAAGAATTCGACAAGACAAGAGCCATAGAGGGGTACAGTGGTGGCTTGCTCACGAGGAATGAGGCTAGGCGGCTCCTGGACTTGCCTGACACTGACAATGGCGATGTGTTCCGTATCGGCATCAATGACCTGTTCGTAAACGAGGGTGACAACCCGACTGATGTGACACAAGCATTGATGCAAGACACGCTCGGCCTCAGCAGTGAACATGGCGAGAAGGGACGACAATTCAATATCGCCCTCCTGCTTCGGCAGGAAGCGACAGCCGTGCAGGAAGATGCACGGCTTTTCGAGGTTGCTGTAACCCGGCATTTCACGGAGCAGCAATCTGCGGTAGCGAAAGCTCTTGGCTTGAAGGACAAGGCCGGCATGAATGAGGCTCTTGCCAAGCTGGAACAGTTCCTGCTGCCGGATGGCACGTTCGACGCAGAGCTGTGGAACGTGATGTCTGAGGAGGAACAGCGTTTGCTGGCCGAAGCTGTTGTTTCCGGCTTGCTTGACTGGAAAGAGGAAGCCAAAAAGCTGGGCGAGCTGTTCCTGCCGTTGTGGAAAAAGGCATACGATGATGGGGCGGCCATCAATCAGGAGAATTATACCCTGACCTCTATTGACCGTCCTGAATTTGTCAGCGCAGCCAAGATAAACGGCGGCAAGAGAATCGTCGGCATCGAGGCCACAACGCAGAAGCGTGTGGCTGAAATTGTTGCCGCTGGCGTGGCGAATGGCTCAAGTCAGGCAGAACTGAGAAAAGAAATTCTGGCGGAGATGGGAACCACGAAGTCGAGGGCAAAACTGATTGCCCGTCAGGAAACCATGACGGCTCTCGCCACAGGGCAGTTTGACATGATGAAAGCTGCCGGGGCGCAGACTAAGACGTGGCATCACAGGCCGCAGGTTGACCCCAGGGATGGGACGCACGGCAAGGCAAACCACGTCAAGCTGGAAGGTGAGACGCGGGCCATCGACGAGAAGTTCTCGAACGGGTTGCTTTACCCCCGTGACCCGAATGACAACCGCCCAGGAGAGCTTATTAACTGCCGGTGTTACCTCACCTACGGCGGTTTTTAAGATATGACATTCCGAGGAAAGGAGGTACGTTGCATGGACAACGAAAACACCGGCAGAGAGTATAAGTCCTTTAAGTTCGAGCTGAAAGAGGCGAACGAGGAGGGCGAGTTCTCTGGCTATGCTGCCGTTTTCGGCAACAAGGATGATGGTGATGACATCATCGAAAAAGGAGCGTTCGCCAGAACAATCCTTGAGGATTTCAGTCGCATCAAAATCCTGTCGCAGCACAGAGGGCATGACTTGCCGATAGGCAAGCCCTTGGAGCTGAAAGAGGATGACCACGGCCTCTACATCAGAGGCAAGATAAGCGACACTCAGACGGGACGGGACATCCGTACTCTTCTGAAAGATGGAGTCCTGACAGAGATGTCGATTGGCTATGATACTGTGAAGTATGACTTCGACAGCATCACTGGCATCCGGCATCTCAAAGAAATCCGGCTGTGGGAAGTGTCGATTGTGACCTGGGCCATGAATAATCAGGCAAAGATTGACGCTGTGAAGTCGTTGCAGTCCGGGACTGAGGAACTCAAAACCTTGGTTGACGAGATTGCATCCGAGGCGAAAGCCGGGAAGCTGACCCGCACAAAGCTGGAAGCCATCAAGCCTTTCATCGCTGTCATGCGTGAGCTGACTGACATTCTCGACCCGCTCTTGAGTGACAGCCCGCAGCAGCAGGAAGACCAGCCGCAGAAAGGCATGAAGTCGTCTGGAATGGTCTTTGAGATTGTTCCCTAAGAAACAGGAGGTAAATCGAAATGAAGCTGAATCAGAAAGAACTTGCTGAGATTATTGCCAAAATCTACAACAACCTCAGCGAAAAGCGCAAGGCCCGCAAAGAAGCTGGCGAGGATGTAGCTGAAGGGTTCACCGTCGAGGAAATCGTCGGCGAGCTTGCAGCCATCGTAGGAAGCGGTGAGGATGGCGAGTCCAAAAGTGGCGAAGCTGATGAGGGCGATGCCGATAACAGCAACGCAGATGAAGGTACTGACAACGCCGATGAGGGCAAGTCAAAAGAAGGCCAGACGGAGATTCCGGCAGACTTCTTTGCCACCGTAGTGAAGGCACTGGATGCACTTCAGAACGGAGACAAGAAAGGTGAGGCTCCGGCTCCTGAAACCAAGAGTGCAAAGCCCCAGCAGACGGGTCGCAAGTATGCCAACATCTTCCTGACTGGTACTGCTGGGCAGGACAAGCCTGATGGCTTCAAAGCTCGCATCGCTTCAATGTCCGCACCTGAACGCAAGAAGACAGTCTATGGTATGTTTGGACGTGCTGTGAAGTGCATCCATGCTTCCAAGGGTGACTTCGAGAGGGCTGCCTATAATGCAGAGCAGAAGTTCAATGACAGCGAAATGGCGAAGGAGTTCAAAGCTCTGTCTGCTACGAATCCCAGCGAGGGCGGCTATCTCGTGCCGGAGGTTTATGCCAACGAAATCATTGAGCTGCTTTATCCCGCCACTGTCATTTACAGCCTTGGCGCTCGTCGGCTCGGTATGTCCAATGGCAACCTCAACATTCCCAAGATTAAGACTGGATCCCGTGCGTTGTTTACTGGCGAGAATCGTGCGATTCCCAAGTCTGCACCTAAGTTCGGCAATCTCCGCCTCTCCGCAAAGAAGCTGACTGCTCTCATTCCGATGAGCAATGACCTGCTTCGCTCCACGAATTTTGACAACGATGTCATCGTTGGTCAGGACATCACGAAGCAGATGGCTCTCGGTGTTGATTACGGTGCTCTGCTTGGTTCTGGCGGTGAATTCCAGCCCCTTGGCATTATGAAGAACAAGAACGTCCAGAACATCGACGTGACTGCGATTGATGCCGCATACGCAAGCAGCGCAGGTGTGCTGACTGCCGCTTTCCCGAACTACCTTGTAGCTTCTGTGCTGAAGAACAACGTCTATGCTGACGGTCTGGGCTTCGTGTTCAACACCAGCGTAGAGCAGTTCCTGAAGGCTATGCGCGATGATGTAGGTGGCTTCATCTTCGCCAAGGAGATGAACGAGAACCACACACTGGTCGGCTATCCATACCAGACCACGAATCTGTTGGAAACCAACAGTGGCAAGACCAGCATCATCTTCGGCAACTGGAATGACCTCATCATCGGCGAGCAGGGCGCTCTGGAAATCGAAACCAGCCGTGAGGGTTCCTGGACGGATGAGTCTGGTGCTCTCGTGTCTGCATTCGAGAATGACCAGACGCTGATTCGTGCTATCGACAATGTGGACATCGGCCTCCGTCATGAGGAGAGCTTCGCCGTTGCCACCAAGGTAGCTGTGCCGGTGTGATGATGGGAGGTAGAGCAGAATGAAACGCGAATTGATTCAAAATGTGAGGGTTCAGCCCTACGCATCAGGAGAAAGCATTGAGAGAGCCGGATTCCTTTCCGCAATCCTCGCTGTAAAGGTCGGCACGACAGGTGCATTGACCGTAACGGTCACGCACGGAGATGCCGACACGGCAGCAGAGGCTGTTACGGATAAGCTGGTATTTCCCGAAACCCATACTTCGGGTGGCGTGTATACCATCAGCGATGTGACGGCCGGCGATGTGGTCAACATTGACCTTGATTTGCTGGGGCTGAAGAACTATGTGAAGCTCACCCTCTCTGGTGCCGCTGCCGCGAACAGCACGGCAGCCCTTGCTCTGGGCGATAAGAACGTCCAGGCAGTCTGAGGGGAGGCGGCTATGATGCCCAGAATCTATAAGCCCGTGGGGCCGTCAAGCGATAAGGCGCTCAAGCCTGTTGCCGAGACGAAGGATTCCGCGAAGAAGCCTGAGCCGCAGAAATCGAATAAGCAGAAGAATGAAGACGGCGGGCAGTAGCTCGCCGTTGTTTTGCAGGAGGCCGTTATGCTTGCAGACAATGCTTTGACTACATTGGAACGAATGAAGCTGATGCTGGGCTTGTCAAACGTCGAGGACGAGCAGATGGATGAAGTCATCACGCTGCTGATAAACAAAGCCTCAGCGTGGGTGGAACGCCAAGCTGGTCGGCATTTCGGCAAGCAGTCGTACCATCAGTGGTATGACGCAGACGGACAGCAAGAGCTTGTTCTGATGGAGTACCCAATTATCAGCGTGGATTTCGTAAAAGAGGAAGGTGTTCTGGTTGACCCCAGCCGTTATGACTTTGCGCAGACTGCCAGCATTGGCGTTATTTACCGCGATGAGGGCTGGCTGAAAGCGGGATGGCGAAAGGGGATAGCCTATGACATCATTAGGCCGAAGCGGGTCATCGAGGTGAGCTATACGGCAGGGTATGTCCTGCCGAAAGATGCCACCGAGGATGAGCCGCAGACCCTGCCAGCCGATTTGGAAGGCTTGCTGTGGGACATGGTTTCCCAAGCATACACGAACTTGCAGAGCGGGTCGCAGGGGCTGTCGGCATTCTCCATCTCCGACGTATCGTGGGAGTTTGACAAAGGAACTCATGCTGAGTGGTTGCAGCTCATAAACCTCTACCGGAGGTACTGACATGGAAGACGTAAGTGTAATCCTATCAGATTTTCAGAGGCTTCAAAATGTCTGCCAGAAGATACAGGAAAAAAGTATACTGGTGGGAATCGTTGGAACCGCAGATTCCGAAGTCCTGAAAATCGCAGCTATCCATGAATACGGTTTGGGCAAAATGCCGGAACGGTCGTTCATACGGGCGAGTTTCGATGCAGACCAAGGGAAGCTGGCGGAGATTGTGTCAGGAGCATTGACCAAGGTACTGAGGGAGCAGACCACGCCAGAAGCCGCAGCGCACTCCATAGGTGCGCAAGCGGCACAACTGGTTCAGAACTATATCGACACGAACCGTGTGAAGCCGCAGTCAGATTTCTCCAAGAAAAGACAGCATACGACACTGTACGAGACTGGTACGCATATTCGTGACAGGATTGCATACAAGGTGGTGGATTCCTGATGTTCTATGCGACACCAAGATTGCCACGGGCTTTGCTGCATATCCTGACAGTATCGAACAGGACGTTTGTGCGTGATCCGGCAAACGGCGGGCAATCAAAGCCAGTCGATGAGCCGATTGCGTCATTCTGGGGAATCGTGATGCCGGTGTCTGACAAGGATTGGAAGCAACTGCCGGAAGGCTCCTATGAGGAGAACACGCAGAAGCTCTACACCGATGACCCGGTAGACATTCAGCCTGGACATATTATCCGTGATACCTATGACGGACAGCTTTACACCGTGAAGCAGGAACTGAATCATAACACCATTCACCCGATGCGCAGGTTTCTTGTGGAAGGAGTGGTCAAGAAATGAGATTTATTCAAGCCCGCAACGAAATTGTGGCTCGGCTGGAAGCTCACCTTGGCTGCCCCGTGGTTTTGTCAGAACAGGTCGCTGACAAGCCTGTATACCCGTATTGCTATTACAGTGTTCTGACCCCACGAATATCAAACCATGCGTTCGGTCTGCATAAGGTTGTGGAAGCTGATGAAGGCTATGTGCTTCAGCGCCAAGAGCCAGTATCAGCAACCATGTCCTTCACAGTTTGCAGCATGAACCGTGAAGCAGAGGATGGCTATATTTACGGCGAGGATGAGGCGATGGAACTGGCAGAAAAAGTCCATGGGTTTTTCCTGCTGGACGCGCACAACATCCATACCAATAACGGTGACATCGTGATTTACAACGTAGGGCCTGTGAGCAATCGAACGAGCTTTCTAGTTGAAGACACGGTGCGTCGATACGGCGTTGACATTCGGTTCAAATACATACGAACCGATGAAAAGCCGACAACCATCATTACAAATCCGGGGAATCCCAAAGGGTTGCCCCGATGACAGGAGGAAAAGCACATGGCATCAAGAGATGTAATTGTCGTGGTGCAGCGTGATGCGCTGCCTAAGACAAAAGAAACCCTTGACATCCTGCTTGTGTCTACCACCGGCGCTGTCCCGGTAGCCACTTACAGGGATAAAGATGTCGTCGAAGCTGTGTTTGGCAAAGACGGCCCGCACCCCAATGCAAAGATTTTGCGTAAAGCCATCACGCTGTTCAACCAAGGCAAGACGACCTTGGCTGAAACGCTGGTGAGCAAAATCAAAATTGTGGGGTTCGAGCCGCCCAGCAGTACACCTGCTACCGCTGCAAAGTTCACCGCCACGTTCCCTGACGGCAATCTGGAATGGCCGTTGGAAGCAGGAGTTGGCATCTGGGTGAAGGTTGGTGGTGATGAAAATGCAGTTATTTCCGCAACCACGTCCGCAAAGGTGACGAAGTGGCGGCAGATTCCTGCATTGTTCAACGGCACGTCCTTCACGAAAGGTGGAAAGACTTACAATCTGCAAGCGGATGGCCTGAATCTGGTGGCAACCGCAACCGAGAAGGGCGAGGCCGATACCATCCCCGCATTCGTGACTGTTTATGCAGATGCGGACTTGACGCAGGAATGGCCTTCCGAGCAGGTCTGCACGTTTGTGAATGGTTCGGATGCGTTGAGTGCACCTGACAACCTTATCAAGACTATCCAGCAGTTCCAGTCCGATGAGGACAACGACTGGTATGTGTTCCTGACTGACCGTGACGAGCCGGAGTATGTTAAGGCTCTCTCCAAGTTTGCTGAGGCCAGTGAACCGACAGAGGCAGAGCTGGGGGCTGGCGTGGAAGACCATCGCAAATTCTACATCGGACAAACCGATGACAAGAATTTCGTATGTGAGACGGCCCGCGCCGCTGTCATCTATGCTGACACAGACCACATGAATGAGGAGCCAGATGCCTCCTACCTTGGCAATGTCGCGCCGTTCTATCCGTACAGCGTGACTTGGAAGTTCAAACGTCCGCAGGATGGCAATGCTACCACGAGCGAGGGCATCAAGCTGATTACGCTGCCCAAGCTGACCGATGGCGAACGTGACCAGCTCCTTGAGAACCACGTCAACTTCTTGACTGAGGAGTACAAACGCCAGTACGTCAAAGAGGGCGTATGCCTCAATGGTGAGTTCATTGACGTTGTGCTTGGCGGTGACTGGATTGCAAAGCGGATGCGTGATCTGCTCTATGACATCCTGCTCACCAATGCAAACATCAACTATGATGATGCTGGTTTCGGCCTCATTGCCACGGCGGTGCTGCAAGCACTGGACGAGGCGGTGGACAATAACATCATCGCAAGGGATGCCGAGAGCGGCGCTGGCGTTTACACCGTGAATATCCCGAAGTATTCGGAAAGCACGGAGGAACAGCGCAGGAACCGCGTAATGCCGGACATCACCTGGGAGGCCCTGCTTGCAGGCGCAATCCATAAGGTGAAGACCAAGGGCGCTCTCCGCGCTTCGCTGTAAGGGAGGGATGAACCATGTTATCGACTTATGACCCGTTGAAGGTCAACGTAACCTACAACAATAGGCAAATCCGTATGTTCGGTGACTCACTGTTCACGCTCGCCCGTGATGAGGCGAATACGTCTTTGAAGAAAGGCGTGAAGGGCGACAGCACATACATCCGCAATGCGAATCGTGCTGGCAAGCTGACCATCACGCTTCAGCAGGAGTCCCCGGACATTCCGTTCCTTGAAGCCTGTGCTGAAGCGCACACGATGGCAAACCTTGCCGTGACGGACGCAAACGACCAGAGCGGCATCGTGTTCTTCGCACAGAACTGCATCGTCGAGAAAACGCCTGACCGCGTGAGGGGCAAGGACGCACCTGATGTTCAGTTTGTGTTCCTTATCCCGGATATCTATATCAAGCATTGAGACATTGTGGAACAAGCAAGTGAAACAAATGACTTTTAGGCATGAAAAAGGAAATTCGAGAACATTTTAGGCACGAAATTCAAGCCAATGTTCCAACTTGTTTGTGTCAAGGTTTCGGCGTTTGTTCCATGCTTGTTCCACTTCTCAACCCTTGATATATCAACACTTTAGACCTATATGGAACATTGAAACATTTAATCTTAATAGAATAGAAAAATAGAGGTAATAGGTAATTTAGGTAAATGTATTATATGCCTAATGTTACCTAATTAGCCTATATCAATAAACATAAGGAAATGAAGGGAGCTTGTATCATGGCAAGAACAAAAGTGGTTATCGTGAACGACATGGAATTTACGCTGCAAAGCGTGACCTTCTCTTGGTATTCGAACTTGACTGACCTTTACATCAATCCCGCAAATGGTCGTCGCAATACGGCAAAGTATGCAGATGCTCTTATCAAGGGCTGCGTGACTGCTCCTGCGGAAGTTGCAAAGAGCGGCATCAAGTATTTCGATGCGCAGGAAGACCTTGCCACGCCGGGTGAGCTGGTGCGGGAAATCGAGAATTTTCTTGGAGAACGAAATCAGCCAGGAGGCAGCAAGGAAAAGAGCGAGGCTCAATGAGAGGTTTTGGCGGCTCGTATTCTGCATGAACGGCCTGGGCTATGCCGAGCTTAAGTCGATGGATTTGTATGAATTCGCCGAGGCGGAGCAAGCACGTCTGCTGTGGCAGAATGAGTGGCACAAAAAATGACAGAAGGGAGGGATGACCTGTGGAGGAGGCTCGTAATCTAGTCTATCGGATTCGTGCTGTTGCTGACACCCAGCAAGCGCAAGCAAGCATCCAGCATCTCATATCTGGGCTTGGGCATCAGAACATCCATGTGAATGCTGACACTCAGCAAGCACAGTCCAATATTCAAAACCTCGTGAGTACGCTGGGCAGCAATGGCCAGCATACCATAAATGTGAATGCGAACACGTCCGGGGCGCAAGGTGGTTTGCATGACCTGACGAACAATCTGAATGAAGCTGGCAGTCAGGCAAACAGCCTTGCATCCACGTTCCGCAGGTCATTCCTTGAGGCTACCGATAGTGGCAGGAGCTTTGCGGCATCCCTTCGGTCTGGTGTGACGGGGGCAGCGCGGCAGGTCGGTGTATCTGCGGTGAGCGCCTTTGCCTCTGCGTCTGCAAGCTATGAGCAGTTCAGCAATAGGGTGTCCAGCGGGGTCAGCCGAATCGGTGAGGCGTTCCGAAATCCCATCCAGACTATCCGCACAGGTTTCAGTAGTGCGATAACTTCCGTGCAGGGGAGATTTACGAGCCTGATACGGGGGGCGGAGCAAGCCTCAAGCGCAACTGGAAACCTGGGCAATGCGGCTGGCGGTGCAAGTGGTCATTTGAGCCAGCTTGGAGCTGCGGCTGAATCCGCTGGGTCTAGGTTCGGCGGGTTGAGTACAGTCCTGACTGGCGTCGGAGCTGCGGTAGCAGCGGCTGGTGTTGCAGTGGGTGGATTTGTCGCTTCGTCTGTAAGTGTTGGCATGGATTTTGACAAGGCTATGTCGCAGGTGGCTGCGACGATGGGCAAGTCCGTGTCTGATTTGCAGAATGAGGTCGGCTCGGTCGATACTACGTTCGGTCACTTCGAGGGCAATTTGCGGGAGTATGCACAGTTCATGGGAAGCAATACAGCTTTCTCGGCGACTGAGGCGGCAAACGCTTTGAACTACATGGCTTTGGCTGGCTATGACACTGAGAAGTCCATGAGTATGCTGCCAACGGTTCTGAACCTTGCGGCGGCGGGTAACATGGAGCTTGCTGCGGCATCTGACATGGTAACTGATGCGGCATCAGCTTTGGGGCTGACGACCGAGCAGACAACCGTCATGGTTGACCAGATGGCAATGGCATCGTCCAAGTCGAATACCAGCGTTGAGCAGCTTGGCTCGGCCATGCTGCAAGTCGGCGGCACGGCGAAGGTCATGGCTGGCGGTACGAAAGAGATTGCCGAAGTGTTGGGCGTAATGGCTGATAACGGTATCAAGGGTGCTGAAGGTGGTACGCATCTCAGAAATATGCTCTTGAAACTGTCGAAGCCAACAAAGGACGGCGCTGCTGCTCTTGAGGAATTGGGCGTCAAGGTATTTGACGCGGAAGGCAAGATGCGGGCATTCCCCGACATCTTCTCAGAAATGGGGAATTCCCTGTCGCAGATGACTGACGAGGACAGGCTTCAGACGATTACCAAGATTTTCGATTCCTACGATGTTGCGGCGGTAAACGCCTTGCTTGGTACATCGAAAAAACGCTGGGATGAACTCGATGGCTCCATTGAGAAAGCACAGGGAGCCGCTGCAAGGATGGCGGCTACGCAGTTGGATAACCTTGAAGGTGACGTGACATTGTTCAAAAGCGCCCTCGAAGGTGTCCAGATTGCTGTTGCTGATCGCGTGATGCCCGGATTAAGAGCCATGACCCAAGTCGGCGGTGCAGTGCTGTCTGGCGTAACAGCAGTTCTGAAGAATGAGCAGGATGAACTGTTCTCCCAGACCAACATGAACGCCACGGAACTGGCGAAAGCCATGTTCCAAGTAGGCGGTGCAGCCAACGATTTGGCTGGCAGGGGGACTGAGGCATCGGTAGCTCTCGGCATACTGGCTGATAACGGCCTGAAAGGAGCCGAGGGAGGAACGAAGCTGCGCGATGTGATACAGAGCATTGCCCAGCCAACAGAAGAAGGGGCTGCTGCGCTGAAGAATCTCGGCGTGGATGTCAGGGATGCTAAGGGAAATATGCGGAGCTTTACCGAGATATTCCCGGAACTGAATGAGGCAATGGCTGGTCTTACGGATGATGAGCGGAGAAATGCGATTTCAGCGATATTCAATGCCGAAGACATTGGTGCAGCAAATGCTTTGCTTGGCACAACCAAGGACAGATGGAATGAGCTGGGACAGTCGGCTGGTGGTATGTCCACGAATATGTCCAATGCGATTGCCACTGTGACAGATTTGGCCAGTCAGGGTATGGAATTTGCAAAGACGCTTGCTCAAGGATTTGCGGAGGGCTTGCCGGAAGTTGCGGCCCAGCTTCCGTTGGTACTGGCAGGAGTTTTTGATTTTCTTGCTGAGAACAGTCCAGCCATGTTGGAACAGGGCGGTCAGCTTCTTGCGACGCTTGGCATGGGCATCATCAATGCCATTCCAGCCCTTCTGTCGAACCTGCCAACGCTGATTGAATCCATCGTTGGTTACATTCGTGCCGAAGCGCCAGCTTTAGTGCAGACAGGCGTTGAGCTTATTCTACATTTGGCTGGCGGCATATTGAATGCTCTGCCTGATGTGTTGTCAGCGATAGTCAGCATAGGCGGTGCGTTGGTTGATGCGGCCATGAACATCCCCGGACTGTTGATAGATGTCGGCGTTGCAATCGTGAAGGGCTTGTGGACAGGAATCTCTGAGACAGGTGAGTGGTTAATCGGCATGATACCTGGTTTCTTCGGGAAGATAGTCGATAGCGTCAAGTCGTTCCTGGGCATCGCATCTCCGTCGAAAGTCTTTGCGGAAATCGGCGACAACATGGCGCTCGGTATCGGTGAAGGCTTTAGCAACACCATCGGTGGAGTGATAGATTTCATCACCGGACTGCTGCCGACGGATTTCAGTTTGCCTGATTTCGGCAGCTTGTTTGACAGCTTGCCGTCGCTGGATGATGTAAGTTCGTTCTTTGGAAACCTTGCTGATGTTGGTATGGAGCTGGTGCAGGATTTGGCTGATGGCATTATGTCCGGATTGCCGATGCTTCTTGAAGTCCTGTTCCCTGTCCCGGTCATGATTTATGAGTTCTTTGCTGAGAATGGGCAAGGGATGCTGGAACAGGGAATAGAGTTCATCACGAACCTTGGTGAAGGCATCCTGAGCGGATTGCCGGAGCTGATGGGCTTCATAGCGCCTATCCCGGTCATGGTGTATGACTTCTTCACTGGCGAAGCTCCCACGTTCATAAGCGTTGGGTTGGAAGCGATGGTGGCTTTGGCTGGCGGTGTCAGTGATGGCATAGCACAGGTGCTGGATGCTGTTACGCAGTTGGCTTCAGGCATCGTTAGTGCTTTGGCATCGCTCCCCGGCGAGATGGTCAGCATCGGTACGAATATCGTGCAGGGTGTATGGCAGGGCATTTCAAGTGCTGGTGGTTGGCTGACAAGCCAAGTGTCCGGTTTCTTCAGCAACATCGTCAGCAATGTGAAATCGAGTCTTGGCATTGCATCTCCGTCCAAGGTTTTTGCAGAAATCGGCGACAATATGGCGCTGGGTGTTGGCAAAGGCTTTGGTGATACTATCGGCGGCGTGACGAAAGGCATCGAGGCTTCTATGCCGAAAGAGCTTGAGCTTCCGAAGGTCAACGCACAGGAAGTTGATGAGCTGGGGAATCTCCTGAGCATTGACATTCCTGAGTATAACCGTATCACAGGTTTGGAAGACCTGGGCATACAGGCTGATAAGATTGCGGCTCAGAAGAAGCAGTTGGATGAGATGCTGTCCGGAGATGTCAGTTATCAGATACAGCCTGTCATCGGTGACATCGCTCCGCAGCGTGATGAGCTTGGCAATTTGCTTGGCATTGATATTCCTGAGTATAACCGTATCACGGGTGATGAGGACATCAGTATTCAAGCGGACAAGCTCAAAGCACAAGAGAAACAGCTTGCAGATTTGCTGTCAGCTGGTATGACGGTTGATGTAAGTCCGCTTGTGGAAGATGTGGAAATGCCAGAAGTTCCCGACATTGATTTCGGCGTGAAGCCGATGTTTGAAGGGTTCATGGCAGCCTTGCCTGATTTGGCTGTGAATGTTGTGCCTGAAATTGCCGAGATGGTCATGCCGAAAATAGATGTGCCGGATGAAACCTTTGGAGTGAACCCTGTCATGGGTGACGTGATCATGCCAGAAGTTCCCGACATTGATTTCGGCGTGAAGCCGATGTTTGAAGGGTTCAAGCTACCTTCGTTCTCAGGCTTGTTGAAAAATGTCAAGGGGCTGGCCTCGGACATGATGAACTCCGTGATGGGTGACTTCGCAGGGCCGGTGCTTGACGCTATTCCAGACGCAGGAACAGGCGAGACAGCAGATGCAGTTGTGGCAGCCACAGCACAGACTGCGCCGGACAGCCAAAGCAGTGCTTCGTCATCGACGTTTGCTCCGGTTATCAATATTACGGTCAATGGCAATGCCTCGGAGCAGACTGTTGAGGACATGAAGACATCGTTGTATGACACCGTGAAAGAATTGTTCCAAGAGTTCCGTGAAGCAGAGTATGAGCGGATGGCGCTCAAGAACCAGTATTCGTTCAGGTAGGAGGTGGAGAGCATGGCATACGTTTTGGAGGGTCGCAAGGGTGGCACAGTTCGGTTTGAGCCTTATCAGACGGGTATAGTTGACAGCGAGAGCGAGAGTTACAGCAGCTCGGTGACATCGAACCCGGTTGAGAACGGTGCGGACATGAATGACCATGTGAACAACGCTGCCGGTAAGCTCTCCATATCTGGTGTGATAATCGGTGGTGACAGCGCGGTTGAGGCACTGAAGGAAATGCGGGAGTCACGGGACATCCTCACTTATACAGGTGTCACGCGGATGACGAATCTTGTGTTCACCAGCCTGAATTTCAAGCGGGATTACAAGAACAAAGATGGTGCATCGTTCTCAGCAACGCTTCAGCAGGTGAAAATTACATCTGCCGAGTATGTGCCGATGGACGGTCAGCAGCCGATGACAAGCCAAGACGCTGGGAAAAGCTCGAATCAGCAGCTTGCCAAGACAGGCAATGCTGGGCTGAATATGGTTTCTTCACAGCAGGTAAGTTCGTCTGCCGCAGAGCAATTTTCGGCGGCATACAATTCGTACAGCAGTGCAGCCCCGTTGACGAGACTCACGGGAGGCTATGATGGGCTGGCATTTTAGATTTGGCAGGAAGGAGGATGGATATGGCATTGCAGCTCATAGACTTGACCACGGAAGTGGAGTACATAGATGTGGATGCGTCGAAGGTTCCATATTCCTTCTCCATCAAGCTGAAAGACAAGACGTTCGTGTTCACCATCAAGTACAACGAGGAAGGCGGTTTTTATACGGTTGACCTCTTGGATGTGAATGGGAACGTGCTTGCTTTCGGCGATATTATCCGATACGGACGACCGCTGTTCAATGTTGTGGAGGACGAGCGGTTCCCGATACCTGTGATTATTCCGTCATGCCTTTCGGGGGATGAGATTTCAGAGGTTACGCCAAAGAATTTTGGAAAGCAGGTCAAGCTGTATCTCCATGACAGGCAGGTGGAATGACATGGAATTCTGGATAAGGCAAGCAATCCTGACCATCGGGAAAAATAAGTATTCTCTCGATAGCCTGGATTTCAAGTTTGAGATACCTTTCGAGGACACGGATGAGCCGCCGGTTGCAACGGTCACAGTGACAAACCTTTCGCCGAATACGCGGGCGAATATCCAGAAGGATGACCCCGTGGTTCTGAATGCCGGATATGAGGACAACGTAGGCTGCATCCTGATAGGGAAGGTAGTTGGTCTGCGGCATAAGCAGACGAAAGTGGATTGGACAACGACGCTGACTGTTCAGCCCTGTGCTGACGAAATTTTGGACAAGCTCATCAATAAGACCTACGCAGAGAACAGCATGGCATCTGCCATTGTTCGTGACCTCCTGAACATCTTTGGCATCGAGGTAGCGAAATGCGAATTGTCGATTGACAAGAGCTATCCGCGAGGCCGTGTATGCCGGGGAGTATTGCGGCAGGTATTGGCAGAGATTGTGGTGAGCGAGTGCAAGAGTCGTCTTATTGTAAGAACGACAGGCCAGCTATACATAACGAAGGCTGAGGAAAGCATCGACAACGGACTTACGCTGTCGGCGCAGAATGGCCTTCTGCGTTCTGATGAGGATAAGGATGTCATTCCATTTGAGACAAAAAAGAACTCGCAGAAGACATCCAAGAAGAAATCGAAGCAAAAAGCTGGTTCAACAGAGGAACGAGAGGAAAAGAATATCTCGCGTTCCTGCCTTCTGAATTACAATGTGGCGGCGGCAGAGCTGGTCAGGATAGAATCCCGTGACCTTAACGGGAAGTTCACGGTGGTAAAGGGCAAGCACGTTGGCGGCAGGACAGGTGATTGGAAAACGTCGATGGAGCTGAAGCCGTATACGGGATAAGGTGGTGAGGAAATGGTTGAGGTAAACAGTTTCCAGTATGAGCAGACGCATGATCAGAAACTCAAGGAGTCGGTCTGCGTGGCTGCTACGGTGAAAGTCATAGCTTTTGACAAAAAGAAGATGACAGTCAATGTGCAGCCTTTGTCGAAACATCTGGAACATGGCAATTATGAAAGCCAGCCGCCGATATTGCGCGTCCCTGTGATGTGCATGAAAACTGGCGGTTTTATTGTGCGGCCTTGGATAACGGTCGGTGATGTTGGATTGGTGGTTTATCTTGACCATGACCTTGACAGCACAGTGTCCGGCGGCAAAGAGGCTGACCCGCTGACAGAACGCAATCACGCGACATCTGATGCCATATTCATAGGCGGGATAGTGTCAGGGAATTATTCTGCACCTGGCATTCCAGATAATGCGCACGTCATTTCAAGTGAGGACGGCGGGAGCTTCATAGCAATAGCCAAGGATTACATACGGATTAAGTCACCGATGGTCTATATCAACTGAGGAGGTGGGCAATATGCCACCGGCAACAAGACTAGGGGACAGCACTACGGGAACCTGTGACATAGGTCTTCCCTGTTGCCCGCATGGAAGAAGCGGCACGAATAGTGTCGTTTCTCCTGACGTGCTTATCAACGGCCTTGGGACGCACCGAAAGGGTGACACAGGGCCGTGCAACTGTCCGCATGGAGGGGCGTTTGTCAGCGTTGGTGCTTCGGCAACGGTTTTTGTGAATGGGCGAGGAGTGACACGCATTGGCGATGTGACGATTTGCCAGAGCTGCGGACAAAGCGGCAACCATGTCGTTGGCAGTCCGAACGTCATAGTGGGCGGGTGATGGCATGGACAACATGACGCTTTTGATAGACCCGGAAATTCGTGACTTGGTGTTTGACGAAGGTGGCAATTTCAAGAAAATCTATGATGAAGATACTGTGGTGCAAAATGTTCGTCATGCCCTCGTGACATGGAAAGCTGAGTTCTTTGCGGATGAAACCCACGGTACGGATTATGAACGCATCGTTGGGAAGAATCAGAACGAGGTAGATATGAGCGAGGTCAAAGAAGTGCTGCGTGAGGCAATATTTCAGGAGCCGTATGTGCAGAGGGTCGATTCTCTTGAGGTGACATACGACAACCGAAGCGTCACGGCAGTGTTCCAAGGAACGATGATAAACGGTGAGAAGGTACGATTGGAGGTGACGGCATAATGGCAAAGGCAACAGATTGGGGGCTGACCGATGCGGGCTTTCGTAGGCCAACATACGCAGAACTGCTTGATGCTCTTGAGCATAAGGCTAGAGAACTGTTTGGCTCCGGCGCGAATCTGACTGTTCGCTCACCGCTGGGGATTTTCCTGCGGATTTATGCCTGGATGCTGAACCTCCTGTTCTCCACGTTGGAGGATGTATATAACAGCCGTTTCGTGGACACGGCGGTAGGAGCAAGCCTCTTGAATTTAGGGCGGGCGATAGGACTGCGGCTCTTGGGAGCGCAGAAAGCTGTCGGCTATTTGACCTTCAGCGGTGATGATGGTGTGTATGTGCCGGAGGGCTATCTTGCGGAAACCGTGGCGAGCATACAGTACATCACGCTGAAAGGTGGCGTTATCCGTGACGGGTCGGTGGTTCTTCCTGCTACTGCTGTAGTGCCCGGGCCAGACGGAAACACCCCGGAAAACACCATCACAGTCATCACGAATCCTCAGTCTGGCATCATGGAAGTGACGAATGTGTCAGCCTTTGAGGGCGGTAGGAATACTGAGACGGATGCTGAGTTCAGAGCAAGGTATTACATTTCTGTGGACTTTGCCGGAGGCGTGAACATAGACGCGATCGTGGCTGCCATCTATGAAGGCGTAGAAGCGGTAATTGCCGTTATCGGTGAGGAGAATGATACAGATTTTGAGAATGAGCACGGGCTGCCACCGCACTCCATTGAGATTGTGGCGTATGGCGGGCTGGACGAGGACATTGCAAAAATCATTTTCCAGAGGAAAGCGGCGGGCATTCAGACATTTGGTGATACCGTTGTTCCAGTTCTTACGTCGTCAGGCCAGCTTTATGATGTGCATTTCAATCGTCCTGTGCCCAGGCCGGTGTGGGTCAGGGTTTACAATCTCGTGACCAATGACCAGTTTCCGCTGGATGGCATTGAGCAAATCAAAGCCAGTATCGTGCGGTACATTGGAGGCAATACGAGAGGCGGGCTGAACATCGGAAAAGATGTCATCTGCGTGGCGATACCCACGGAAGTGTTCAAAGTGTCTGGGGTTGTTGACTTCAAGCTGAAAATCAGTGGCGACGGAGTGAACTATGGCTGGAAGAACATTGATATTGCGCCTCGTGAGAAGGCCGTGACAGAGGAAAGTCTGGTGGATGTATCGTGAATAAGTATTTGGCAAAAATGCTGTACGCATTGACAAGTGCGTATAGCAGAAAAGATTACGATAATCTGCAAAGCGGCAAGCCTGTGGAGACAAATATCGGAAAACTGTTTTCGATATTCGCCTGGGGGCTGGACACGGTTCATGAACAGGCAGACCTTATCAAGAAATGGGATGACCTTGATTATGCGGAAGGCAGTGTGCTCGACCGCTATGGCGCTAACTTCGGTGTGAAGCGAGGTGGTGCATCTGACCAGCTATACCGCTTGTTTATCAAGGTCAAGATGATAGCTCAGCTATCAAGTGGTGACGAGGACACCGTTATCAAGGCCGCCGCAGAGTTTCTTGGTGTGGAATATACGGAATTGGAATCCGAGGATGTGTACCCTGCGAAGAAACGAATTTATGTGGATTTGACCAAGCTGGATGAGGAGCGCCTGCAACTGATTGAGCAGATTGGTTATGCCATCAAGCGGACGATTGCAGCAGGTGTTGGGTTTCGGTTATATCTTCGGACATACAGGACGTACAGAGCAGAACTGAAAATAACACGGGGCGGTTTCCTGTATGCGGCTGACATCGGAACGGATGTAGGCGCACGGCGGACTTCCGAGAAGCAGATTGATGTGCTGCACATTGGACAGACCGAGAGCTGGCTGTATGGCGACATTCCTCCGTATAAGCCGCACAGATTTGAAAAGCCTTTTGATGTTTTGCATATCGGACAGGCTGAAAGTTGGTTTGAAGGAGATATGCCGCCGAACACGCCACAGACGTTTGAGAAACCATTTGATGTGCAACATCTGGGAATGACAGGAAGCTGGTTGGACGGTGATATGCCGCCTTATGTTCCTCAGCGACATGAAAAGCCTTTTGATGTGAGGCATCTTGGCTTTTCTGAGAGAAACATTCAGGGCTTTTACCCAGATGCGAGCCGAACAGATGCAGAGAGGATGGAAGTAGCAAGGGGCGTGAATATTGAACGCCATTTGGACACAGCGATGCCTGATGCGGAAAGAACGGCTGAATTGGACGCCAGCGTTGCCCATGGAGCGTTTCAGCGGCAGGATAGGAATACTATATTGCCTGACAGCAAAAGGACGCTCAGAGGCGATTCTGGACGTTCTGGGTCGATGTTACAGACCCGCATAAAACCCAAAAGAATTGATTGATGAGGGGGAAAAACAATGGCTAGGTATGAAGACGGATGCTATGGCAGCCTCCCAGGCATCGCCCTTATAGGCAAGGTGCTGGCTGGTCGGTGCAAGATGCACTATACCAGAGTGGCTGTCGGCAAAGGCACAATTCCAGAGGGAGAAACACCAAAGACCATGACGGTTCCTGCGGATTATGTCATGGATGCAAGAATCAGTGATGTGGGGTCGCCTATTGATGGCGAGTGCCAAGTCACGGTTCAAATCAACAGCGCAGACGTGGAGACAGGGTTCTATTGCACGAGCCTGCTGCTCTATGCGGAAGACCCTGATTTGGGCGAGGTTCCCTACACCTATCTGGTGCTGGAAGGAGAGCCTGAATGGATTCGTCCGGCAAGCTCGATTGTTGGCAAGCTGGCAACTTTTGACATCATCGCAGCAGTCGGTGATGTGGATGCAGTATCGGCGGCCATTGACCCGGAGGCGTTTGCCACCATCAAGGCTGTCCAGAAATATATCGACGAAGCCCTCGCCAAGTACCCCATAGGCGGATACTATGGCACTTATATCTTGACCCTGCCCGCAAGCGGTTGGGTTCCGGCAAGCGAAAGTTCGCCGGACTATAAATTCGTGTGTGATGTTGAGGAGACGGATGCGACCAAAGCCCTCGTGCCTGTGGGCGGCTGCGTTCCCGGCTATTTCAGCATTGCGGATAAAGCTGGCATGATGGGAGGCTGCGAGTCCCTTGATGGGCTTGTTCGCTTCTATGCTCAGCGTCGTCCCGCAGGGGACATCAAGGTAGCCGTCACTCTTTTCAGCAAAGGAGGTGCACCTTCGAGTGGCGTAGGCCCCGGCCTTGAATACGGGAGAGACGGGCGGCTGGCAGTAAAAGCCGGCCACGGGCTGACGTTTGACAGCCACGAAGCCCTGGCTGTGGATTCTGAAGAAGTCATGTCCACACGCGATCTTGTTGACGAGGCCGAAGTTCAGCGGGATGTCGAAAGAATTCTTGATGGCGACAATGCACAGGAAGACTCTGGCAACGCTGGCGATGGCGACTGAAACCAAAGCATCGCGCAAAGAAAAGTTCAATTTGTATCTTTATGGAGGTAGAAGAAAATGCCTAGCAAGAACATCACCACAAAAACTACTATTCAGAACTTGGCTGCGCAGCTCAAGCTGACCTTTGCCAAGAAGACCGAGCTGCCCACTAAGGTAAGTGACCTTCAGAATGACAGCAATTTCCAGACCGGTGCGCAGGTTGAAGCGTCTATCAATGCGGCGCTCGTTGGTGCTCTTAAGCCCGCTGGCAGTGTGACCTTTGCCAACCTGCCTGCCCTGTCCGCAAGCGTTCTGAACAACATTTACAATGTTGAGGATGATTTCACCACCACCGCCGACTTCAAGGAAGGCGCTGGCAAGGAATATCCCGCAGGCACGAATGTTGCCGTCATCAATGTAGGCACGGACGAGACTCCCGTCTACAAGTATGATGCCTACACCGGTACCTTCGACTTCTCCGGCTTTGCTGAGAAAGTGGCTGGCGCAACTGCTGGTAACTTCGCTGGCCTTGATGCCAATGGCAATCTCACCGACAGCGGCAGCAAGGCATCCGATTTTGCGGCTGCTGGTCATGTCCACAATGACAAGGCAGACAAGGTTACGGGCGCTACGACTGGCGACCTCGCTGGCCTTGATGCCAGCGGCAACCTCACCGACAGCGGCGTGGCTGCTGCCGATGTCCAGCAGAAGCTGGCTGCCAACTCCTTCACGGCTGGCAACATCCGCACCACGGATGCCAACGGCTTCGCACAGGATGGTGGCATCCCCGCTACCAGCCTGCTGGTCGAGAGCGACATCAGCGATTACACTGCCGAGGAAATCGCAGCGCTCCTGGCTGACGACGTAGCCCAGGGCGGCGAGTAAGAGGGTTTGACCCCGTGGCCGCGCATAAAACAGTGCAGACCGAGGGGTTGACTACTCTCTGTGACCACATCAAGGAAATTAGGGCAATGGCGGAGCAAGCTGGCTCCGCCTTTGTCCAGATTTCTGGGGCTTTGGAAGACTTGACGGCAGAGGTCGAGGGCCTCATCAATGACGTGGACGCGGAGGTAGAGAACCTCACCAATGCCATTATTAAAGGGGATTTGTCGTCCCTGTCTGGCAATGATTAGGTAAGGGAGGTAAAAGCCTATGGCACAGCGCAAGATATTGCAAGCCGTGGGGCTGACAGCCCTCTGCGAACATATCAAAGACATCCGGCAGACGACGGACGCGACCAGCACCGCCGCAGTCCAGATAGCAACGGCTCTTGAATCTCTTTCCTCAGAGGTTGAGGAGCTTATCAATGATGTGGACGCAGAAGTGGATGACCTCGAAGCCGCTGTCATTGCGGGAGAGGTAGCAGCACCCCTTGCGACACAAGGCAAGGATTCCATTGGCACTCAGAGTGGTGTGGAAATCTACGCTTATAGAATTTTATGAGGAGGCGCATAGCATGGCATACGGCGTTTTCAATGTCGGAGGCGGGGCAAGTAATTATGACCTCGATATGCTGGCTGGCAATCTCATTGCCGGTCATGTAGAGGCCCCACTTGTAACGTCAAACGGCGACGAGATTGCTGCCCGCGATGGCACACCCATTATAGCCTATGCGGTTCGTGCAAGACCTGAAAATGACAACGAAACGTCACTCACTTCTGCGGTAGCTGGCCTTGTGCGAGCTATGGAAATGAATCAGGGAGAGTGCTTGAGCGAACTGTACGGGCTGATGGCAAGCGTCATTAGTGGCGTAGTATACGCTCCGCTGTTGACAGCGGATGGGAGGCAGCTCATGACAGATGGGCGCATTCCTATTGCCGCAGTGAAGAAAGTATAGGGAGGAACGAAAGAAATGATTAAGACAAACGAACTTCCGAGCAAGACCGGCTTCAAAAAGACCGACGGCTTCATCGTAGATATGGCCAACGGGACTGGTCGCCTCAGCGGTACAGAAGCCGCAGAGTTCATGAAGGAAATCTTCTTGCAGGGCGGTGTGCCTTACGGCAAGGAGCTGACCGAGAGCTGGGCAAGCATCAATGGTCGCGCTCGTGCAGAGGATTTTGAGGGCATCCACATTGGTGACTTCAAGACCATTACGCTCACCACGGGCGAGAAAGTAGTCATGGAAGTAGCTGGTATCAACCCCTATCGTAAGTGTGGTGACACTGAGATTGGCGGGCATATCGACTTTATCAGCCGTGACTGCCTTGCTGGCGGCAAGCGTATGAATTCGTCTGATACCAACAACGGCACGGCAACGGTGAAACATCCGTGGCTGGCAAGCGAGTTGTATCAGACGCTTAACGATGAGACGAATGGCATCTATGCCAAGCTGCCGACCGACCTTAAGCCTTATATTATCACCAAACGTGCTCTGCTTGAGGAACGCTACTCAGCAGGTGGAGCGGTATCTGAGGATACGAGTTGGTCTTGGGCAAATGCTGGCAAACTTTGGCTTCCCACTGAGGTTGAGGTATTCGGGCATCACACTTGGAGCCAGCCGGGATTCGGCACTGGCGGTGGCGGCTGCAATCTCCAGTACCCCATCTTCTACGGTGGCTCGAAGCACATCATCAAGGGCGATGGCAACGGTGGTTCCCGGTGCAGCTGGTGGGAGTTGTCTGCTCACCGGACGTATGCCACGCACTTCTGCAGCGTCGGCGACTACGGCCTCGCCGGCCGCGACAACGCCAGCCACACGGGCATTCGGGCGCCGCTGTGCTTCCGTATCGGGTAATCACTAACTCCCGCCCCCATGTGGGGCGGTTAGTATCGACCAAGAACGGAGGAGCAGAACTATGAGCGTGTTGAAGCGAAACCGAAGTGAGAGCCATTTGGAGTTCTACCATACTGCGACCTTGATACGGGCGGAGCTGACACGGTTCGTGATGAGTGAGAAAATCGTGCCAAAGAGGTGGCGGCCTGTCTTCACCTTTCCGATGGTGGAGAGGGTCATTCGCCTGATGGACAACATCACAGCAGCGAACAGCATCTACCCGCAGAATTTGCGGGAAGCGGAGATGCGCAGGGACTACCAGACACAGGCGATCATCACGGTGGAGCAGATATTTCAGCTCCTTCAGTTCATGCTTACGACGCTTTCCGTCAGTCCTGACAAGTTCCAGTCTGTGACCGAGCTGCTTGTCAAGGAAGCCCAGCTCCTTCGGGGCTGGCGCAAGGCGGACAGTGCCAAGTTCATCAAGCAATTTCAGCCGTGAAAACGGCATACAGGCCATGCGCTGCATTTTTGCTGGTTGGTTCCCGGTGCAACTGGTGGGAGTTGTCTGCTAACCGGACGAATGCCACGAACTTCTGCAACGTCAACAACAACGGCAACGCCAACAACAACAACGCCAGCAACACGGGCATTCGGGCGCCGCTGTGATTCCAAGATAGTCGAAAGGCTGGGTCAGGCCAAGTAAGCCCGCAAAGGGCCGAACGCAGTACCATTCAAAGAAATCATTGGAAGGAGCGCATGACCTTCCCAAGCAAAAGGGTAAATATGCCTCGTGATGCGTCCGGGCGGACGCTTTCGTGCATGGCAGAGGATTCCGGTGCGTACCTGCCTCTGCTCCATGCCCGGTGACGCTACGCGGCTGTTCTAGGACGCACACGCCCCATAGGGACGGTTTGCCGTACACGAGGCCCAAGGGGGCAACTATATCGTGACATCGCTTGAGCGGCGGCGCGAAGGAAGATACCAGCGCCGAAAGGCCGCGAGAGAGGAAAAGAAAAGGGCAAGATATGCACGATGCGACGATTTTTCGAGCATTACAAGCTACCGTGCTCTTTTCGCGGCAAACAGGAAGTCCAGAAGGAACGTCACTTGGAAAGCAAGTGTCCAGCGATACCAGATGAACCTTCTCAGGAATATGGAGCTTGCGAGAGAAGCCTTGGAACGTGGACGGG
Source organism: Selenomonas sp. (assembly GCA_017635515.1). Lineage (GTDB taxonomy): Bacteria > Bacillota > Negativicutes > Selenomonadales > Selenomonadaceae > Selenomonas_B. The sequence goes on from JAGBLH010000219.1 coordinate 33,187, forward strand.
ACATCACGAAGGGCTTCGTGGAGTTCGACACCAAGGAACGTGGCAAAGTGCGTCACATACGCAGCATCCATTTCTCGGAGCGGGTTATCCAGAGAGCAACTTGCGACAATGTTCTCGTCCCCATGCTGCGCCGGGGTCTTATCTATGACAACGGTGCTTGCCTCGAAGGACGAGGCGTTGACCAGGCGCTTGATCGGCTGACAGCGCATTTGCAGCAGTTCTATCGGAAGAATGGTTTCTCGAACGATGGCTGGGCCGTGGTCTTTGACTTCTCGAAGTTCTTTGACCGCATCCTGCACAGTTATTGCTTTCGGATGTATGGGAAAGAGTTTTCTGACTCACGCATCCTGCATCTGTTGGAGCAGTTTGTCCTGCCATTCGGACACCCGAACAGCCGTATCGCCTACAAACGTGTCAGGCGTGAAAATGTGCTGGAAGGGTATACGGGGCGAAGCCTTGGTTTAGGAAGCCAAGTATCGCAGATAACGGCAGTGGCATACCCGTCAGCCATCGACCACTTCGTCAAGGAGCGGATGCGTGTTCGTTTTTACGGACGCTACATGGATGACGGCTATATGCTGTTTCGCACAAAAGCCGAGGCGAGAAAAGCTGTCCGGGAACTGGTAGGGGCTTGTTCCTTCTATGGGATAGAGGTCAACCAGAAGAAGACGCATATCGTCAAGTTGCGGCATGGCCTTCGGTTTTTGAAAGTGTTGCTAACCTTGACAGAAACAGGCAAGGTTAAGCGACGCATGGCGAGGGACAGCATCATTCGTCAAAGAAGGAAGCTGAAGAAGTTCGTTGCGAGGGTGGCTGAGGGCAAGCTGACGCTGGCAGAAGCGGCGAATTCCCACGCATCGTGGAAAGGCCATGCAATCCGTCGTGGCGGTGTGATAGCCGCCAGACGTATGGATGTGTTATTTAAGACGCTGTTTGGGGTGTCCGCCCCGGTCTGCGTTATAAAGAAACGGAGGAAACAGACATGGAAACTCAGGAAAGCAAACTGACCCGTGAACAGGAAATTGCAGCCGTCATCAATACTCGTTACAGCATTGACGACCAGATTGCAATTCTTCGGCAGAAGGACACCAAGCCGGAAGCCTATGAGGAGTTCTTCGCGTTCTGCGAGGAAGTAAAGTCCAAGATTCCGAAGGAATAAGGCGACAGAGATTCAGGACGGCGGCGGCATCATGTATGGATGCTGCCGCCGTTTTTTGTATAGGCTGGTGCATAAGACATGGTGAGGGAGGTGGAGGACAATGGAAAGAGAGATTGTCACGGTACTTAGCGGGGCAGTCAGCGGTATCTGCGCCATCCTCGTTTTTGAGTGGCGGTTTTCACGGCATTTGAAAGAAGACTATGTGGAGCCGTTGGTTGACCCCATTCGCGTCAGCGTTAATTCGATGGAAAAGTCCATGAATCGCAACATGGAGCGATTGGAAAACTCCATCAGTAAAATGGAGAGCATTTGCGAGCAAGCCATTCGCCAGCAAGCAGAAATGAGTGAAAGGATTGCTGTTCTTAATGCCAAAGTGGATGCCATGCACAGAAGACTTGACCTTGTGGACGAGCGTATCAACGAGTTTGCTCATTTCTGTAACTGCGAGCACAAGGGCGATATGGCTCCTGATTTGCTCGCTCGCATTACCAGAACTTTTCCGATGGGAGAAAGAAAAAGGGGTGGCGAGAAATGAAAGACATGAATACTGTGATAGCCTGGGGCTTGGTGGTCATGGGCGTAATAGCTATTATCGGATGGGTGCTGTTGTCCTATAAGTCGGGAGCTAGTGTGGGAACAGAAATTCCCATTGGCATTATCAGCGGTTTGGTCGGTGTGCTGACTGGCAAAGGACTGGCGGAAAGAGCACAGTTACAACAGAGCCAAGTCAGCCAGACATTAGGGCAGGTCGCAAACGTGGCAGCTCAGGGACAGCAAATTGCAGATGTCGTGGATAATCTGAAAGATACGTTCAAGCCGAATAAGTAAGAACCAAAAGAAGCCTGATTTGGTTTTTATGATGTGATAAGAACCAAAACGGTAGAAAGGGAACAGGTGAGAGAAATGAAAGTGTTCATCAATCCCGGCCATGCTTTGAATGGCAACCCAGACCCCGGAGCTTGTGGTTATGGCTTGCGGGAGTCGGACGTAGCTGCAAATGTCGGCGCGATGGTCACAGAAAAGTTGAATGCGGCGGGAGTAGAAACATATCTCCTGCAAACGGACGACCTTTACGGTGTTCCTGATGTGGCAAACGAGTGGGATGCAGATTTGTTCGTGAGCATTCATTGTAATGCGTTCAATGGTGTCGCAAAGGGGACAGAGACTTGCGTGTATCGACTTGGAACACAGGGGTCTGCTTTAGGAGAAGCGGTACAGGAAAAGCTCATCGCACAGATTGGTACAGTTGACCGTGGACTCAAGGAGCGTCCTGGTCTTTGCGTTTTGAAGCGAACGGATATGCCAGCCATCCTTGTGGAGACTGCGTTCATCGACGAGTTTACAGATAATGCAGCCCTTCGTGATCGGCAGGAAGCGTTTGCCAAGGCCATAGCGGAAGGTATCATGCGGTATGCCGGTATCAATGCAGTCAGCAAGCAGGAGGACACGAGGGAGATTGCCCCGAATGGTCAGCCTTATGATGACAATGATATCCAGTACCTGCTGAACAATGGCTATACCCGTGCTGATGCCTTGTCTTTTCTTGATACCACGGACAAATATTCAGCGAGCAATATTCCGTCTGCGGCTGCTTATGCGGACAGCCGTGTCGGGTCGCAGGGCTACGGCAACAACGGCTGTACTGCCTGGGTGCGTGATTTCCTGCTCCATGCGAATCATTTTATGGGCAAGCTCATGGAGGATGGTTCGCAAGGAAACCTGATGTGGGTTCCAAACCTGATGGATTATGCCAAGGCTAACGGTCTGTGGAAAGAGCCGGAGGAAGGCGGCGTGATGGGTGACATCTGCCTTCTCGAAACAAATTACTGTCGCTCTGATGGCCCAGACCATGTGGTGATTGCCACAGGTGATGGTGATTATTGGGGCAACAGTTCGAGCCGTAACCGTATCGTGAAGTCCTCCATCGCCGGAGATTATGGTGCAGAAAACGTGTGGGGCTATGTCGCCACGGGAACCAAGTCTTACGGGGCTGGACACATGGTACAAGGGCAGAGTACCCGGACAGCAGCAGAAATTGTGGGCGATGCTGGGAGCACGTCTTGCGTAACCCTGGCTCCCAACGGAGCTGCCTATGAGGAAAACGACATCAAGTACCTCGTGGGGCATGGCTACACTGTGGATGATGCAATCGAGCTTTTGTCCAAAGAACCGAAGTATACGCAGAAGGGACGCATTGCTCCGAATGGAAAGCCCTACGAACAGAACGATATAGACTACCTGCTGAAACAGGGTTACACAGAGGACGCAGCCATCGCATTCCTGGCTACGGCAGACAAGTATCTGAGGTGAGCGCATGAATACGAAGGTTTGGTCGGCTATGCCGCTGTCCGAGGAAGACAAGCGGAAAATCAGTTATATCCTTGAGAATTCACGAAGTATGGATAGGGACTTGGCGAATGTTTTCCCGTCACGGTTCAAGCGCAGGAAGGGGAGCAACATCTTCTTCGATGCGGGAAAGCGACGCTGGTGTACGGAAATCAAGGGGTGAGGCGCTATGCGTATCGACGGTGTGATTATTATCGTGGAGGACGTGCCGGACATCACGGAAGATGAAATAAGGCAGTACCTTGCCTTGGCGAAGGAGCGAACTGTGACGCCGCTCACGAAACTCACCATCACGGGAGTGGAGGGCGGTTGTGTGATGCTGGATTTTGAGGCAAGGGCAAAGTTCGAGCGCATCAGGCGCATCACAGGCTATTTGGTCGGGACTATCGACAGATGGAACAATGCCAAAAGAGCCGAGGAAAGCCAGCGTGTGAAGCATTTGTAAGGAGGCGCATAGCATGGACAGCCGTGCATGGGTCTTGTTTGCAGACAAGGTTATGGGTGCGCTGGCGGCGGACGAGGATGGCCTGTTCGCCGATATGCGCCCGGAGATAGAGAGAAGGCTGTTCGAGGCAGATCCCGACAAGGAGTTGCGCCGAGGACAGCAGAGGGAGGCATCGCCAGATGAAAGTAGTAGTGTACTCGAAGACCCCGTTGACAACCCGCGAGAAGCAAAATGTGCGGGACATCCTGCGGAGGTCGAGTCGCCCGGATGAATCTCTAGCGAGGACGTTTCCAAGGTATGACAGTATCGAGGATGGCAGAATTTTCTTCGATGACGAGAAGCGTCATGTCAGGACAGAGATTGAGTATTGAAGCAGAAAAGCCCCACGGCTGAGGAATTTTCCTCGGTCGTGGGGCTTTTTGTGTGCTTTCCCGGTGAACACACCGTTGTCCACAAACTTATCCACAGCCCGCAATCCCTTACCACACAAAGGCTCAGAGAATATCGTTTATACGGCGCAAAAATAATTTTCGTATATTCTTCTTTAGGCCATTGACGCAAAATAGACCAGAAGCGTACCAGAAAGCATCCAGAGAGCAGAATTTTTCAGCCCGTGGACATTTAGATTTTTCAGAAAAATTTTTAGAAAAAACTATTGCAATATACGGTTAGCGTGTTAGAATGAAGATGAGGACAAGGAAAGGAGGTGAAAGCAAATGGATAAGGACGACATCAAATGGCTGGTCGGTTTACTTGTGAACGCAGTAGTTACTATCGCGGTAGCTCTGATAGCACGAAAGCACAGGCCACCAAACAAAAAAGCCTCACCCAAGAGGAAGCGTAACCGCCATAGGAAGCACAAACGCTAATCTGGGGTGAGGGGCCAGCCGAGGGGAACAAGGAAGTTCCCCTTTGGCTGGAAAAATCATAGCATAGAAGGGAGGAATTTGCAAATGCGGCGAATTCATCTGCTGTATGTCATTCCTGTCCTGCTGGCTCTGCCGACTTTTATGCTGTTTGGTTTCACGAAGCAAGTCGTGGAGATACTGATAAACGGCATAGTAATCGGCGTGGCGGCGATGGTGTTCAGGGACATCATCAAGGACAGGGAGGGCTGAGAGTTATCTGTTCGGAAAGCGCATGGAAATCCGCAGCGGGACAGTATCCTGCTGCGGATTTTTTTTTGTGCCATCAAAAGGCCCATTCGATTGTAACATCGTCACCATTCAGGACAATGCGGGAAACAAGGCTTTCCAGAATGCGGCGTTTCTGTGCTTTATCGGCGAAGTCCCAGACCTGGGCGGCATCGGCAATGAGTTCCTGGGCCAAGTCAAAAGGAATCGACTGGGGGTTTTCTTTGTCTGGGACGATGGCTGCTTCCAAGGCGGTCTTTTCATTGTAGAGCTTGTTGATGCTTTCGCCAAGCACGTTTGGTGGTATGTCGTCAAGCTGATATAGCTCCATCAGTTTGGCAATTTGTTTGTCGATGGCTTTGATTCGTTTTTCGATGTCGGCATTCTTGCTGGATAAAACTGGCTCCGGCTTGCGAGATGCAGCAATCTCGGCAGCAAGTTTGGGAGATTGTAGAACCTCGCGAACCTTATGGTCAACGACAGCTTCCAAGTCATCTTTCCGCCAATGCTTATTTTTGCAGTTTGGGTCTTTGACCATCGTAGGCATATGTTTGGTGCGGGAGTAGCATGAATAGTAGCGATGATGGCTACTGGCCTTCACATAATATCGGCCTCCGCAATGTCCGCAGACAAGCAATCCCGTAAGAAGATTTTTGGTTCGGAAGTTTGAGGAATGCTGGTGCCGTTTGGCTTGAAGTTCTCTTGCTGCTTGAAATTGTTCTTCAGTTATGATTGCTTCATGTGCGTGTTCCACGGTAACGCCTCCGAAATCCATGCGGCCTGTATATACGACATTGCAGAGGATGCTGCGAACTGTTGACCATGAACTGTAATTGCCATAGCGAGTGGTGTATCCTGCCTCTGACATGAGTTTTCTTATACGTTGAATTGAAAGCCCCGCGAGATACCAGTCGAATATCTTCCTGACCTGCTCGGCTTCGTAAAGGTTTATGGTGAGCTTGCCGTTGGTGCGATCATAGCCGATAGGGACATTGCCACCGCCGCGATACAGACCGGATTTGGCTCTTGCTATGCGGCCCATCCGTGTACGTTCCTTGATTTGCTCACGTTCAAGTTGGGCAAAGACAGCCAACAGCCCTATCATAGCTTTGCCGAATGGCGTGGCGGTGTCGAAACTCTCCTGCATGGAGACAAAATCGACATTGTGGGGCAGGAATGCTTCTTCGATAAGATAGAGGGTGTCACGCTGGGAGCGGGAAAGCCTATCGAGCTTGTAGACGAGCACCACATCGAATTTATCTGTTTCGTCCATGAGCTTTTGAATCCCAGGGCGGTTGAGATTGCTGCCGGAGTAGCCACCGTCCACATAAACATCGGCACTAAGCCAGTCATGCGCTTTGCAATAAGCTATCAGCCGTTCTTTTTGCTCGCCGATGGAGTAGCCCTCCTGAGCCTGTTCCTGTGTTGAGACGCGGATGTAGAGGGCTGCGCGTTTCATGTCGATGCACCTTCCTTGCTCTTTTCTTCCATATCCACGGCAAAATTGAGCAGTTTGAGACGTTCCCTGCCGGACAGGGACTCATAGATGTGCAAAAGCTCAATGGCTTCCGGCGACAGGCTGCGGTCGTTGACCAGCACGTTGCCGTGGTTGGCCTGAATGAGCGGGCTGTTGGTAAGCTCCCCGCTGATGTTGTTTTCCACGATGGCCATGGGCTGTATGCCGCGCAGGAGGTAGTCTGTGCTGACATTGAAGTAGTCAGCAATCTTCAGCAGAATTTCTACGCTGGGGTATGAATCTGCAAGACGTTCATATTTGCCGACAGCCGAAGGCACAACACCGAGTTGTTCAGCAAGCTCGGCTTGTGACATCTCTGCATCGCGGCGGAGCTTTCTGAGTCTTGAGCCGAAGTCTTTCATGGTTAGCACCACCTTTCTTTTAAGTCTATTATAATGAATTTAATTCACATGGTCAAGCAAAAAACCTCCGCATAACTTATTGAATTACAGTTGACAAATATGAATTATAGTGTTAAGATGAGAATGCAGTTACATAAACTTTACAAAAAAGCAACGCATGAACGAAGGAGGTGGGCGCATGAACATAATGAAAAAGCGTCGGCTGCAAGGCGTTATCCCCACGCAGAACGAGGTCGCAAAGATTCTCGGCGTGGTGCCTTCGGCAGTCAGCAAGTGGGAACGCGGACTAGCAAAGCCACGAGCAGACAAGCTGGTTGAGATAGCCAAGCTCTATGGCTGCACAGTTGATGAACTTCTCGTTGACGAAACTGGCGACGATGATGAGGAGGACGCATGATGGGTGCTTCAGATGTACTGCTTGCAGTGGCGTCAGAACTATCCGCATTGGCAAAGAGCAAATTGCCGGAGCTGAGGGAAGGGGAGACAGTGAAGCGCGAATGGCTGGAAGACGGGATTTACTTCCGTGAAACAGTTTTCGCTGGCCAGACCTGCCAAGCCCGATATGACTTCAGGCAAAGAAAAAGCCACGTCAGTGGCGAGAGGGAGTGTATAGAACCGTTGAGATAGTCTGCTGACTTTGCCTATAATGTACTCCCGCCTCTTGATGCGGGCCAGCCGTCGCCACCGGCCAATCTTGGCTATCAGTTGTGCTGGGCAGCTTGACCAACCCGCTGCCGAGGACTTCTCTGAGCTTTTCGGGAATTTTTCTTTCCCTATAATCTCATTCTAGCCCTGTGAGTCGTTATAGTCAATAGTTTTTCGGAAATTTTTCCGAAAATAATTCATCAAACCTCCTTCCCGACCTGCCATCATTAGAGCGGGTAGGTCATCTCCGGCTGACAGCCCGCCTGGGCTGTTTCGGCTATCAGCGGGCCAAACAGGCCAACGCTTCCTTGTACCCGTGGCAGTAGGTGTAGTAAACTGCCGCCGCTTTCCGGCTGTAACATTCGTCCAACGGCTTCTCATAGGACTTGACGATGAACGGTGCGCCTGTCCTGTCATCCCGAACGATGCTGCGTTCTATCTTGCCATCGTCGTGGTAGACGGTCATGATGCAGTACCAGTACAAGCTGTCCCCGCGTTGGAGCCGGGCGGCCTTTTCCGTTGCGTTTTCCATATCGTCTGACCCCCTTTCGTTCTGTTCAAGTGGTGTTCTTTATCTTGTCTTCATCTTAACACGCTATCTGTATATTGCAATAGTTTTTCGGAAAAGTTTTCAAGAAATTTTACTCACAGTCGCAACTGACCACCCAGGACTACTGAATCACCAAAATGCAAGCCTCTGGTACTCGCTGAGAGCGGATTTACGCAGCTTGCGAAGGGGATTGTATTCGAGGGCTGCGGAGAAGCTCTGAGAAGCGATGCGCCTCTGGGCGCTTGATTTGAGAGGGCTGACGCTATGCGATGCGCGATGCCATTTTGGGGAAAACGCGGACACAAAAAGACCCGCATCTCTGCGGGTCTTTGCTCATTCTGTTATCCCGGCTCTGTCTCGTGCCATCGTCTCCGTGATGGCCCTGACTACAAAGCCCTGCATACTTTCACCGCGCGACTCTGCATGGGCGCGGACAGTGCTGCCGTTCACATCTGCATCCTTGCGCAGACGTATCAACAGCTTGTCGTATGCCTTCTGCTCATAACGGCTGGTCGCCGCCATGTGCGCCTTGCTCTGTGCCATTCCGACCACATCCTTTCTATGCTACCATCATAACACGATAGCGTCACAGGCGCAAGACACAGAAAAAGGCGGGCAACAAGGCCCGCCAGCTTACCAGCACATTGCGATGTAGCCACCCACGTTCATGCCCTTGATGCCGACATACACAGACTTCGCCAGCCTTTTGAGCTGGGTCATCTGCTTGTCGGTCAGGCAGCGGTTCTTGGCATAGTACCGCTGGAACCCGGCGATATACTCATAACCCTTCGGCACAAGTCCATGTCGGCTGGCAGTCCGTTCTACCGGACAGCCCATCATAGCCTCAACCAATTCCTCCTCGCTGTCGAACAGCTTGTCCCAGGACAACTTCTTCAGACTGATGTCAAATTCGCTTACGTTCTTCATCTCTGCCGCCCTCTCATCAATCTTCATCGGCTGCCAGCATTTCAAGCGTCTGACGATGCTGATACAAAAGCTCCAACTTTTCCTGCGCCATCTTGAGTTCTGCCGCATAGCAAGCAATGCTCGGAATGTCCGTCGAGAAGGCTTTGTTCTCTGCTGCCAAGGCCCGCTCGGTGCTGCGCTTGATCGCCTCAAGGCTGTCCATGATTTTCTTCTCAACCTGCTCAATCTCACGGCTGTTCTGCTTCATCGCATATTCCATCTTCGTCATTTCGGCCAGCTCCCTTCGTTCTGCTTAACCTGCCATCATCAGAGCCGGTAGGTCAGTTCCGGCTGACCAGCCTTTCGGCTGGTTTCGGCTTACCAATTTTCGTGCATCAAATCCAAGTACCTGTCCTCGAATTCATCTGCTGCGAGCGTCGTACCCGTCAGCATCCAGTAAATCCGAATAGCCTCATCCCGAAATTTCTTGCTTCCAGTCTGATCATACGCTTCACAATACTCTACGAACTGCTTCATGTTTGCCGACATCTCAATCGTCTCCCTTCGTTCCGTTCAGGTGGTTGTGATTTATCTTGTCTTCATCTTAACACGCTAACCGTATAAGTCAATCATGTTTACGAAAATTTTTCAAGAAATTCTACTTAAATTCCAACATACACTGCATTCAGCTGGCCATTCGGATTATCGCCCTCGCCGCCATAGTAGAATTCCAGCCAGTTTGCGAGTTCCAGGCGGGACACCTCTGCGGGAATGGAAATGCAGCGGGACTTCTTGTTGAACCAGCCGCCGAACTTTTCCAAAATCGGGGCGTAGCCGTCAAGGTCAAGCATCCTCACACCACTTGCCGACAAGTCATAGCCATGCACCTTCGTCGTCACCAGCTCGCCCTTCCTGTTGTACGATGGCTCCACACGGAAAAACGTATTTACGAACATTTTCATCTGCCCCTTTCTGCTATCAACCTGCCAACATCAGAGCCGGTAGGTCAATTCCGGCTGACCAGCCTTTCGGCTGGTTTCGGCTTTCATCACTGGAAGCAGCCAAGCTGGATGTCATAAGCATCCACGGTTGCCTTGCATCCGTCCGCCCGTGTGATAACCACATCAGCTATATTCTCATCAGCATACCCGCGAACAAATCTTATATTGTCATCCTTGCGCAGCTCATACCTGAAGGTTTCCCACAGTGCTTTCGCAAATCTTTCCCGCTTCGTCATGTCGTCCAACCCCTTTCGTTCTGTTCAGGTGTTATGATTTATCTTGTCTTCATCTTAACACGCTAACCGTATAAGTCAATCATGTTTACGAATTATTTTCCAAGAATTCTACTGAAAGTCGGAATGTCCACGGGCCGAAATTTTCTGCTCTCTGTATGCCTTCTGGTTTCCCTCTGGTCAGTTTTCCTGCGATAGCCTAAAGAAGAATATACGAAAATTATTTTTGCGCCGTAGGAGCGATATTCTCTGAGCCTTTGTGTGGTAAGGGATTGCGGGCTTCGGAAAAGCAAGGAGAGGGCGGCTATGTTCACCGGGAAAGCACACGAAAGCAGAAAAATGCCGAGGGCTGAAAAGCCCCCGGCAACTATTTCTTCGGCTTCCAAGTCCCGATGGCTTCGATGCCGAACAGCAGCACCGCCATATCCTCGAAAGCCCTGTCAATATACCGATAGAACGTGCGGCGGTCAACGTCGCCCAGGCGGGCGGCGATGTCGTCAATGGTCAGCCGCTCGTCAGAAATATACCGCATATACAAAGCATCCCATCGCATCGCCTCGTGACGTTCCACGGCACTCTCGCAAAGGGCCTTGTATGCTGACAGCATCCTGTCCACATGGCTCATCATCAAGCCAGTCTTCCGCTTCAACGAGCAGATGGCGTTGACCTCCAACGCTTCCGGCGAGACGTGCGCATAGTGGGCTTTCAGCTTGCGGTAATTCTTCATCAAGAGCTTCACATCATGGTATCTGGCATCAAGCTCCTCCTTGACGATGCTATCCCGCTTGGCCAACGCCTCAACCGCCGCAATACGGGCTATTTCAGCAATTTCTTCCTTCTGCATGGGCATCCTCCTTTTCTACCTGCATTTACTGCACAATCTGCTTATGCGGGCTTTGAGGGCGGCAAGCAGGGCTTCCTGCATATCTCCCTTGTTCTTCAGAGCCTCCATGACAGATTCATCCATCCCGCCCTGCACGACTAGATGATGAACGACCACTGGATGCTCCTGCCCTTGACGGTGCAGACGCTTGTTTGCTTGCTCATACTGCTCAAGGCTCCAAGTCAACCCAAACCAAACGGCATGATGGCCTCCCTGCTGCAAATTCAAGCCATAACCGCAACTGGCAGGGTGGGCGAGAAGGATGTCGATTAACCCGGCATTCCAGTCTGCCTCGTCCTGCGCTTGCGAGTAGACCCTGACCCGCAGCTTCGTCTTTGCCAGCGCATCAAGCAGCCGGTCACGGTCATGCTTGAAGTCGTAGAACACGAGAGCGTGCTGCCCGTTCAACTGCTCGACCAGTTCCATGAAGGCATCCAACTTGCAGTCATGGACTGGCACGACGTTCCTATCCTCGCTGTAAACAGCACCGTTGCAAAGCTGCAACAGCTTGCCAGTCAGGACGCCAGCACTGCCAGCGGTAATCGTCTCGTCGTTCACTTCCAAAAGCAGCTCACGCTCCAACTGCTCATAGGCTTTCTTCGCCTTGGCATCGAGAGCCACGGGAACCTCGTTGTAAACGATGTCCGGCAAGCTGATGTAGTCGCTGGCCTTCATGCTGATGCAGATGTCGCTGATGGCCCGCTTAATCATCTCGAAGCTGCCGTCCTTCGGCTCATAATTGAATATCGTCGTCTGGTTTCTCCTGCCGGGGACGAAGTACCTGTCGCGGTAAGCACCAAGAGTCTTGCCGAGCCGCTGACCCCCGTCCAGCAGAAAAATCTGCGCCCACAGGTCTTCCAGTCCATTGCTTGCTGGCGTACCCGTCAGTTCCACGATGCGCCGGATGCGGGAGCGGACAAGGCGGAGCGCCTTGAACCGCTTGCTCTGGCTGTTCTTGAAAGACGAGCTTTCATCCAGCACCACCATGTCAAAGGGCCATGAGTTCTTGAAATGCTCGACCAGCCACTGCGTATTTTCGCGATTGATGACATATACATCGGCGGGAGTGGCAAGGGCTTTCAATCGCTGGCTCACCGTGCCAAGGACGGGAACAACCCGCATCATCCGCAGGTGCTCCCATTTCTTAGCCTCAGCTGTCCAGGTGGCCTCGGCCACTTTCTTCGGTGCTATGATGAGCGGCTTCGATACCTCCCACCGATTGTAACGGAGGTCATGGAGGGCGGTCAGCGTGATGACCGTCTTGCCCAATCCCATATCCAGCAGCAAACCAACAGCAACATTGCGGATCACATAGTCGATGCAGAACTGCTGGTAGGGGTACGGCTTAAATTTCATTGTCCATCACCGCCTTCAGTCTCCGTATGCAATCATCGTTCTCAATCTCAGCCAGCAGGGCTTTGACCTCATCAGAGCCTTTGACAACCCTCACGTCAGCCCCGCGTTTCTTCAACTGCTCGACCGTGTGCCGCTGCAATTTCGTCAGGCGGCCAGTCTCGGTCTTCAGTTCCGCAAAAATCACTCTGCCCGTGGCGGTCACGATGATTCGGTCAGGGACACCCGGCGTACCGGGGCTGACGAATTTCATGCACATCCCGCCGAGCTTCTTCACGCCATCGACCAGGCGACGTTCAATCTGTTTCTCAAGCATAGCCTAACCTCGCCAAATCCAAAAGCCCTCACGGGCCACGATGCGTGACCCCTCGAAGCGGCGGGCGTTTTTTATGCTCTGCCGCGAAAAGCCCAACTTCGCACCCTCCTCGAAAATCGTCTCGCGCAGCATCGAGCCGTGCGACTTCAGCAGCCCTTCAAGCCACTCGATTTTGTCGGCCTCAGCGGCGTATTTTTCAACCGGAATCATGGCGAAACAGCACCTCCAAATCCTTATATTACTCAATATAGGTATATTAGGTACATTAGGCATATACATTATTTACCTATATTCTCTAAAACACCTATTCTTCTATTCTATTAAGATTAAATGTTTCAATGTTTCAATATAACTATAAGTATAGATATATCAAGGCTTCACGCCGAAACAACCCCGAAACAAGCCCTGAAACTTGATAACAAACTAGCCCGAAACAATGGGTTGAATTTCGTGCCTAAACTTAGACTTTCGTGCCTAAATTGTTCTGCAAAGTCGAAGTTTCGCCCCTTTGGAAACATCTCGTCAATGCTTTCTGCGAAATCCCCGCTGGTATCCGCAGTATCCAAACCGCAGTCCATTCGACGTCTTTTCCCACATTGGCATCGACCTTAAAATGTCGTTTATCTCTGTGGTCGTTGTGTACGACAGGTCTTTCATCTGGCCGTTCAGTACCTCGCACCATATCTCCAAGGCACATACCCTGTCACGGGGAACGAGGTTTTCTGCGGTTCCTTCACCGTTCAGGAACATTTTGCGCTTTTCCAAAGACCATTTCTGCCAGTCTTCTGGCACCGGCCTTTCAAGGTACTGCGCTATCAGTCCTTCGAGGTTTCCGGCTTCTCTGTGTTCTTCCTGCACGACCCTTGCTTCATTTTCCACATCGCCGATAAGGTGGAGGCTTTCGCCGATGCGCCACCGCATGACCGCCTCTGCCCAAATCTGGTCGATTTCCTGATTGAGCTGTTTCCAGATGTCCTTCTTCCGCTGGAATACCCCGACATCCACGGGCCAGAACCGACGATTGCCTGTCCTGTCCCGCAGGAACTCGGTTGTGTTCGTCGTTCCGAAAAACACGCAGCACCTGGGGATGTCCTTGACGTGCCGCCCATAGGCAGCCCTGAAGCGGTCATACCGAAGGCTCAGGAACTGCTTGATACGGGACACATCCGTCTTGCGGAAAGCATCCAGTTCCTGTATCTCAATGAGCCATACACCCTGCAACAGCTCGCTGGCTTCCTTGCCCTCAAAGGTGCGGATGCCATCGTTGAACCACCCACGGCTCATGCGGTCAAGGAACGTGGACTTGCCGAGGCCCTGCGGCCCAGAAAGAATCAGCATCGTGTCATACTTGCAGCCGGGGGTCATGGCCCGTGCTACTGCCGCCGTGAACGCCTTTCGTGTAACGGCCCGCACGTAGTTGCTGTTCGCCGCGCCGAGGTAATCCACCAAAAGCGTGTCCAGCCTCGGAACGCCATCCCATTGCAGCCCGCCGAGATAGTTCTTTACGTCGTTGAACTTATGCTTCTCACTGTGGAGCGACAGGGCGCCGTCAATCTTCCCGTTGCCTGTAATCTTATAAACCTTCTCGAAATACCAGTACAGGCCCTGATTGTCATTGTCAGCCCACGCCCTGCGGCCCGCAAATGGACTCCACGGCAATTCGCCGAGGATTTCCCCGCGCCCTGCGAACTCGTTCAATGCGAACTTGCCACGCAGGTTCGGGTCGTTTTCCAGTATCAGCCAAATGTTGTCGATGGTCGCCTTGATGGCTCCGGTCTGGCTGTTCAGTTCCAGCTCCGTTGTCCAGTCCAGGCTGCCTTCGTCATCCTCGTGGGTGGCAAGCTGGCCGAAGTCGCTGACTGCTGATTCTGCCCGTTCCTTGGCAAGCTGCCTCGATACCTTGGCATCCGCAACGGCAAGCTCGCACATCATCTGATAGGATGGGAGGCGGTTCGCCGGGGTGTTTGCCCCGGCATCATCATCTGCGTCCCCGAACTTGTGAAGCCTCACGAGGTCGAACGCATTGACCAGCCTTCCGCTGCAAGGGTCAGTGGAGTGGTGCGAGTAAAGGAACAGTCCATTGTCATAAATAACGGCCCCGCCCGTGGTACTGCCGCCGAGATAGGTATACCGTCCAGGCATATTGTCCACCGGTGCATAGATGCCGGGGAGAAATGATTCCATTGCGGTGTAGATGTCATAAGTCCGGCAGAACGCCCCGATGATGCCAGCCTTTGTCACGGGATCTGATTGCTTTGTCGCGAGCTTGCGATAGGCGTTTTCCGAGCCGGGAACCTGTGGCCAGTTCGTCACGTCCTTCCAGTCGCCGTACTTCTCCGTGACGGCATCGAGAAGACCGTCCACAGACAGCATGGGCTTATCCTCATAAGTGAAGACGTATTCGCCGTCCGCGCAGCAGCTTGGCCAGTACATCAGGCGTGATGCCTCGAACGTGGTCGGGTCGGCAAACTCCATGCCAATGGCCGCCGCCATGTAGCGGGCGGCTGGCTCGTACTCGTCCGCCGATGCTGAACGGTCGAATGGCAGCAGGATGCGGAGCCGGGGAGTGGTGGGGGAGTGCTTGCGTGTGGAGTAGATGCAGTACCCGCACCCAAGTCCCTCCACACGACGCAGCACATCCTCCGTGCCTCCCGGCGGGATGTTGTCGAAGTCCAGCGTGATGAGGTCACGCCCCGTAACCGCCCCGGCTTTGCGGCGGGCGCCGGAGAGGCTGCCCGCCACGAACCCGCCAATGTCCTTCTTGTCGTCCTGCTCGGACTTTTTCAGGGCAAGGTACTCAGCCATCGTCTCCGTGGAACGGCTGGGAATACGGAGCTTTTCATAGAACTCCGACAGCATCATGGTCTGCGGCTGCCAGCTTACGCTCCGGCGATTGCTGCCGACGGATAAAATGATTTTGCGGTCATGCTGCATTCTTCTTCCTCCCGATTCCAGCGGTCTTTCGGAATGCCGATGCTATTGAATACCTTGATGGGGATGTTCCACGTCTTTGCCATGGCAAGCTCTTTTGCCATGCCCTCTGACACCGTGGCTCCCCATTGCCAGACTTCATCGCAATCGGCCAGGAACGCAAGCCCCGCCTCAATGCCCAGCTTCCTTTCATCAGGGTCGTTGTCATCAAGGCAGTGGGGGTAGATAAGATGCGGGGCAAATGGCGCATAGCCATGCGAGAGCGCCCACCCACAGGCGAAATAGGCACGGTCGATATTCTCCTGAACCGTATGCCTCGCATCAGCGCGATACCGCGAGCAGATATATACCTTCTTCATATCTTGACTCCCTCCTCAAGCATCATGGCCATAGCATCGTTTATCATGCTGCCGAATTCCTTCAGCGGTACTTTGCCTTCCTCGTGCAGATTCTTTATGAGCAAGGCAATCGCGAAAGCAATCTGCGGAGGGTTGCCCTTGACCGCCACAGCTATTCCGCTGTCGTGCTTGCAAGAGACAATTCCGAAGCTGCTTTCCTCCATCATTTTTTTTGTCAGGTCAATAACATTATTTTCCATCCTGTTTCTCCACCTCCGCTAATAGCTTCTTCACATAATGCTCTGCGATGTCATCAGCGCATTCCCTGTACTTCAGCTTATCCTTCAGTTCCTTAACCAGCATTTCTTTCTGATTGCTGTTCAGGAGCGGGAGCCTGTCCCGAAGGTAATCGCAAACCAGCCCAGGCGCATAGGAGAGCCGGTTCACTGCATACCGCAGAGCGAATATCATCACGGTGAAGTCATCCACGCCCACGAATCCTTTGCGGTTGTTCCACAATGCCACGGCTTGCTTCTTTGTCGGAGCTGCAACTGCGCATGAGCAGTTCCAGCATTCCACGAAACATTCGCCGTGGGAATCCGGCAGGTCGGGAAGCTCCTTTTTCAACCATTCGGAATGCGTATGGGGCTTCACTTCATCAAGGACAGGCTGACTACCACATAACGGGCAGGGCATCAATTCATCTTTCTTCATACTCACCAATCCCTTCTGGCATCAGCGGCTTCCAGCTCTGCATCATGGTTCAGTGATCGCAGCCACATTTCCCGCTCATAAATCGGAGCATAGTCGTGCAGCCACGAGGTTGCATCCATCTTGGTGTTGCCCAGGAACATGATTCCAAGGTATTCCTCGATTTTGGCGATATAAGCAAGCTGCCTTGGCGTTGGTCTACTCATGCTGGCTGACCTCAAACGCCATCATCAACCTCATACTGGCGTTCACCAGATGAGGCTCGGAGCGGTCGCCCATGCGGTACAGGTTGATGTGCCGCATGGCACGGGAAAGATGCTCGTCAGCAGGTATCTGTCGCCATGTCTCGCCGGGATGCTTCACGGCTCCCTTGGTCAGCCCTTCTGCAATGGCATCAAGCCAAGCAGGGGAGGTATAGCGATACTCATTCGGCTCGGTGTCCTGAGGGTACAGCTTATTTACAGCAGATTCATCTGTCTTCGGTCTTGATGGGCGTTCTCTCATTACCCCCATGCTCAATCACTCACTTTCTCGATTTTCGGTTGCATTCTTTTCTGAAATCGTCTGGTATAACTTAAACCATTCGTCATTCAGCCGGGTGCATAATTTTGCCCAATCTTCATTTTGCTTGTCGATGAAGTCAGACCACTGATGGTTTATCTTCCAGGCGAATACCCATGTAGTGCCCGCCGCCAGCAATGATATGACTGTCAGTAAAGCCATCATAGTTTCAATTCCCATTTGGTTCATCAGCCTCCACTTTCTCGAAACGGTATTTCTGTGGCGCATTGGGATACTTCTTGCGGTCAACCTCGCTCATAAACATCGCAAGGGGACGTACATAGATGCCCTCAGCGCCGTACATAGCCTGATAACAAATCATGCGTTCGTCAGTCTCCGTATGGAATACAGGACAGGCAATGACGCGATAATCGTGGTTC